>NZ_MKVC01000023.1:0-392356 GCF_001899125.1 Dysgonomonas sp. 37-18 | reverse complement strand
TGATCTGACAGTTAAAGGGCAAACAATTAAGTTTGTATTGCATAAGTAAACAAAAAAGTTTAACCCTTTAAAATGTCAGAAAATGAGTTTAGAAACAAAAGTAATTAAAAGCCGTTTAGGATTGTTGTCCTTAGCAGAAGAATTAGGAAACGTATCGAGAGCCTGTAAGTATTTAGGCTATAGCAGGGAGACTTTCTATCGTTACAAGGAGTTATTTGAAGATGGCGGCGAACAAGCACTCAAGGACATGAACCGCCGGGTACCCAATGTGAAAAATCGCATAGAGGCACATATTGAAGAGCGCGTCGTAGCCTTTGCAGTTGAAAGCCCGGCTTTCGGTCAGACCAGAGCTTCGAATGAACTAAAGAAAGAAGGCTTGTTTATCTCTCCTTGTGGTGTTCGCTGTGTTTGGTTACGCCATGATTTGGAGACATTCCAAAAGCGTCTTAAAGCCCTTGAAACAAAGGTTGCACAGGAAGGTCTGATCTTGACTGAATCTCAGGTTGTCGCCTTAGAGAAAGCCAAAGAGGAAAAGGTTGCCCATGGTGAGATTGAAACGCACCACCCCGGTTTTCTCGGAGCACAGGATACTTATTATGTCGGTTACATCAAAGGTGTCGGTAAAATCTATCAGCAAACCTTTATCGATACTTATTCCAAAGTAGCTACAGCCAAACTCTATGACCGTAAGTTAGCTTTGGTCGCAGCCGATATGCTCAATGATAGGGTTATCCCTATGTATGACCAATATAGTATACCCTTGATGCGCATTTTGACCGACAGGGGTACTGAATATTGTGGAGCAAGGGAACATCATGAATTTCAGTTATATCTTGCTATCGAGGACATTGATCATACTAAGACTAAAGCAAAAAGTCCGCAGACAAATGGTATCTGCGAACGCTTCCATAGAACTATGCAGGATGAGTTCTATGCTACTGCATTCCGTAAAAAGATGTATAACACCATCGGGGAATTACAAGCTGATCTCGATGTTTGGTTGGAATACTATAACAATGAAAGACCCCATTCAGGCAAACATTGTTATGGTAAGACTCCAATGCAGACTTGGAATGACAGCCTTCATCTGGCAAAAGAGAAGTTATTATCCAATCATTATCAAAATGTTGTATCTTTGTCTGTGTCAGGTGAAGAGGAAACCGGCTCTGCCGGGGGGACAACCTGTCAGAAATAACCTGACTGACCGGAATGGTCAAGGGGGACGAAAATCCCCCTCTAATTATTATCCTATTCCAAGAAATTATGTCTTAGAAAACCCAAATATACAGCCTTGAAAAATTTGCCCGACTGTCAGATCTAGTCTAAACTTTTACAAATAATTGGCGGGCGTTGATTATTAATATATACATGATTGGTGAAGTCTGATTGTATAGAGTTGTTTTTTCATTAATTGTAAAACTTCGAGCAATACATTCGAACATATTGTGAACACTGTCAAAACAAAAAAGGTTGTCCATATTAGACAACCTTTCTTCTCTATGTATTTTCAATAAATTCTACTTTTCCAATTCATTCAGGTTCTCATCAAGAGCCTCTATTTTCTTAACAAGCAACTCCATTTCTTCTTTCAGCTTTTCAATCTTATTATTTACATCCTTCAACAGTCCACTAGCCCCTTTAGACGAAATAGAGAGGAAGTTCATGTTGTTTTCATAAGTCTGAAGATCTGATTTTACTTTATTGTACTGATGCATCAAATGATCACGCTCTCTGTACAAAGCTCTCTTAGGATTATCCTGTTTCGAAATGTCTTTTATATTCGATTTGAAAGATTCGAAGCGGCGTTCTGTCTTATCTACTTTAAGACGATCATAATGAGCATCAACAGCCTGATGGAATTCTTTATAAATTTTATCCTTTTCTTTGAATGGAACAAAACCGATCTTATGCCATTCGTCTGCTAACTCACGCACCTTAGCGATAAGTTCAGATGGATCCAAAGACTGATCAACATTTTTGATCTTCTCTATTATTTCTTTTTTAGCAGCCAGATTATCCAATTCTTCGCTCTTCTGAGAAGACTCATTCTTCTTCTTTTGTTCGAAGAAATAATCGCAAGCCGTTACAAATTCTTTCCATATAGCATCCGAGTATTTGCGAGGCACAGGCCCTATAGTCTTCCACTCTTTCTGTATAGCAATCAACTTATCTGTTGTAGACTTCCAGTCTGTACTATCTTTTAGGGCTTTTGCTTGTTCTGTCAATGCACGTTTCTTGTCCAGATTTTCGTCCATTTCACCTCTCACACCCTTAAAGAATTCACTCTTCTTTTCGAAAAATGCATCGCACAACGAACGGAACTCTTCAAATATCTGATTATTTACTTTTTTAGGAACAAAACCGATTGTCTTCCACTTAGCCTGAAGCTCTATCACTTCCTTGCTCTTTTCATCCCATTCTTTGAAAGAAGTCAAAGTAGAATAATCTATGTTTTTCAAGGCTTCACAAATTGCAGTCTTTTCAACCAGATTTTCTTCTTCCCTACCTTTGAGTGACTCGAAATGAGTCTGATATTTTTTATTTATAGCTGTAGAAGCGTTCTTAAATCGAGTCCAGATTTCTTCTCTCAGTTCTCTCGCAACAGGACCTATCTCGCGCCATTGCTGATGGAAATTCTGTAACTGATGAAAAGCCGAAACCGAATCAGTATCATCTATCAGTTTTTCTACCGATTCGCAAATCGCATTTTTGAGTTCAAGATTCTTCTTGAAATCATAATCACGAAATTCATTGTTGATCTTTATCAGATCATAAAACTTCTCTGTATATATTTGGTAAGATTTCCACAATTCTTTCTCTTTCGACTGAGGAACCGAGGTTACATCATTCCATCCCTGCTGTAAGTCTTTAAACTCTTTATACAGCTTATTGAAGTCATCAGAACTTTCGGTCAAGTTCTTAATTGACTCTATTATCTGAAGTTTTTTATTATAATTTTCTTCTTTAAGATTTTCTTCGGCTGCTGCCTGGCTTGCACGTTTTTCTTTTAATTCACTCAAGAAAGTTTTCAGCACATCCTCACTCGGATCAGGTGCAGGAACAAATGCTTCGGCATCGTTTCCGGCTTCAATAAATTGGGTCTTTTGCTCTTCTATAGCAGCAGAACGCAACTTATAAAAAGCTTGCTTAAGCGACTCTACTTCAGCTCTCGAAGGAATTTCAGTTTGTGCGGTCAAGTTTTTTAATTTTTCAATTATCTCATCTTTGGTCAAAGATACTTGCTTTGCCACCGAAGTCTCTGTAGATGTTTCCGATTGCTCTTTCGCTTCCTCTTCAACAGATTGGTTTGTAACTTCCTCTGGTAGATTATTTTCTGGCAATTCAGGATTTAGGTTCTCGTTCATATAGTTAGTTTTTAGGATGAAAGGCATAGCCTCTAGTAATTGATAAGGCAAATTAATGATTTTTTTTTGTTATTTCAACTATCAGAGCACACCTTTTTTAGTTTTTGATGCCAAAAGCTCATTTTTCATCTTTTTTCTTTCAAACGCTGCTTTCTTCTTTCTTCCGCTTCGCGCTCTTTTTGTTTGCGTTCCTGTTCTTTAACCTTTTCTTTTTCCTTCCGTTCTTTTTCGCGCTGACGCAAGCGTTCTTTCTGTTCACGTTCCTTTTGCTTACGGTCTGCCTCATTCTGTTTACGGGCATCTTCACGAGCCTTCACAGCAACTTTGGCTGCATCTTCTTTTTGCTTCTCTTCCAGTCGTTTTTGTTCCTCAACCTGCTTATTCGCAGTCTTAATAGAATCTTCGAGTGCTTTTTCTACATTCGCTATCGAGTCTGTTCGGGCTTTCTCTACTTTGTTGATAGAATCTAAGCGAATTCTTTCTATTGCTTTTTGTTGTTTTTCGTGTTCTTTACGCAATTTCTCATCTTCCTTGAGTTCTTGCTTTTCTTCTTTTGTCAGTTTTTCCCTATTCTTGTATCGGTCAAACAAACTCTTAATACCATCAACAGGATTGCTGACAACATTAGATATATCATCTATAACGTTATTTATTTCTCCGGCTTTTTGTAATTGATCTTTCGACAACAAGTCATCCCCTGTTATCTGTTTATCATTTACTTTCGTTTCAGGTTGTTTTTGTACAGGCTTTTCAGGCACGACAGGTCTTTGTGGTATAATTACAGGTTCTTTTACCAGTTCTTCAAGCTCTTTAACTTTACTCTCCTCTTTAGCCTCAACAGCTTCTGCTATTTCTACAGGCTGGTTAGATTCCATATATTCCACACCTCTCCATGAAGCTATCAACTGAGGGAATTGTTCTGAATAATGCTCTCTAAAGTATGCCATATATTTATCTAAGCCAAGACGAGGAAGCACATTGATATAATTATCTGTTGATATCGGCACTACAAGAATTGCCGTATCGAGGTGCTGTATGAGCCCTTCTTTGTTATATGCTTTCGATAGATATGACCTTATTGCTGCAAAAGAATTAAATCCTTTCATCTGCAATACCTCATACGGCGGATCTGTATCGAAGCTCAGGTCGAATGTCTGAATAACATAATTGGTAAAGTTATAGTCGGCCACCTGATACAGTAATTCGTTTCGGTCTATCGTCTTTGGTTTAAACATCAGCATCAACACATAAGGCACATCCAACGTGTCGGAGTATTGTAACGTTTTCCCTTTAGAAGCAAGCAAAGAATCAGCACCCTGATAAGCCTTACTCCAGTCGAATCCGGTGACGGGAGAACCATCCGAGAGTAATATTTTCCCGCTTTTCAGACGTTCGAGTATTTCGCCTGCCAAAGGAGTAATATCAGACTTCGGATATTTCTTCACTAAATCCGTCAAGCTCGCTTCCAGGTTGCCCGCATCACGTTCTTGAGCATAAGTCAATGCATTCAGTAAAGTAAAATTAGGCATCAGGTCAGTAAACGGATACTTGGTATTCATTGCTGTATAATTGCGCCTTACAGTTTCCACATCTGCGTGTTGATATGCTTTATAAGCTTCGTTGTAGAGAGAATCCTGCAAGCTAGCCATGTTTCGGAAATTCCATTCATAGTCGGGTTGAGAAACAGGCCCGGCGTACTTACCCGATACAAACTCATTCATCAGTTTAGATCGGTATATAGCCATCATATTATTATCTCCTAAACGCATATAAATAAGGAACAGTTGATAGTAAATTTCTTCCAGGTTAGGCGTATTAGGGAAACGGTGTATATTTGTATTAAAGGCATCGATAGCCAAATCCATATCTTGCAACTTATCTTTATATATCAGCCCCATCTTATACAAGGCATCCTCGATAAGGACATTCGATTCTTTAATAGCTTCGGGAGTCAGAGGTAATTGTTGCAAATAATAATCAACGGAATATTCATCATCAACGGCATTCTTTGGTTTGTTGAGTTCTTCATTCTGAGCTTGAAGCTCCTTTATCCGATGCACTTCTGTATTCAGTGAATCGGTTTCTTGCGCGGCATCTACCTCATCAAAAATCGCTGTAGAGCGCTTATTACGTCTGCGCCAATCATCTTCCAGCTTACGATTTCCCCATTGTTGTTGAAATGCTATCTTACCCTGATTTACTGCTTGTTCGTTATAGAAATAGAATGTAGCTGCACCTTGCTGTGTAATAACAGGGGGGGCTACTGGCGTCTTGTTAGATTGGTCAAACAGTTGTTCATTTATATCATCCCAAGACGATATGCGCTCCTGTCGTTCTTCGATCCGCCTTTGGGTATCCTCTTCTTCTTGCCTTTTTGCTTCTTCTTTTTTAAGATCTTCTATTTTTTCATTGATAATGCGAAAACGTTCCTCTTCGGGAAGTTGAGCTATATATTGCAAACTATCTTGTTCTTCTACTACTTTAACATGTACAACCAGTTCATCTAGTACACTCGACCTTAAAGATACTTTTGGATAATCGTGATGAGATTTATTCAATTGAGGCAAAGCTTCTGAATAGCACGGTTGAGCCAAGACAAATTTGCGCTTAAGAAAATATAGGTCTCCGAGTTTTATCTGAGCCATTGCTTTGTCGTATCCATTACGGGTACTCTCTTTCGCTCCTTTTTTATAGCTTTCAACAGCCTTCAAGGTATCTGTTTTCTGAAGATATATGTCTCCCAAAGTAGTATATATCTGATCGAGATATTCTTTGTTACGTGACTTCTTAGACATACCCGACAGTATGGATAATGCCTTTGTCTTTGCCGGAGAGTCATCCAGCTCTATTTGTCTGAGTTGTGCATTGAATGTATACTTATAAGGTGTACTCATACCCTTAACAGACGCGAACGCCTTATCTGCTTTGGCTTTGTCTCCCAGCTGAGCATAAAGCTGCCCCAAAAGATATTTCATGCGGGTCTTTTGATGCTTATTCTTTTCGCTCTTTATGGCTATCTCCAATTGAGGTATGGCAGCATCATACTCATTATTACAAACCAGATAGTTGGCTTTCACCAATGCATAAAAACCTTTATGCTTTTCGGGGGGTCCTCCTGCTATCTCTATTTTATGTAAGATATCTCCGGCTTCATACATCCATCCCATTTCAGTATATGCACGGGCTATCCACAACTGACACTCAGCAACAATCTCGGGATTGGTACTGTATATTTTGGTTATATACAGGAACGTACTGACAGCTTGCAAATAGTTCCCATCCTGAAATTCGGCTTTCGCCAGCAACAGCCATACCTGATCCATAAACGGAGTATATTCTTTTTGACGAAGCCACGCCTGATATTCGGCATCGTTTCGCCTATCGGGATCACGTTTGGGTTTTGCAGTTATCGAATGCAGCTTGATCGCTTTGGTTGTTTTGTCTATAGTGGTTGTAAAATTCCCCGATGATGCACCAAGTGAGTCCGTACTTTTCGGGAAAATATAGACCAATTGCGAAAGATTGTCTTCCCTCCCCTTCTCTTTTGCTTCGAGCGCTTCTTTGTAAGCTATATCAGCATTGTAGTGTATATTATAACGTGTATTCACCGAATGGTAAAAACGTGTCAAGGCGGTGTTCTTCTTATTAGAACATGACGATGTGATAAGGAGGATAAACAATACACCAAATCCTATGTATAGTGTACGTACTAGATTATTTTGTGACACGTATAAACCAACAGCTGATTAATCATATATAAAACACAAAAATAAGCATTTTATTGTTTTATATCCTATCATCGCTTTTGTGCAAGTCTTCAATTATCAATATCCGGATCTAATCTTTTTCATTATACCCAAAAGTATATATACTATCTATATATGAATACAGATATAGTCAAGCCCCAAAAGAATGGGTACCAAGAGCTAAAAAATAAGCTTTCAGCTACACAAACTTAACGTGTACATATATAAACCAGTACCAGCACAAGAAAAAGTGCAGCAGATACAATTAACATTGCTTTTCTCATATTCATTTATGGTATTAGGATTTCCACGAAGATATAAGATTTTGGATAAATAGAAACAAAAAGAGCCAAAATTTAACTTTCGGCTCTTTCTATATTAGAATAAAGGATATTTCCTTATTTTATCTTTTCCATTATTTCGTTCAAAGCCTTTGTCAAACCTTCGGTATTTTTACCACCGGCTGTAGCAAAGTGAGGTTGACCTCCACCTCCACCTTGAATATGCTTAGCGGCATCACGCACCAGTTGGGATGCATTCAATCCGTGATCCTTTACTAGGTCGTCGCTTAGCATCACAGTAAGTAATGGTTTTCCTTCGTATTCGGTAGCTCCTACAAAAGCTGTATTTTCTGCGAATTGACCTTTTATCTGGAAAGCGATATCCTTTACAACTTCACCCGGAAATGGGCCATTCAATACATAGAAATCAATACCATTTATAACCTGCTTTTTCTTTATCAGAGCATCTTTAATCTGAACTGTCTTTTCCTTTACATACTCTTCAACGGTCTTCTTCATTTCGGCATTTTCCTCAAAGAATTTACGAAGAGCCTGAGTCAGATTTGGAGTATTGTTAAACAGGGATTTCACCTCTGTCAATATATCTTGTTGAGCATAAAAGTAGTCTTCGCAAGCCTCAGCCGTAATTGCTTCTATACGGCGGATACCAGCAGCAATCGAACTCTCGTTGATAATACGGAACGAACCGATACGTCCTGTAGAAGATATATGAGTACCTCCACAAAGTTCTACTGAATCGCCAAAGCGTATTACACGTACATCTTCACCATACTTTTCGCCAAATAGAGCCATCGCACCCATTTCTTTCGCTTCGGCAATAGGTACATGACGCATTTCCTCACGAATGATGTTCTCTCTGATCTTACCTGTCACATAACGTTCTACTTCACGAATCTCCTTGTCTGTCAACTTTTGGAAATGAGAGAAGTCGAAGCGAAGAACAGATGGAGATACATACGACCCCTTTTGTTCTACGTGACTACCCAGTATTTCACGCAGTCCTTCGTGCAACAAGTGCGTTGCAGTATGGTTGCACTCTGTTGCTGTACGGTTCTTCAGATTGATACGGGCTATAAATGTAGCTGTCAGATCTTGAGGAAGCTTATTAGACAAATGTACTGCCAGATTATTTTCACGCTTAGTATCCGATATTTCGATTGTTTCGTCATCGGTTGCAAGCCAACCACTATCACCTACCTGTCCTCCCATTTCAGCATAAAATGGAGTGCGACTCAGTACAATCTGATAAAACTCGCTATTCTTTTGTTTTACCTTACGGTAACGTAATATTTCGGTTTCACATTCAGTGAGGTCATAACCTACAAACTCTGGATCACCGTCCTTCAATGTCACCCAGTCTTCTGTTTCTACTGCTGCGGCATTGCGGGCACGGTCTTTTTGTTTTTGCATCTCTGCCTTAAAGCCGGCTTCATCTACAGACATACCATTCTCTTTCAGAATCAGCTCTGTAAGGTCGAGAGGAAATCCGTATGTATCATACAGAGTAAAGGCTTCAATACCGCTTAGGACTGTCAATCCTTTTGCTTTTGCATCAGCTATTTGCTTATCTAATAATTTTATCCCTGTCTCTAATGTACGCAAGAAAGACTCTTCTTCTTCCTTCATTACTTTTTCAATCAGCGTCTGCTGTTGGATAAGCTCAGGATAAGCATCTCCCATTGTTTCTATCAATGCAGGTAGCAGCTTATACATAAACGACTTGTGCTGATCAAGGAACGTATATCCATAACGAACGGCACGGCGAAGAATACGACGAATCACATATCCCGCTTTGGCATTCGATGGCAACTGCCCGTCTGTTATAGAAAATGCAATAGTACGCACATGATCGGCTATCACACGCATCGCAATGTCTTTCTTCGTATCGTCACCGTATGTAGTGTTAGCCAAAGCCCCAAGAGCCTTTATTATAGTCTGGAATACATCTGTATCATAGTTCGATGTCTTCCCTTGAACAGCCATACACAAACGTTCGAATCCCATCCCTGTGTCAATCACTTTAGCAGGAAGCGGATCAAGCGACTTGTCGGCTTTACGGTTGTATTGCATAAACACGAGGTTCCAGATTTCTACAACCTGAGGGTCACTCTGATTCACCAATGTCAGCCCATCAACTTTTGCACGTTCTTCATCCGAACGTAAATCTATATGTATTTCGGAGCAGGGACCACAAGGACCTGTGTCACCCATTTCCCAAAAGTTATCTTTCTTGTTGCCATTGATAATCCGGTCTACCGGCAAATACTTTTCCCAATAGGCTGCCGCTTCATCGTCACGAGACAAGCCTTCGGAAGGGCTGCCTTCGAAAACAGTAACATAGAGACGGTTTTTATCTAATGCCAAAACTTCTGTCAGATATTCCCACGCCCATTCGATCGCCTCTTTTTTGAAATAGTCTCCAAAAGACCAGTTTCCAAGCATTTCGAACATCGTGTGATGGTAAGTATCGTGCCCTACCTCTTCCAAATCGTTATGCTTCCCACTTACTCGAAGGCATTTTTGAGAATCGGCTACACGTGCATACTTGATTGGCGCATTACCCAGAATAACATCTTTAAACTGGTTCATACCCGCATTAGTAAACATCAGTGTAGGGTCACCCTTGATCACCATCGGTGCCGATGGTACAATTTTGTGCTCTTTAGATGCAAAGAAGGATTTAAACGATTCACGAATTTCTTTAGAAGTCATCATATTTTTAAAATTAGTAAATTAGCCAATTAGCAGACATCGGATACACTCCTAACTGTTTGCTAATTTTCACATTTTCATGTTGCCACATTAATTTCTGTTTCTTTATTATAATCAATTTGCAAAAATAGCGCAAAAACTTTACTTTTGTCGAACTCGCGAAAATAAAAATGACAGGAACCATAAAATGAAGCGAAAAGTATATTACAGATACAATCCGCAAACACTCACATATGACAGAATTTATCCTAGCCGCAAAGATAGGATAATTGTGGTTTTCCGTCACCTGATATCGGGTATTGTAGTTGGTATAGTCGGTCTGATAGCAGTTACCTATTTCTTCGATACGCCTTGGGATAAAGCCCAGAAGAAAGAAGATGAACTGATCCGTGCGCAGTACGAAGTCTTGTCTAAGCGGATGGACGAAGTCATAAATGTGATCGGAGACATACAACAACGAGACGACAATCTCTACAGGGCAATATTCCATGCAGACCCTATCCCCTCCTCTATCCGAAGTTCGGGAGTCGGAGGTATCGGAAGGTACGATTACCTGATGGAGTTGAAAAGCCCCGATTTGATTATCCAAACTACAAAGAAGATGGACTTCATCGAAAAGCAAATCTATATACAGTCTAACTCGTTTGATGAGGTGCTCAGCCTTGCCAAAAGCCAAAAAGATCGTCTGAAACATATACCAAGCATACAACCTGTACCCGACAGATACCTGAAACAAGTAGCCTCGGGATACGGCACACGCATCGACCCTATTTATGGTACAGCCCGCTTTCATGCAGGAATGGACTTTGCCGCAAACATAGGAACACCCGTGTATGCGACCGGCGATGGGACAATAATAGAGGTAGGCTGGAAGCAGGGATATGGTAAATGTATTATGATCAGTCATGGTTATGGCTATGAAACGTTATATGCTCACCTCAACGAATACAAGGTACGCCTAGGACAAAAGGTTACCCGTGGCGAGCTGATCGGAGAAGTGGGCAACACCGGAAAATCGACAGGTCCGCACTTGCACTACGAGGTACACGTAAAAGGTCAGCCCGACAATCCGGCCAAATACTACTTTATGGATCTCTCTCCTGCTGAGTATGATAAGATGTTACAAATTGCCGCTAACCACGGACAGGTAATGGATTGATGCTGCTATGAAAATCGATTTCGAAAATAGTAACCGCCTGTACTACTCGCTGAGAGAAGTTGCTTCGCACTTTAAAGTGAACGAATCGCTGCTCCGTTTTTGGGAAGGTGAGTTTGACATCATCAGACCAAGGAAAACGGAAGGAGGTACACGCCAGTACACAAAAGCCGATATCGAAAACATTGCCATCGTTTATCATTTAGTAAGAGAAAAAGGTCTTACCCTCGAAGGTGCACGCCAGACCCTAAGACAGAAAAAAGACGAAGAAGCCCGCAAAATTCAGGTTATCCAAAAACTGGAACAAATAAAAAAAGAGCTAATGGATATGGAACGGGAGTTCGACGACTCTATCGATTGAAATAATCTATATTTTCACCTCGCTTTGTCTTCTTCCTCCAACTATTTCTATAAAAAGTAACAAAAGTAACACATATCCCCCTTTTTCAGTCGTCACCCTCTGTAACGGTATCCGGGAGGCAACGGCCCTGTGTTCAGATTGGGAATGATAACATGTTTTGATTTTTTCTTTGGCTGAGTCTCTACCTCCGTATTAGCTTCCTTTATTGCTAAGGGTTTATCGGACGGTTTAATTGCCTGATCGTCTGCAACTGCTTCCTCTTTTTTCTTTTGTTCTACCGAATGATTATTTCTAAGATTTTCACGCAAGAGATTTAAACTCTCTGCTGTGGTAGGATCGCGCACCACGATTGTTAAAGCAGGTTCTTGCTTATACTCTGCCTCTTTCTCTTCTTTGGCTTCATTTTGTAACAATACCAGTTTTATGGCATGGGTATCCGGAGCATATTCCTTTTGCCTGACAGTCCGGGATTTTAACACTAACTTTTCAGGATTGCTCTCATCGGGGACATACACTGTCCGGGTTTCGGTGAGGGTATAGCCTTCCAGCTTCTTCTTCAACGAATTGCGTGCCACCATCAGGAGTTTGTCGTCTCGACATTCTATCGCTCTTTCAACAGCCTCGTTAAACTCGGGTTTTGTTTTACGCCATTCATAAAATGTTTTTCGATTTATATTCAATGCATTACATATTTCCGAAATACTATATATATCTTCTTCGATAAAAGAAATTATCCTTTCTACCAATCGCTCTGTGTACTTTGCCATATCTATTATAAATTAAGTGCTAGGAATAAATTTATTGTCGCCTTTTTTATCATCCTGTGTCTTTAAAGAGTCACTATACTTCGTTGCCTCACCATAACAAAAGACTATAAGACAATAATTATGATTGATTACTATAATAGATAAAATTGGACAAAAATGATAAAGGGGCATTTTTAAAGCAAAACAGGGTTCTTGCTATTCTATGTTAAAATCTTTCATACGAGATCGTTCGTATTATTCAGTATAATAAATTGTGTTTTGGAAGTATGAGCAGTGGCTTGTTCCTGCCCATCTATATCCGACAACCACAAGATAGCCCCTGCATACACATATACGAAAAAGCACCTCTAAGTCTGATTCATAGACTTAGAAGTGCTTTATATTCATTCTTCGGGCAATTCTTATATGCCCAAATCTTTACATACTTGTTCTATTTTCTTTTCAGTAGCAGCATTCACTGCATCGTATTCTTCACGTGATTTCAGCTTGTCCTGAACTTCTATGTAGAACTTTATCTTCGGTTCTGTTCCCGAAGGACGGATTGATACTTTCGTTTTATCCTGTGTAAAGTATTGAAGTACGTTCGAAGTAGTAGGCATCTCAAGAGTATATTCTTCATTGATGCTAAAATCTTGTGCCTTCAATGTCACAAAGTCTTTGATCAATATCACTTTCGAGCCGGCTATTTCTTTGATCGGATTTTCTCTGAAATTTTTCATCATCGCTTCTATTTCTTCAGCACCGCTCCTACCTTCTTTCGTTACCGAAATACCTTTCTCTTTAGAGAATCCATATTCCACATAGATATCCTGAAGCATTTCGTACAATGTTTTTCCGTTGTCTTTTGCCCATGCGGCGATTTCACCAAACAAGATGGCAGCAGAAACAGAATCCTTATCACGCACAAAGTCTTCAGCCAAGAATCCGTAACTTTCTTCACCCCCACCTATATAATTACGCTTACCTTCCAGCTCACGCATTACAGCAGCTATCCATTTAAAGCCGGTGTAGCACTCAAACATCTCCACGCCATTCTTCTCAGATACAACCTGAGTCAAAGCACTGGTAACGATTGTACGTACTGTATAGTCTTTCTTTGAGAGCAATCCCAATTCCTTACGGCGTGTGATTATATAATAGATAAGGATAAGCATTGTTTGGTTACCGTTGAGCAAGATAAATTCTCCTTTATCGTTGCGGATACCTGCACCAAAACGGTCAGCATCAGGGTCGGTAGCAAATACCAACTCGGCATTTGTTTCTTCTGCTTTTTTCACAGCCAATGCCATAGCGGCAGGATCTTCAGGGTTTGGAGATATCACTGTAGGGAAATCGCCACTCAACACATCCTGTTCAGGTACGTTGATAATATTGGTAAACCCGCATTCTTTTAGTGCTTTAGGGATAATTGTAAATCCTGTACCATGCAGAGGCGTATAAACAATACCGATATTTGCATGACGCTTGATCGAATCGGGAGAAAGAAGCAATGTTTTCAAGTCCTGTATATAGGCATTGTCCATATCCTTACCGAGTATTTCGATCAGCTTTTTATCACCGCCTTTAAATTTGATCTGATCCACTTTCACTCTGTTAACCTCAGCGATAATGCTCTTATCATGCGGAGGGATAACCTGCGCACCGTCTTCCCAATATACCTTATAACCGTTATATACTTTCGGGTTGTGAGAAGCTGTAATCATTATACCACTCTGACAGCCTAGTTTGCGGATAGCATACGAAATTTCGGGAGTAGGTCGTAAGTCTTCGAACAGATATGCCTTGATTCCGTTTGCAGCAAAAATATCTGCCGAAATTTCGGCATACAAACGGCTATTGTTACGACAATCGTGGCCGATCACTACTTTTATTTCTTTTAATGAAAAAAACTCCTTCAATAGATAATTAGCCAGCCCTTGTGTTGCACCTCCGATTGTATATATATTCACGCGGTTGGTACCCACACCCATAATTCCGCGAAGACCTCCTGTCCCAAATTCAAGATCTTTGTAAAAAGATTCTATAAGCTCCGTTTTATCTTCTTGATCTAACAATGCCTGAACTTCTTTTCGTGTATCGGCATCGTATTTTTCCGACAACCATGTTTTTGCTTTAGCTGTTACCTGTGCCAGCAATTCACTGTTTTCCATGCTTTCTTCTTTATTTTAGTTTTATATTGATCTAAACAAAAATGCGAATAACAAAAATAACAATTTTTTGCTTTGAGGGGGCAAGAAGATATAAGAAATATAGTCTTTTGCTATACACCCGCTAATCATATTCTTTAACCTATTGATTATTCACACAAAACTAAATAGGTGAATACTAAAAACATAATAAAGTATAATAAAACCTAATCACTCCGTATTGCATCCATTTAAGAAAAGTTCTTTTTGGCGGTTCTCGAAGAAAGTATTACTTTTGCAGCGGTTTTAACGCCCCCTACTCATTTGGGCTAGTATTCACTAAAAATTAAGAATCATGGACGAAGACCCGTATCCGAGTTACAGAAACAAAACTAAAGTATTAACCTCTCTGTAAAGGGTCTTATTGTGATTTCCTTACAGAGATAAAGTAAGGAGATTGCATCATGAGTGAAATAATAATCCGCCTCCAACAGCTTATTGAAGACAAAAGCTGGAAAATCGTAAAACAAGAACTTAACAACCTCGATTCTGTTCAGATAGCAGAAATCATTGCCGACATACCAAAGTCTGATCAGATCATTTTATTCCGCCTGTTGCCACAAGAATTGGCAAAGGAGACTTTCAAACGCCTTTCTCACGACGAAAAAGAAGATATAATCGAAGGACTGGCTGTTAACATCAATGTAGTAACATCTCTTCTTAATGATCTTGATCCGGACGACCGTACAGCCTTCTTTGAAGAACTGCCAGGCGAAGTAAGCCAGCGTCTGATGCAGATACTATCGGACGAAGAAAGAGAAATCACCACCAAGCTACTGGGCTTCCCCAAAGATAGTATCGGACGTCTGATGACACCCGAATACGTCGCGGTAAGACCATACTACACAGTAGAACAGGCTATAAACCATATCCGCAAGTTCGGACGAGACTCCGAAACACTGAATGTAATATACATCGTAGATGATAATTGGAAGCTTATCGCCGATATCCGCATCAAGGAAATAATTTTGGCTTCTGCCAATCAGACCATCGGCGAGCTTAGCGACAATCGTTTAATCTCGCTTAACGCATACGACGACCAGGAAGTTGCCGTAAAAATATTCTCCGACCACGACCGTGTAGCTTTACCCGTAACCGACACCAACGGCACACTGCTGGGTATTGTTACCATCGACGACGTAATGGATGTGGCAGAAGAAGAGAGCACAGAAGACTTCCAAAAGTTTGGGGGTACAGAAGGTCTCGACCTCTCATATACCAAAACATCACTGACTGAAATGGTGAGAAAACGTGCCGGATGGCTAGTTGTCCTCTTTTTAGGGGAGATGCTCACTGCATCAGCAATGGGGCACTTCGACGAAGAGATAGAGAAAGCCGTAGTGTTGGCCTTGTTTGTTCCACTGATCATTTCAAGCGGGGGTAACTCGGGCTCGCAGGCTGCCAGTCTTATTATCCGTGCTTTGGCTCTGGGCGAACTAAAGCTGAAGAACTGGTGGTATGTGATGAGAAAAGAGATTTTATCAGGTCTGCTTTTGGGTTCTATCCTCGGTGTAATAGGTTTTACCCGAATATTTATATGGCAAGAACTGGGTTTATACGACTATGGTGAATATTGGGTATGGGTTGCTTTGAGTGTATCCGTTTCGCTCATATTCATTGTTTTGTGGGGAACGTTCTCCGGTTCGATGATCCCCCTCCTGCTAAAAAAAATAGGATTAGACCCCGCTACTGCATCAGCTCCGTTTGTAGCAACACTGGTAGATGTTACCGGACTGATCATCTATTTCTCTATTGCAGCGATGTTCTTAAGCGGAAAACTACTCTAACAAACTAATTATATTAAAAGTAAAAAGCGGCTGGCTTAAATTTATCTCTCCTCTCAACATAACAGAGAGACGATAGTCTTAAGCCAGCCGTTTTATAAAGCAAAAGACTTAGAGCATAATTTATATTAAATATTTAGCTTAGAGTACCTTTTCCTATATTCGACCGGTCTATATGCTGTTAGTTTTAAGAATGCTGCATTAAAGCGGCTAATCGAATTGAATCCACAATCAAATGCAATTTCGGTGATACTTAGATCTGACAACACAAGTTTCCTTTGAGCATGGGCAATTCGTTCTTGAATCACATATTCATACAACGTACAACCGAATGCCTTCTTAAAGATAGAATTAGCATAATCCGGATGCAGTCCGACAGCCTTTCCTATTTCCGACACATTAAGAGGTTGAGAATAATTCTGAGAAATATAAACAACGATTCGCTCTATTAAACTTAGCCCAGGTATAAAACTTGAAGATTTCTTCTCATGCGAACTAACATTATTTGACATTCTGAGTAAACGCGCATGCATTTCTAAAGAAATAAGTTCAACACCATTGCTTTCCTTTATGTCACTTAACCAGTTCTTTATCATAAACTCATCGTGAATAGAGAAGTGGCTTCTTGTCTCAATAAAGACTTTCCCTTTAAATATCTCATCTATGAAAGACGGCGGAAATTTCCATAATAAAAACTGTGTCAGAGGTATTGTACAAACATAGTAGGGTTTATCTCCTTCGTAACCTATGATTTGATGAGGAATAAGTCCCCAAAACAGCACCAACCTTTTGGAGGGGACAATTACTTTACGGTCTTGAAATAGATATGTTATATTCCCTGAGGGGAAGTAATTTAGTTCTATTTCATTATGCCTGTCTGGTTTTGGCATCAAACTGGGAGTCCATAATTCACACGTTAAACCATAAGGAGTAAAGTTCTCTCTATTTTGATTAAACGTATTTAATTTCTCGGGATATGACATGTTTTAAACAAAAATCAATTTGTGCAACCCAAAGCTAGAAATTAAATTTACAGTTTAAAATTATTTTCTCCAAATACCATGAATAGAATAATCTTTTTCTCTTTAGCATTGTTTCTATTAGGCGAATATTGTTTAGCTCAGATTCATCCTAGCGATAAGCATAGATTAATTGTTACTACAGACCTTGGGGGTACCGATCCGGATGACGTCCAATCCATGATCCATTTGTTGGTATGCTCCAATATGATCAATATAGAAGGACTGATCAGTTCTCAGGTATGGGTAGACGATCCGGATAAAACCGCTTATATAAAGCAGCTTGTCGAATCTTTCGGTGAAGTTTTACCCCGTTTAAAGATACATGCGGAAGGCTATCCGGAGATAGATTACCTTCTATCAATTATAAAAAGAGGACAAGAATATTCCAACATGGCCGGCGTGGGTGATGGGAAAGATTCGCCGGGGTCAGAACTCATTATCAAAGCCGTTGACAAAAGAGATGACAATCGCCCCGTATGGCTTGCCGCCTGGGGTGGAATGAACACGATAGCACAAGCATTATGGAAAGTGGAGCATACACGGAGTAAAAAAGAGTTCAAAGCCTTTGCCGATAAAATACGGATTTACGATATACTGGGGCAAGATGATGCAGGTGCATGGATAGCCAAAAAATTTCCAAATATTATATACATCCGCAATAAGCAAGTATACGGTTGGGGACCTTCTGACAATTGGATCAGGGAAAACATTCAAAGCCGCAAACCGTTAGGAAGTCATTATCCTAATCGTATTTGGGCACCTGAGGGTGATTCTCCTTCTTTCTTTTATGTGTACGCCAATGGATTGAATGTACCCGAAGAAATCGACTATGGCGGTTGGGGAGGACGTTTCTATAAAGAAAAGCAGATGGGGATACGCGGTATGGATTTCATTGAGAAAAGTGGAAAAGACGAAACCCAATACGATCCCTATTATATGTATGGAAGCAGCAAAGAGGGTATCGGAGCTATAAATAAATGGAAAGAACACATCTGGAATAATTTTGCAGCCCGTATGCTGTGGACAACGACAAGCAACTATTCTGAGGTAAATCATCACCCTAAAGCAACGATAGAAGGAGATAACTCACTGAAATGTATCTATAGAAATGCAAAAGCAGGAGATTATCTGATTTTTGATGCCTCGGAATCGACAGATCCCGATGGCGATCGATTAGATTATAAATGGTTCGTATATAGCGAGCCTAGTACATACAAAGGTTCAGTGAATATAGAAAATACTAACGCATACTCCTGCAAAGTAGCCATACCTTCCGATGCGTCGGGCAAGACGATACATGTTATACTCGAGTTAACTGACAATGGAACTCCTACTTTAACCGCTTACAGAAGAATCGTAATTAATGTACGTTAAGCTATATGGCTTTTATAGATGACGATTAAACAATGTATTTTATTCAAAAACACCTTCTATTTATCCGACTCCGTATTTGATCTGATCGAATAAGAATGGAAATATTTTTGCGTCTACTCCATGATTCATAAGGCTTTCCCTATCTGCTTCGAACAACATTGCAAACAACTCGAAGTCATTCTCTTTATATACAGCTTGCTTATAATGCTCGATAGCTTCTTTCATATTACCGGCGCAAAGGTCTACATGTCCGGCATTTAAAAAATCATGTATCGTAGGTTTTCTTTCTAAAATTTGATTGTAATATTTTTGAGCTAACTCGTATTTCCTCAACAGGAATGCAGTCCACGCAATAGGACGCTGTGCTTTTGTGCCCTTGGAGTCTAATAGTTCTACCTTAAAATACGTATTCAAGGCCTGCTCATAATCGTTCATCTCCAGATAGCAATGTCCTATATTCAGCTCCGTGTTTATATTATCAGGATTCAGTTTTGCTGCCTTCTGATAGTAATACAATGACATATCCGGCTTCTTCAATGTTCGGTATATCTGTGCTATACGTCTTATGATCCACGAATTATCGGGTCTCAGCACATCTGCCTGCAAGTAAGCAGCCAAAGCACCGTCCTGATTGTTGAGCATTTGCTTGCAATACCCTATCTTTTGCCAGATATCATCATTCTGACTATCAATATCAATCAAGCGATTGAAAACATCCAAAGCCTCACTGAAATTGTTTTTATCGAAACAATACTGAGCAATCTTCCTCATACTTTCTTCATCGGATATCAATGGAGCTATGGATTTCTTGTCATAGAAATTCAAACTCAGCTTGAAGACATCAAAGAAGTTGTTGCGATATGGATGTAATTTAAAGAAACGATACAAGTCTTGAATATATTGATTTGAAGTAACCTCATCATCGATAGTAGGATTCATTGCTTGTGCCTCTTTTTGCAGCTGCTTGATTTCCTCCGATTCGGCACCCATCCGTCCCATCATCATATCCCGTTGTGCGGGAGATATCTGTAACAGGCTTAAGCAAAAAGAATACTTGTCGGAGTTGCACATATGCCCCGAATCGAGAACGGCGGTCTTCAACAAATTACTTCCGCTATCTTCGGGAAACAGGCTCATAAGCTCAGAGTATGAAGGATCGAAAGGCATAAACCAATTGCTCATTTCGGAAAAGAAAGAAAAGTGCTTTAATCCCGAAAAAGTGGAATGAAACACATCGGCTCCTTCCATTTGCAAATTAGAATATTCTTGCAGCTTTTTACCAAGCCCCGACTCTTCAAGTTCCTTTTGCCATTCAGGATTTTTTTCCGAGAAGTCCGTATCACCCCCCATCAGCTCTTCCATATTCAATTTGCGACCCGCCAGATTATTAAATTTCATCATCTCAGGCAAAATCTCCTCCCGGATCTTCTTACTAATCTGCTCGGTCTCGCGCGAACGAATCAGCTGAATCACAACACGGCGAACAGCCCTGCGGAATTCCTGATTTTCGGACATAATATCCAATTGGCTTTGCAGCTCAGGATACAATGACCAACGCACATCGTACATTTGCATGAGAATCACAAGACCTACAATAGCCCTGACCCGCAGTTGCATATTGTCGGAAAAAGATGTGTACATCAACACCTGCACTTTTCTATAGTCGAAACGATGAAACAAGCTTAGAGACAGAGCGGACAAAAACAGGCTCTTTTCTCTTACAGGCATCACCTCGTTTTCGAGAAAAGAGATATAATCATTATAGTCGCTTTCTTCGGCTCGGGGAGAGACATATACTTTGGAGAATAAATCGGAAGCTATACGTTCACGCCTTACCGCCAAATCAAGTTTTCGCTGGTTCTTTTCTTCTCCCGCCTCAAGTAAATCGACAATAGACATAGAATCGGAAATATCCTTCAACTGCTTCAAATAATCAGGCAGCGTATTCGTCTTTAATCTATTTATCCGATACTTTTCATAAAATATATTGGTCGACTCTATATTTAACAGTTCATCGGCAACATCGTCTGTCAGCTCATATAGAGACCTTAGGAGGTTACGATACACATTATCCCGTTCGGTATCTTCAACACCTTCAAACAGGTAATGAAGCATATATTTGTAGTTTGTCTCCAATTCGCTCAATGTTTCAGACACTTTCCAATCCTGAAGGTTTACGACCAACTTTGTCAGTGACTCAAACACATCTTTCAACTGTCTTTTTGACAGGTTTTGAAGTATTTCTTTTTTAAGAGCTATTATATCGCGACTGTTCATTCTTTAATACTATGTATGGGTTATGCTCAATTAGTCATTATCAGTGTAGAAGGAGCATCACGAAGCAAGTTAGGTTTTTTTACATCCAGTTCTTTCCAACTATTGAGACTAATCAAGATCAAATCTTGTTTCATCAATATATCACTATCTACGGGTATATTGTTGTTCCACAGCTGAAACAGGTATGGGTTCACAGCTTTTATTGCCTTTACAGACTTTACAAATTCTATCGAGTTCTCGGCCAATCCTACACGATCCCATAATGTTATTCTCACGTATGAGTTTTCGGCCAGCCTTTCCATAAAGTCACCCATAAAAATATCATCCTCATCCAATATAGGAACAAAAATGTTACGGATAGTTATTAATCCTCTATCAATAAATATGCCAACCGGCATATTGGTCTTCGAAATAATAGAGCGAGTACGTTCATCGAAAGGTGCGTTGAACGTTCCTTTTTTTCTGATCTTGTTCTGTACTATAGAAAAAATATAATCGGGAACATAACTCAGAGCATTGGAGAAACGCCCTAGAAACCTGTCGGAATATGTATATCCTTTATTCCCAATCAAAAGAAAATCGTATTCTCCTTTGTTTGCAATTTTTATAATACTGTTCTGAAAATTATTTGTAACCTCAAACATTGTGTTTACATCCTGTTGCAAAGAGTGTGCCTCTTCCTTCACGGGCTCAAAAATACGATCTTCTTCCTCATCTATATTGTATTGATGCATCGGACTACCTTCCGTCAAGTGCAACAATGTCAGATCAGACTGTGACTGTTTTCTTTTTATCAAACAGCTTGCCAAAAGCAACAGCTTACGCCCTGTTTGAGGGCTTGAAAAAGGCACCAATACTTTAAATTTCTTCTGTGCCGATATTTCAGAATAATTTTCATTTCGTTTAAATATCTTATCCAGAATATTTAAACTAGGCGATGTCATAAACGTGGTAACTAATGCCATAATCACCATCATGGCAAATAGTTCGGGCGTTAATATTCCTAAGTCGAGACCGATGTTTAATACAACGAGCTCCATTAAACCTCTGGTATTCATCAATGCACCTATCACCAAACTATCTTTCCAGTTTTGCCCCACAAAGCGAGCGGCCAAGGCGCTACCCAAAAATTTACCGGTTACGGCAACCGCAATCACAATAAAACACACTAGCCACAAATGTCCGGTATTTAATAAACCGATTTCGGTTCTCAACCCTGTGAAAACAAAGAATAGAGGCAACAGGATTATCAGTGTTACATATTCTATCCTTTCGGTCAGAAGATTACGCAGACGGATATTCGATGGCATTATAACCCCTGTAAGGAAAGCCCCAAACAAGGCGTGAATACCGATAGCCTCGGTAGTATATGCCGATAAGAATAATATCAATATAAAGCCACCCATTATGGTTTTAGACATTCCTTTGGAATGGTGATTATCTGCAATATTCTTTAAGATGGGACGAACAACCTTAAACATGATAAGTACATATACCACAGCCATTAAGATCACATATAGAGAGCTGGTGAAAGTTCCGGCTTTGGCTATCGCTATCACTGCGGCAAGCAAACACCAGGCTGTGATATCGTCTATGGCTGCACAGGTAATAACCATTGGCCCTACCGGCGACTTATTAATTCCCTTCTCGTGTACAATACGTGCCAAAACGGGAAAGGCTGTTATACTCATTGCAATTCCCATGAAGAGTGCAAACGAGACAAATCCGGAATGCGCATGCGTAAAGTCTTCATATATAAAATATGCTAGTAATGCGCCCAATGTGAATGGGAAAACGATGCTGGCATGACTTATGATTACAGCACTATGAGCCCTGTTCTTCAACACATTCAGATTCAACTCCATACCCACAATAAACATAAAGAGTATAAGCCCTACCTGACTCAGTAGGTTGATATTCACAAGTGAAGATACAGGAAACAGAAATTGGGAAATCTCAGGAAAATATAAGCCTAATAAAGATGGACCTAATACGATCCCTGCCGCTATTTCGCCAATGACCGAAGTTTGACCAATCTTTTTACAGATCCAGCCAAAAATTTTCACCACCAGCATGATTACAATTATCTGCAACATTAAGAGGGCGAAAGGAACACTTATATTATGCAGTAAGCTTTTACCAAATTCGCCCCATGCGGTTTCTCCTGTTGTTTGCTCTGAGATGGTACGTCCTACCTCCAGATTATTTTTACCAAGTTGAAGTATAATAAGTAATATGAGAGAGAATGACCCTATCGATATAATGTAAAAAAGTACATTCTTTAATTTTTTCATATCTGTTCTCCGTTAACAACCTTAATTAATTACAAGTACCATATAATACTTTTGCCTAAGCGAAGACAAAATTATGGTTTATTTTCGATTACTTTCCTACTTTACTTAAATAGCGTATGTATAAGCATTATATATATTAATTTTTTTTAACTAGTATTTTATCTATACGAACGCCATCCATATCTACAATTTCGATTATAAAACCTTTCCATTTCAGAATCTCTCCGGTCTTCGGTATATGCCCCAGCTTATCCAGTATCAGACCGCTTACTGTATTGTAGTCGTATTTGTTATACATATCTCCCATTCTGAAATAAACAAGAAAATCGTAGAATGAGCATTGCCCATCTATGAGGCAACTTCCATCCTGACGCTGTACGATCGCCGGCTCTTCCTGAGGATCTAACAAAGTACCGACCAATGCTTCCAGAATATCTTTTAACGTAACAATTCCCCTCACCGCACCAAATTCGTCGCAAACAAGAGCATACGATATATGATTAGCCTTCATGTCAGCTAGAGCACTGTACACTTCCATACTTTCAGAAAAGAACTGAACGGGGCGTACAACAGTTTTCACATCAAAGTCTGGAGATTCTATCTTACCAAACATATCTTTCAGATAAACGACTCCCAGCACATGATCCAAATCTTTGGTTCCTACAGGATATTTATCAAAGGGATATTTATGTATAAGCATCACAATCTCGTCATTTGTCATATCCGTATCTATCCATACGATATCTCCCCGATTGGTCATAATAGATTCCAAATCCCTATCGCCCAGATTAAAGACACGCTCTACTATTTCTTTTTCTACATCCTGTACTTCACCGTCTTCTGCTCCTTCAATTACCATCGACTTAATTTCTTCTTCTGTAACTTTAGACTCGGACAGAGAAATACCCAGCATGCGAAATATTAAAGCCGAGCTTTTGGATAACAGCCATACAAAAGGAGATACAATGACAGACAAATAATGCATCGGGCGAGCTATAGCTTTAGCGACTTTCTCTGCCGAACTCATCCCAATACGTTTTGGCACCAATTCGCCAAGAACAATTGTGAAATAAGTAACTATTATAACAATCCCAAACCGGGCAAGCGGATATGCATAGTTTGCAGAAAGCCCCAGATTGATAAATAATGCCGATACATCGCCCGCCAATACATCGCCCGAATAGAGCCCCGTGAGGATACCGATGAGTGTAATTCCCACCTGAACAGTAGATAAAAAACGATCGGGATTTTCGGACAGTTTTATTGCAGTCTGAGCAGATTTACTGCCTCGTTTTGCTTCCGTTTTGAGACTTGATTTGCGTGCTGAGATAACAGCAATTTCGGACATTGAAAAAACACCATTCAATAATATCAAAAGAACTATGATTGCGATTTCCATATATTTTATTAATATTCGTCAAGCGAAGGTAAAGATATTACAAATGCAAAATACATTTATTTGATATTTATTAAGAAAGTTTGAAAATCCATTCAATCTTAATTGCTTTGTTTGATATCACCCATAAAGGAATAAATGCGTGAAACAGGATATAACCCACTTCTCAAATAAATGATTCGATAGATTATATTAACAACCGAATGAAATAAATTTTGTATTTTTGACGGACTTTTTCGAAAAAATAAAAACATTAATATATGAACATCTCGTACAACTGGTTAAAAGATTATCTTGACTTCGATTTATCCCCTCAGGAAACTGCCGATGCCCTGACATCTCTCGGTCTCGAAACCGGCGGTGTAGAAGAAGTAGAAACAGTAAAAGGAGGTCTCGAAGGCTTAGTGATAGGTGAAGTACTCACTTGTGTAAATCATCCCGACTCAGACCACCTGCACATTACAACGGTAAACGTTGGGCAAAGTGAGCCACTACAAATAGTGTGCGGAGCTGCAAATGTTGCCGCAGGACAAAAAGTGGTGGTTGCCTTGGTAGGAACAAAACTATATTCGGGCGATGAGTCTTTTACGATAAAGAGATCTAAAATCAGAGGTGTGGAATCGCTTGGTATGATATGCGCCGAAGACGAGATAGGAATAGGCACAAGCCATGCGGGAATCATCGTATTGCCTGCCGATGCTAAGGTAGGTACTCCGGCAAAAGAATATTACAACATACAGAGCGAATATATTCTCGAAGTAGATATTACGCCAAACCGTATAGACGGTGCTTCACACTTTGGAGTTGCCCGTGATCTGGCTGCATATCTGAAACAAAACAAACTAAAAGGGTCACTGAAAAGTCCATCAGTTGAAAGCTTTCAACTGGATGAACCAAACGGCGGTGTACCTGTAAAAGTAGAAAATACGGAAGCCTGCCCACGTTATGCAGGTGTAACAATAAAAGGCGTAAAAGTTACCGAAAGTCCTGAGTGGCTTAAGAACAGGCTTACTTCTGTAGGCTTGCGCCCAATCAATAATGTAGTAGATGTTACCAACTATGTATTGCAAGAACTGGGACATCCATTACACGCATTCGATGTAGCTCATATCTCGGGAGGAACAGTAATTGTAAAAACCTTACCGGAAGGAACTAAGTTCGTTACACTAGATGAAGTAGAACGTACACTTAGCGAGAGAGACCTGATGATATGCAACGACAAAGAAGGCATGTGTATCGGTGGTGTATTTGGCGGATTAGATTCGGGGGTTACCGAAAATACTACCGATGTTTTCCTCGAATGTGCATACTTCAACCCTACATGGATACGCAAATCGGCACGTCGTCATGGGTTAAATACCGACGCTTCGTTCCACTTCGAACGTGGCTGTGATCCAAACGATACGATTTATGTATTGAAACGTGCTGCTTTATTGATACAAGAACTTGCGGGTGGTAAAATAGTAGGACCGATACAAGATATATATCCTAACCCTGTAGCAAAGCCTACAGTAGAGTTGTCGTACGATAAAGTAAATAGCCTGATAGGAAAAGTTATTGAAAAAGAAACTGTAAAATCTATTCTCGAAAGTTTAGAGATTACAATAGAGAAAGAAACAGAAGATACGCTTAGCCTGTCTATCCCTACCTACAGAGTAGATGTATTGCGTGATGTAGATGTGATCGAAGATATATTACGTGTCTACGGATATAACAACATAGAAATAGGCGACAGCCTGAAGTCAAACCTTTCGTACGAAACACCTACAGACAAAAGTTATGACTTACAGAACCTGATCTCCGAGCAATTGACAGGTAGCGGCTTTAAAGAAATAATGAATAACTCGCTTACAAAAGAAGCTTATTATTCAGACTCTCAATTATACCCTGTGGCTAACAGCGTACGGGTTATCAATCCACTCAGTAACGACCTTAATGTGATGCGTCAAACGTTGATTTACGGAGGTTTGGAGAGCATTTCTTACAACCGTAATCATCAGAATCCTGACATCAAATTCTATGAGTTCGGGAACTGCTATTTCTATGATGCTTCTAAAAAAGTGGAGGGTGAAACTTTAAAAGAATATAATGAAGAGTTTCATCTTGGCATGTGGCTTAGTGGAAATAATATAAGCAATAGCTGGGCAGCAGGCGATGAAAAGACATCTGTATATCAACTAAAAGCCTATGTTGAAAATATTTTAGCCCGCTTGGGTATCGCAACCAACAGGTATGAATACGTACAGACATCGAACGAAATATTTACAGCAGCTTTAGACATACAAGCAAAGGGGAAAGGTAAATCGCTGGGCGTATTAGGTATAGTTAACAAGAAACTCCTGAAATCGCAAGACATCAATGCAGAAGTGTTCTATGCCGAACTGAACTGGGACAGCCTAATGAAAGAGATCAAGAAACATAGTATTACATACACGGAAATATCAAAATTCCCGGCTGTAAAACGTGACCTTGCTCTGTTATTAGATAAGAATATCCTTTTCGATCAGATAGAGAAGATAGCATACAAAGCCGAACGTAAGTTGTTGAAGAACGTTTCTTTGTTTGACGTATACGAGGGTAAAAATTTACCTGAAGACAAAAAGTCTTATGCAGTAAACTTCGTTATTCAGGACGATGAAAAAACGCTAAACGACAAACAGATTGATGCCATCATGCAAAAGATACAAAAATCTTTAGAAAGCGAGTTAGGTGCACAGTTGAGATAAATCTCAAACTAAAATAGATGAAATAGGCTGCTTCCTAAAGCAGCCTATTTTTTTAATAATAATGAACAATATCTATTACATCCGATTGTGACATTGCTCCGGGATTTATACCAAGCTCTCCTTCAGGTATAGGAAGATGCAGTTTATCGAAATACTCCTTCCAACCCTCTGTTATTTCATCCGAACCGGGAGATTTGAATGTCATAACATTAAGAGGAAAAATCGCAGTCCCGTTATTTGCTCTTAATAATATCTCATAGATAAATTCGGAACAATAATATTTATCGTTATTCATCACAAAGCCATCGTCATATTCTTTCCCTACCAACGTAAATCCTTCTTGTATTGCCCGGGGTATACAATATTGATATTCTGCCTTTAACCTCCCCACAACAGATACTGGATAGCAGCCCTTATTATTTTCGGGATAGAGATACTCATGCAACGGAGTAACAGCAACTCTGGGATGAGTAGCTTCGATTACATAGATGCTATCATTTTCATCGATATAGACCATACCCACATGGGTAAAATGATATTGATCGATGCTCGATGTTACTTCCTTTATTGCTTTGCCCATATCTCCCGAACAAGACTCCTGAAAGATAAGGTCTCCTGCTTGCAGCTTGAAGTTATCGGCTGAAATATGAAATGGAAGCAATAGGAATAAAATAAGAACAATTGTTTTCATATTATTGAGGTATGTAAAACGAACTGTCTGTTGCCATAAGAGATGTTTCACTCTGTTCAGTATAACAAAACACTGTGTTTATGACAACAGACAATCCCATTTAATTCTATCTAAAAGTATAACTAATACCTCCCATCAACCAAAAACCCGGTTGAGGAATATTACCTCTGTCAAAATAATGAGTATTGTACAGATTATTCATACTCAAATTCAACTGTAGATCATTATACTTGTAATTAAGCTTTAGGTCGAGTGTAGAGAATGCCGGATAATGCTCATTACCAACCTTCACCAGATTTTCATACTTTTCATAAAATCCCATCCGTTTTTGAAAACGAAAATACCAGCCTGCTGAAAATCCTTTATAAATTTGATGATGAAACTGTGCCGTAAACTTATCGCGCAAATAATTCAAGCTATACAATGATATCATATTTTGCGCATCGCTGGTCTGATGCATACGTGCATAGTCAAGAGATACGGAAGACTGCTCTCCTAATACAGGGAACACATCTGCCAATCCGAACTTCACTCCCATTTCAACACCTTTTGTATCTACTTTCGTAAGATTCCACGATGCCCATTTTGTGTCAGTTGCATTCACCTTCACCCAGTCTATCATATCTCGCCCCCACAGAAGAAAACCTGTCAGATATGCAGAGAGAAACGATTTATTGTATTTGAAGTTAAGATCGAGAGACTCTGACTTCTCAGGTTTCAATCCGCTGTTTCCGTTGTGGGTTTCTGTTGTATAATAAAGATCTGTAAAAGTAGGCATCCGTGTCGATTTGCTCCATGATGACGATATATTAAAGCCTTCTACAGGGCGATATGTAACACTCACCGAGGGGTAAAACCTATATTTACCACTCAACAATGTGTTATGATTCATCAAAACACCTGCAGAAAGCACAACTTTTTCGATACTTAAAGTATGCTCGAATGCCACACTCGCATTGGTGCGGTCATCATACATTTTATATCTCCGATGAGGCTCGATCATCGGTTTGCCTAATACCGAACTCATTATATCTTCTTTTCGCAACTCACCGCCCAAGCTGGTAATCCCCAATCGGGATTCATAGCTAAAGATAAGATTCGCTCCGTAGGTGTCATTCCGGTGATAGTTGCGCCCCTTGTCGGTATCCTTGATCAAGTCAAACTGATCGTGATGCCTGTCCCAATATACAATGGGAATTATTTTGAATTTAGAACCAAACTCTCCTTTCAGAGACCCCATATATATGCTTGTACGCTCATACTGATTGGGATACTTTGCCGAATAGAAAGTATTAGCTCCATATTTTTTATCGTTATAACCTAATTGTAAATCAATTTTAGATTCGTTTAGTCTGAAACGTGTTTGCCACAACACATTATACAGATCATAGTCGCTATTGGCTATATAACCCGCAGAAGAGTTATAGCCTACCGACAAACTATTTGTTGTTATGCCAGCTTTTGCCACACCACGTACTTCCATGCCACGCAGTTTGTGCATGCCCGACTCTACACTGGCATAAGCTTTATAATCTGCACTTTTCTTTGTAATAATATTGATTCCCCCCGAAAATGCACTGGCTCCGTATATTAGGGCTGACGGGCCGTGAATGATCTCGATACGTTCGATGTCTGAGAGATTGATTGGAATGTCGAAACTGTAGTGTCCTGTGTGGGGGTTGGAGAGATTTACTCCGTTGAGAAGTACTGCGTTTTGATCGAATGTGCCACCTCTGATCGAGATATCGGCTTGTACACCATGTCCGCCTCGTTGAATCACATCTATGTTAGCGGCGTAAACTAACAAGTCTTGAATACTCCGGACGGGCGCCTGCTCTATTTGCTCTTTAGTGATTACTGTTAACAGCTTCGCAGTTTGGTTGATCGGCATCTCTACCCGCGATGCCGTCACCATCACTTCATCGAGCTCTTTCTCCATCACTTTTTGTTGTTGCTCGTTACTTGTAGTTTGCGCAGATGCGAGCGATACATGAAGACATGTAAGTGCACACCCTGTCACAACCCCAATGTTAACAAGCCTGTGCATACTGTTGAATGCACTGTAGGCTTTCCGCAAAAATCTTTTAAAGCGATAAGCCTGCTGTTTGTTTACTTGTTTTTGATTCATTTTGTTTAGTTAATTAATAATAAAATGTCACTGCAAAAGTAAAGAAATTCTGTACAACTTCACCTATGTATATCAGCTAGAATTATAGAAGAAACAGACAACAACTTAAATAATTTAGAGCAAAGTAGTTTAAACATCAAACACTTAGAGAAAGGAATAGTCAAGAAAAAAATATTTAAAAAATCTATGAAGTCAAACCATATTTTAAATAGAGTGCAAATTTGATAGACATCGTTCAAAAAGAATATAAGAAACTAATAATAAGACACATATAAAGAACAACTCTATTCACATTGTATCCAATAGATACTCAATCATCCATAGCTCAAGAGAGGTTCTGTAATTGATATTTTTTATGCAGTTCAACATTCAAATAAAATATTTCTATTATATTTACTGTTTTGAACTAACATGAAATACGAAGGAAACAAAATAAATAATGAACAATACCATTATTTTCTACAGAATTAAGAGTTTATTATTCCAACCAAAAGTATCTTAATAAATATAAAAATGAAGAAATCATACGAACAGTTCATTGCTCGTCAAGAGCTCTTGAAGAAACAATATGACGACACATATTACCAAAAACAACATCAGCGGGGTAAACTAACTGCACGCGAACGCATCCTTCTTCTATTCGACGAAGATACATTTGAAGAAACAGATGCTTATGCCCCTCCTGCTACATCCTCATTCGGAAAAACAGTAAAAGCTTTTGGAGACGGAGTGATTACAGGATTCGGAAAAGTTAACGGACGTTTGGTGTATGCATATTCACAAGACTTTAATGTACTTGGAGGCTCTCTTGGAGCAACCCATGCCGCTAAAATAGCCAAAATACAGGACATGGCTCTCAAAACAGGTTCGCCAATGGTGGGACTTATCGACTCGGGAGGCGCGCGTATACAGGAAGGTATCAGCAGCTTGGATGGATATGCAAGTATATTCAAAAGAAATGTGCTTTCCTCTGGCGTTATACCTCAAATATCAGTAATAATGGGACCTGCTGCCGGAGGCGCAGTATACTCCCCTGCCCTCACCGATTTTATATTCATGACTGCCGACACAAGCTATATGTTTGTTACAGGCCCTAACGTGGTGAAAGAAGTACTCAACGAAACGGTATCCACCGAAGATTTGGGCGGAGCATCTGTACATGCTTCAAAATCGGGAGTAGCGGACTTTGTATATAGCGACGACGAAAATACAATATTGGGCGTCAAGAAATTACTTTCCTATCTCCCATCAAATAATATGGAGAATCCTCCGCTCACCGAACCGGCAGAAACGGCAACACGGGATGATGAGCAACTCCGAAATATTGTACCAGAAGATCCTGACAAGCCTTACGATGTAAAAGAAGTAGTGAGATTGATCGTAGACAATGGAGACTTTTTGGAAATATCGGAAAATCATGCGGCGAATATATTTACAGCTTTTGCCCGTATCGATGGCCGTGTTGTGGGAATAGTAGCCAACCAGCCCAAAGTAATGGCAGGGACACTTGATACACACTCTTCGGTAAAAGGAGCACGTTTCATCAATATTTGCGATGCATTCAATATACCAATTGTAACGCTGGTGGATGTTCCGGGATTCCTTCCGGGAACCGATCAGGAACATGAGGGCATTATCCGTCACGGAGCAAAGCTTTTATATGCATATACATTTGCTAATGTACCTAAAATAACAATTATCCTCCGAAAAGCATATGGTGGGGCATATATCGTGATGAACAGCAAAGGAATTGGAGGTGACTTTAGTTTTGCGTGGCCTACTGCCGAGATTGCAGTGATGGGACCCGATGGCGCTATCGCTATTCTTTTCCGCAAGGAATTGAACGAAGCGGAAGATCCGGCTCTACTGAAAAAAGAACTTACCGACAAATATCGAGAAGAGGTTACAAATCCGTATATAGCAGACGAAAAAGGATATATAGATGAAGTGATAGACCCTGCTGTAACCAAACAGAAGATTGCTTCGAGCCTTAAAGCCCTTGAACGCAAAATTGAGTTACGTCCTAAGCGTAAGCATGGTAATCTACCTTTGTAATACTTAAAATTGTATCTGATGAAAAATAAAAATAAGATAAAATCAATTCTTATTGCCAACCGCGGAGAGATCGCTATCCGAATAGCGCAGACCGCCAAGAAAATGGGCATAGAATCTGTAGGTATACGCACAGTAAAAGAACCTGATGCATATTATCTGACTCAGGTAGACCGCATCGTCAATTTTCCGGATAGGGAGATAAACGAAACGCCTGAATTTTTAGATATAGAATGCCTTGTGCTATTAGCTAAAAGGAACAAAATAGACGCTATCCATCCCGGATACGGATATCTATCCGAAAATGCAGAGTTTGCGACCCGCTGTACAGAGGAAGGAATTATTTTCATAGGACCTTCGCCACGTATCATACAGAATATGGGTGACAAGATCACTGCAAAGAATATCGCAGCTAAAGGCAATGTACCCATGTTGGGGGGTAGCAACGGCAGCGTCAGCACACTGGACGAAGCTATCGAAATTTCAAAATCGATTGGTTTCCCTGTAATCATAAAAGCTTCTGCCGGAGGTGGAGGACGAGGGATGCGCATTGTACGCAAACAATCAGACCTCAAACAAATGTATCTGTCCGCTTCATCCGAAGCACTGGCTGCATTCAGCAACCCTTCTGTATTTATAGAAAAGTATTTGGAGAATCCGAAACATATTGAAATACAAATAGTAGCCGACACCCACGGTAATATTATCCACCTGGGAGAAAGAGAATGTTCGGTACAACGCAAACATCAAAAGTTGCTCGAAGAAGCCCCTTCTCCGGCTCTGGACGATGAGCTGCGGAAAAAGATGACCGATGCTGCTGTTTCACTTGCACGAGAGGCTAAATATATAAGTTTGGGAACAGTCGAATTTTTGCTGGATAAGGACAAAAACTTCTACTTCATGGAGATGAATACACGTGTACAAGTAGAACACCCTGTAACCGAAATGATAACAGGATTAGACCTTATTGAGCTGCAAATACGAATTGCCAACGGAGAAAAACTACCGATTACGCAAGACGATGTAAAACTAAACGGATGGGCTATAGAATGCCGTATCAACGCAGAAGATGTGCAAGCCAATTTCTCACCTTGTACAGGCATCATCAAAGCTATGAGTCTGCCCAAAGGAAGCAATACCAGAATAGATAAAGGTGTAGTGGTGGGCTCTGAAGTCACTCCTTTCTTCGACTCTATGATTGCCAAATTGATTATTCACGGAAAGGATCGGGATACCGCCATTGCAAGAACAATCAAGGCTCTCAATAGATTCCATATAAAGGGTATAAAGACAACAATACCGTTCGACAAAGCTGTATTGCATAACAAAACATTCCAAAAAGGTGATTACAATACATCTTTTATCGAAAAGCAATTAGACTCACTCGTATATCGTGAGAAAGATGAAGACCTCTTTGCTGCACTGTTCTCTGCCAATCAGTTTAAGAAACAAAACCAGGCACTTGCAGAGAAGAAAGAAGAAACAGACCCTTGGGCTATGAGAAACAGGATTAATAATATGTAATACTTCGATTATGAAAAATAAACAACATAAACCAATCATAGCTTTAGATAAGAATTCGAACAAAGCATTTGATTTTCTTATCGATGAAAATGGGAAATATACGCACAACTCTAAAGAGCTGGACTTCAAAATAGAAACTACGCCTGATGGCTTTACTGTAATGACAGTGAATGGGCTTACCTATCCTGTGGAAGTAATAGCTCAACACCAGAACGAATATGAATTGCTGGTGAATGGTGTCAGTTATGTATTTTCGATTGAATCTCCTTTTTCGTTGGAGCGTAAAAAACTATTGGCCAACTTACTAAGCGAATCTACTACGATACGACTAAAAGCACCTATGCCGGGTAAGATACTCGATGTATTGGTGAAAGCTGGCGATACGGTAAAGGTTGGCGACACTCTTTTGATACTGGAGGCCATGAAGATGCAAAATGCAATCTTAGCAAGCACCAAAGGCATCATAAAAAAAGTATTGGTGAAAAAAGGCGATACCACTAGCAAAAGCGACTTGTTGATAGAATTGGAGAAAGAAGTGTAATAAAAAGGCGATACCCGTTTCTAGCATCAGCAACAATAAATTGTATTTCCCCAGCTTAATATCTTTTACGATATATAGTATATAAAATAACCTGCTTCGGCGGGTTATTTCCTTTTTATGGGTTAAATTTGTACTCAAACAATCTATAAATGTCCAAAATATGAAAAAAACACTTTTAGGGGTTATACTCCTTTGCTTATGCTCTTTTATTTTTGCCCAAACTCTTAATGTAGCCACGTATAATATCCGAAATGACAATCAAGGTGATGCCAACAAAGGCAACGGATGGGCAACCCGATGTCCTGTTATTGCTAACCTTGTAGCCTATAACGATTTCGACATCTGGGGTTCACAAGAAGTAAAACACAATCAGCTGATAGACTTGCTCGACGCATTGCCGCAATACAGCTATGTAGGTGTAGGTAGAGACGACGGGAAAACCGAAGGTGAGTATGCTCCCATCTTTTTCAAAAAAGATAAATACAAAGTATTAAAATCAGGACATTTCTGGATGGCAGAGAAAACGGATGAGCCAAACAAAGGCTGGGATGCTGCACTCCCACGTATTTGCACATGGGTACAACTGAAAGAAACAAAAGGCAAGCTTAAGTTCTGGTTCTTCAACCTACATATGGATCATGTAGGAGTAATAGCCCGTGAAGAAAGTGCTAAGTTGGTACTGACTAAGATAAAAGAAATGTGCGGCAATGATCCTGTAATTTTAACCGGCGACTTCAATGTAGATCAAACACACAAAAGCTATACATTGCTAAGCACATCGGGAATCCTTACCGACTCATACGACCGTGCAACAGTGAGATATGCACTGAACGGAACATTCAATGCTTTCAAGCCCGACCTGCTAACAAGTAGCCGTATCGATCATATCTTTGTAAGCCCAAGCATGTCTGTAGAACGCTATGGTGTATTAACCGATACATATCGGACTCCAAGAGATGGTGAAAACAACATCAAAACGGGTGATTTCCCGAAGGAATATTCCTTCAATGGATGCGATATACGTTTGCCTTCAGATCATTTTCCGGTGTCTGTAAAACTCATATACAAGAAAAAGTAGGAATAAACCGCTATCTTTCAATTTTTAATGTTAATCTCTAGTTGTTCAGTTAATAATTTTGTACTTTTGCAGCGCCAAAGAGAAGGTGTTAAAAATCAACTTTATACAATTTATTTAATCATACTTTTAGAAAAGACATGGCTTTAAAATTTATGACTGCTGATGAGGCAGCCGCACTTATCAAACACAATGACAATGTAGGATTTAGCGGATTTACTGCCGCAGGATGTCCTAAGGTAGTACCAGTAGCGTTAGCTAAAAGAGCTGAAGCAGAACATGCAAAAGGGAATCCATTCAAGATAGGAATGTTTACCGGAGCATCTACAGGCGATTCTATCGACGGGTCTCTGGCTCGTGCTCATGCAGTTAAATTCCGTACTCCGTACCAGTCTAGTAAAGATATGCGAAATGCTATCAACAGCGGGGAAGTTAAATATTTTGATATGCACCTTTCTCAGCTTGCTCAGGAAATACGTTATGGCTTTTTTGGACAAGTGGATTTTGCTATTATCGAAGCGTGTGACATTACCGAAGACGGTGAAATAGTACCAACATGCGGTGTAGGAATCACTCCTACTGTAGCTCGCCTTGCTAAAACTGTAATTGTAGAGCTTAACAGATGGCATCCGAAAGAAATGCGTGGTATGCACGATATTGCAGAGTTACCAAACCCTCCACACCGTAGAGAGATCGGGGTATATTCTGTAAAAGACCGTATGGGTACCGACTGCGTAAAAGTAGATCCTAGCAAAATAATCGTTGTAGAAACAAATACTCCGAACGAAGGTGGTGGCTTTAGCCCTGTAGACGAAATAACAGCAAAAATCGGAGAAAACGTTGCTAACTTTTTTGTTAAAGAAATGGCTGAAGGCCGTATGCCTAAAACATTCCTTCCTGTTCAGTCGGGTGTAGGTAATATTGCAAATGCAGTATTGGCTGCAATGGGTCAAAGCAAAGAAATACCTGATTTTGAGGTTTACACAGAGGTTATTCAAGATGCAGTAATCAGCTTGATGGAAAGCGGACGTGTAAAATTTGCAAGTGGATGTTCGTTAACAGTAAGTAACCCTGTTATCGAAAAGATCTACAAGAATCTGGAATTCTTCAAAGAAAGACTTGTACTTCGTCCTTCTGAGTTTTCTAACAATCCGGGTATTGTGCGTCGCTTAGGTATTATCGCTATCAATACGGCTCTGGAAGCTGATATATATGGTAATATCAACTCTACTCACGTTACAGGCTCTAAAATGATGAACGGGATTGGTGGCTCGGGAGACTTTACCCGTAGTGCTTATGTATCTGTATTTGTAACTCCATCAGTAGCTAAAGATGGTAAAATCAGTGCATTTGTTCCTATGGTATCGCATCAGGATCATAGCGAGCACTCTGTAAAAATTATTATCAGTGAATATGGTATTGCAGACCTTCGCGGTAAATGCCCTAAAGAAAGAGCAGAAGCAATTATCGAAAACTGTGTTCATCCGGAATATCGTCCATTGCTAAGAGAATATCTTGCTCGCAGCGAACAAGGACAAACACCTGTTGACTTATATGACGGATTTGCTTTTCACGAAGCTTTCATCGAAACCGGCGATATGCGCAACGTGAAATGGACTAAAGAAAAGAAAGCTTGATCTCGATAGATTAGTACTACAATATTATAGAAAATCCTGTGCTCAACTATTGAGTACAGGATTTTTCTATTTATAAACATACATGATGTCCGTTTACGAACACAACAAAGCTTCCATAAATCAACTTAACAGTCTAATATACTGAATATTAAAAGCAATGGCACAATAATTGACTTTATAGTCATAAAATAAAATATTTTACTATAAAGCGTACAATTATGAAAACAATAAAACTAATCACATTAGCAATCATCTCATTTCTATCTATCGGAATATATGCACAGAAGAAAGTTGAGGTAACATTAAAAGCAAGACAACCACAAGAGAGAGAATCTTTAATATATAAGAATAATGAGATTACCTCCAAAATTGTATATGAATATGATTGCAATGGATACAGAACAAAACGCACATCTTATGAATGGGACAAAACCCTTGGATGGGTAGCTTTATCATTATACCAATTTGAGTATAACACCAATGACCAGATAGATAACGTTTATTACACGAAATGGGATATCCGAAAAGAAAAATGGACTGACATTTCTGATCTGATAACATATAAATATGATTCGGATGGCAATCTAGCAACCATAGAGCGAACAAAAATAAGCGGTAAACCTTTAGAGTTGGTATCATTATATTAAGGAAGTGCTTGTAAGAAAATCCTGATTTGCTAGAAACAAGTCAGGATTTTTACATTTCTTATAATCTAGTTTTTATTTTAACCTTTTAAAATTAAGGTTTTATTATCTATCTCCTATCTTTGTTATTCAATAATAGAAAAGTATTCAATGGAACACGTAAAAAAACCAGATTGGTTAAAAATAAAACTTGGGGGAAATAATAATTTTTCACAAACCAAACATATAGTAGAATCACATAACCTACATACAATTTGCTCGAGCGGAAGATGTCCTAATATGGGAGAATGTTGGGGACGAGGAACGGCTACGTTCATGATCGGGGGCGATATATGTACTCGGTCATGTAAGTTTTGTAACACAAAAACCGGAAAACCTCTGGCATTGAATCCAAAAGAGCCACAAAATGTAGCAGAATCCATCCGATTGATGAATCTGAAACATGCCGTTATCACATCCGTAGACCGGGACGATCTGCCTGATCAGGGTGCTATGCACTGGGTAGAAACAATCACGAAGGTGAAGGAAGTAAATCCGAATACAACTCTGGAGGTTCTTATACCCGATTTCCGAGGTAATACCGAGTTGATTGATATGGTTTGCAAAGCCGCACCGAATGTTATCTCTCATAACATGGAAACAGTACGAAGCCTGACACCACAAGTGAGAAGTGCAGCTAAATACGATGTAAGCCTGTCTGTGTTGAAACGGATTGCAGAGAACGGATTAAAAGCAAAATCGGGTATGATGGTCGGACTTGGAGAAACAAGGGAAGAAATCTATCAGCTGATGGACGATCTTTTGGAGGCAAACTGCTCTGTACTTACTATCGGACAATATCTTCAACCAAGCAAAAAACATTTGCCTGTAGTAGAGTATATTCACCCGGATGAGTTTAAGAGATTGAAGAGTATTGCTTTGGAGAAAGGTTTTTCCTATGTAGAAAGTGGTCCACTCGTGCGATCTTCTTATCATGCCGAAAATTGTCTGTAATATTCAAACCTTACGGCAAATAATAAGGACTTTTTTTTCATCAGATAGTGTGGTGGCGAATATATAAATATCTCCACCTTCACTTATTCTTGTCTTTTTTCTGATCTCTTGAACAGAAACAGGAAAATTGCGTGTAGTTATATTCGCTTGTTTTATAGCAGATAAGTGCTGTTTTATATCTTTCTTATTGAAAGAGCATACAGTTTCAACAACAAACTTGCGCCCCTGAAATTCAGAGATCAGATCAGTAGACGTATATAAATGGCTGCTTGGGTGCAACTTCTCTAATTTGTAAATATCAGCTACGGATTTGTACATTCCGGCTTTCAATATCGAAGCATTTGGCTCGTATAGGTATTGTCCAACAGATGAAGTATAATTAACATGCGCTGAATCTTCGTCCTCTTTATGAAATAACAATACATCAGTCTTATCCTTTTGTATATTTACACAATGAATATGCTGATCTTTCTTATTCCTGTCTTTTATAAAAAGTAACTCCTTACACTCGTTCGCTACGCTTACAATATGAATATCAGATACGTTTCTCATAGATTTTAGTGCTAATGAAATATCAAGCATGGGTGATAGTTTTATCATTACCCTCTCGCCTTTTACGTCCAACAAATCTTCTATTTCAATTATATTAGGGGTACAATCTTCTATACGGAATATCTTTCTCCCTTCACTACTACGTCTTGCCGGATCGATATATATGAGATCAACAGGTGATAATTTTTCAAGATATGCTATTCCATCGGTGCTCTCTACTCGAACATTATTGAGTCCTAAAACATCTAAGTTATATTTCGCAACTTCAGCCAATTCTTCCTGCTGCTCTATATAAATAGCCTCTTTAAACCTTGCAGCTATGAAAGAGAAATCGACACCAAAACCTCCTGTAAGGTCTATCATAGAATTTCCTTCCACCAAACCCGCCTTGTATCGGGCAGTCTGCTCCGAAGAGCATTGTTCCATTGAGATATGCTTCGGATATAGAATGGAATCGATATGATACCACGAAGGAACTTTCTCTTTTGCAATCTTTCGTCCTGAAATTTGCTGTACTGCCAATTGAATATCTATATCTGGATATCGCTTTGCAGATAAAGCAAGCTCATGAATATCATCACACTCATGCTCTTTTATAAAATCTATTAGCTCAGGATTTAGCATTATTTTTTCATTCTGATAAATCGGCTCAACGAACTACCTCTTTTTGTGGAATCAGGTAATATAGGAGTAACCGTATCTCGAACAGACTTCGTCTTTAATGTAGGGAATCCAAACAGGTCTCTGAGGTTATCAAAGTCTTTCTTATATATAAGACCTACCCCTTGAGACTGCGATGTTTTTCCGGTATAATAGAATTTTTCGTTATAGTGGTTGTATGCCTTTACGCGCCATGTTCCGGCATTATTGAGCAAATATTCGATATCAACATCACTAATCATGGCTTCTTTGCCGTTATTGATATTTACATCATTGCGATATCCAAAGTTACCATTTATCAACAGTCGATCATTCATCAAACGACTAGACAATATGAGTTCGACTTCTGTACTTGTGAAATCTTTATCACTATAACGTATATTGGTTCCGAGCTCCCATCTACTATCTATCTGGCTAACAATTTTGGTCAACTGATTCGATAGTGTAGCCGAAGCCACGGCCGCAAAGTCTGAAGTTTCGTAAGGGGTATTTGATCCTTTAGGGCTATCAAACTTAGACAAGAGCAGCAAATATGCAACTTGCCAGTTGATCATATCAGGAGTATTTATAAGACTCTTCACCTGCCGTGCCACTTCCGGATCGGCTGCAGGGAATTGTATATCAAGCCCCACGGTAGGTTGCCTCAACGGCCCTGTGAGATCCAGAACACAGTTTACCGGAATAGTAGTTTGCCCGGTTGTTTCTATTAAAGTCTGATCAAGATCTCTTAAACTAGCTGTCAGTTTATAGATAGCTGTCACATCCAAAATAGCTTCAAACGGATCACCCTTGAATTGTACTGTACTTCCATCCTCTATTGTAAACCGCCTTTCCATCAATCGTTGGAAAGTAAAATTGTAACTCCCTCTATTTATGGTATATGTTCCAAACAGGCGAGGCGCAGATTTTGAACTCCATTGAAATTGCATCGCACCACTACCCGTTCCGCTAATTACATCACCGCCCACAGGGTCCATAAGAATTTCTACTGTAGCGTTAGGAGTGGCATCAATATAAAAATTCATATTTATTTCCATGCCGGAGCTGGCTTGTATCGGCGGAGCGACCTCCGCTATATTTGGAGTGATTATAGAGTCGGTCTTCAGCTTCGACTTATAATTGATAAACGAATATTCATTTATGATATTCTCCATGAAATTCATACGGACGAGTGTCTTGTCCTCAGTTCTCATGCTAATATCTATATCTACGGCTCGTTCGTCACCACCAATAGTTCCTTTCCCGCTACCGAATACCTTTCCATAAAAGATTGGATTTTGTTTTTGGGTGGCATTATATACAAGGAAATGATCGGCTGAGAGATCGACTAAATACATGAAATCCTTAAAGTAGTCGTGAGCCACCTTCCCGCTGGCTAAAGATTTATTATTGTATTCATCGATGAGAGTGATGTTGGTAAAGTAGATAAGATCTTTTTTCATGTAGATCGTATCCGAAAACTTATAATTTGTATTCAGAAAGTTAATCCCTATATTCCCGTCCTTAATGTAAGCCTTGCCCTCAACGGTAACATCCGAAAAGTCTCCAAACAAATGTACTTTACCAGTACCTCTACCACTTATATTCTGAAAAACAGCCTCTGCATACCTATTCAGGAAACTGATATCGAGACTATCCGCATCAAAATTTATAGAAAGCCCCTGATGTATAGGATCTATTTCTCCGTCTACCTTTGTTTTCTTATTCTCTTTGCTGACAATCATCCCATCCAACATTATTTTGTTGGTTTCGTCATCCAGCTCACTGAATATATTTAACCGCCCAAGCTCTGTTCCATTAAACTTAAAATCAGTGATATCTAAACGGGTATTCAGATATGGCTTGTTCTCGATGCTGGACATAAACAAACTACCTGTAGCCGCTCCCCCAAACCTCAATACATCGATTGCTAATGTCTGGAATACATATTCTAAGTTGATCTTCTTCAACTCTACCTTCAATATATCCGAAGAACTGCTTGGCGAGTAACTGCCGTTTATCTTTATCTCTTGACTTTTGTCACTTGTATATACCGAAAAATTATTAACAGCATAATGCCCATCCTGTATTTTAATATGAGATTTTTCCATCTTCCAAGTCGTGTTGTTCAGCATTAGCTCACTTGGTAGTGTTTCAATATCAATCATCAAAGGCCTTCTGTCTTCTTTGGTAAATAATGTGGAAATAGAAAAATCACCTTTAGCCTTCTGCATTCCATCATTAAGAAGAGAAATATTGGTATTTATCTTGTTGTTGGCTAATGTAGATTTTACAGAAATTTCATTTGTCACTTCTTTTTTCCCAATTATAGAGGCATCTATGCGAGTGTTGACAACATTATCTGAATTCTCATTTTCGGCAAGGACATAGCCTGATTTTATGTTCATTCCTGCAGCTTTGATCGCCGGAATGAAAACTTCCACTTTAAATTTATCCAAATGATTATCGTACCGCCCTACGATTTTAGCCTGATTTATGACCGTAACAGGCAGTTTGAATACAGAACTGAGTGTTTCTGTATTATTGATAGCAAAATTGAATGTGAAATTATTATTAACTACGCTTTCCTCTACCTTCTTTCCATTTACTTTTATCAATGCAGGCAAATATGGATGCAGGGTTTCTAAAATACTATTTGCCATCGTAGAGAAAGAGTAGTCACCATTAACATGTCCGTTAAGGATATCAGACTTTATGCTTAGTGTATGCCCCAAAGAATCTATTGTAGACTTAACAAGAAACTCGTCCATCTTGAAAACTTGATTTTCTCGAAGAAAGTCTACCGAATCGATACGTATATATCCTTGCGCATTATCTATATCCTTACCCACAAAGTCGGCATCTATATTAAACGATAAATAAGAATAAGGCATATTCTTTACCAAATGCAATTTATCTAATTGGATGTCTGTCGCCTTTGCCTTGAAAACAAGTTCGGGCATATTCTTATCTGTAAGATCAAACAAACCGGCTATATCGAGCTTTCCATTCGGGTCGTCAATCGCTAACTTACCATCGATGCGCAAGCCATCATATCCGGCATCAAGCTTTATATTTTTATATGAATATTCTTTATAATCGAAATTTGGAATGATCCCTTCGGCTTTACCTCTCAGCTTACCATTTTTTGGCTTTTCAAGATCCACTGTCAAGCTTAAAGAAGCCTTATTGAGATCTTTATTATCCAAGAATGTTCCCAAACTGAAATCGGTAGTATATACTTTACCTTTTACGTATGTTTCGATGCCCGGCTTGGGATTATTAACTCCGAAAAGCACATCTGTTTTAACCACTCCCAAATCAGTTTCTACACTACCAAAAGCGACAAGTTGATCCAGATAACCCGAAATATCCCCTCTAAAAGATATTGCGCCAAGTTTTTTTAATTGAGCAGGCAGTTGCCCCTTTTTTGATGAGAAGTTGTCAATAATACTCGACAATTCAGTATGGGTTAACGATAATTCATCGACACTACCTAGTACATATGTCTTCGATGGGTATCTCATATCTCTGATTTCTGCATTCGCAATCAAATGCATCTTTTTCCCGTAATCTAAAGATAAACCCGATACAGTAAGATCATCAATCTTACCCTTGACTTGCCCGCTGATAATAATCTTATCATCAAAGTCCTTCAAAATAGGTACTAATGCAGAAACATCCTTCGGTAATATATAAGAAGTAGCAACAACACAATCGATACTGGCGTAGTCCATTATCTTAGCGGTATCACTGGTAGGAGTCAGATTTATTTCACAACGACTTAGCTCTAACGAGGATGAAGGCAGGTCGAGCTCAAAATTTCTTATAGAAACTTTCTTTCCTTGAGTGATTATACGAAAGGTAAGATCAGATATATCCAGTCCGCTTTTCTCCCTAAGAGCAAACTTTTTGACTTGAATGTTCAACGAATCCGAAGTTAGAGATTTCATCGCCAACTTTGCATTCAAGTCGGATACGGCTATGTGGTTTTTGTCAAAATGATGAACAACTAAAGGCTTATCTTTTATATCGTAATAGAATTGACCATTCGTAATATTTACAGCATTCAGCTTGATTTCTATTTTCGATTTGGGCTTATCATCCTTTGGTTTAAAAGCATCGATAATATACTGTATATTCAGAGGCGCATCATCAGCCTCTTTAGATAGGTGAACCTCGAAATCGGAAAGCCATGCAGAGGTTACCACTATTTTATTTTGCATCAAAGAGATGAGATCGACACTGGCTGATATCTTATCGGCCAACAGCACTTTCTCATGAGACTGATCATACAAGTAAACACTGTCTAACTGAACAGTATTGAATGGCTGAAAATGCAATTTACCGATACCTAGTTCAGTTCCGATTTTTGCTTTTAGTTCATCTACAATAATGCCTTTAGCATATTCCTGCACAGCAGGCATATTCAACAGTCCGAATAGCAGGGTTACGAGTCCAACTATTATACCTAATACAGTGAGAAATATTTGCTTAAACCGTTTAATATCGCTTCCTTTTTAGAGATACAAAATTACCAAAAAAAGTGATTCCCTCTTACTCCGGAAACAGTTATCTTGCACTTTTAGTGTACTATTAAGATTAATTATGGAAAACCTTTTGTAAACACACTTACAAGACAGAAAGCTTTCAGATACTACGCTATAATCTATCTCCGAAGCAAGTCGGTTATCATCAGAGGATTTGTTGTCTTCATTTCGTCTAAAACTTTCTTCACCTCATCATAAGCCGAGCTTGCCGATGTAATCCGATTCATTTCATTTGCAGTAAATCCTACCATTTGCAAGAATGACACTTCTCCGTGCGGTGTTTGAATCTTTCCCAATTCAGGATCGGAAACAAAAGCAACCCCTACAATATTAATTTCGGCTGTAGAATTCAAACGAATAGGGCCATTTGCCGGTATAACATGATATTCTTCAAACCACTTACCGCTCTTTATTACATAGCGAGCAAGATTATTCATGAGGTTGACCACCCAAGTAGGGTCGTCACCATCTTCGGCAAAAGGTTTGAGACGGAATGTAAATTCAAATCCCCATTTACTAAATTCACCTCCGGCAGCCTCTTCGTTATAATAAAGTTCTGACATGCCATAGCTTACTAAGTGGCGATGAAACATATCTTTTTTCGAATCGTATATACTCACACCATCTAACGGGTCTTCCCCACCCAGCATGTAATGTACAGGAGGAGCATAGTGACGAGGTTTTTGATCTCCATAGATACCTTCCACTACCTTATCTATCTCCAGCCACCCTACAGCATCATCTTCATCGAATAAATTCTTGTATTCTTTTTGCGTCATTTATGTACTATTCTATTCTTCTAATTACCTATTTTATTCCGAGCACTTAGCTCACAACACTCCAATATCAGTACGATACATACAAATATAATCTTTTTAGCAAACAGTTGCTGGCGATACACATAAAAAAGTGCCGGCACATGAAGGCACCGGCACATCTCTTACATTATATATCTAGTTACTCTATTCTGTATTACTTAAAATAAGTCTCATCCATGTAACTGAATTCCGATTGATCTGCCTTACGGATACCTACATAGATATCTTCCCACTGGGTAGGCCATCCGCCAAATATAGCACCCAGTCTAATTAGTTTGAATACATGAGGACCTTTAGCCAAAGCAACCGACTTATCGCTACGTGAAAACCTGCGAGCAGTTCCGTTGTTATCTTTTTCGTTAGATATTAACAATTTACCATCAATCCACAATTCATAATCTGTACTGAAGTAGTAAACACCATCTTCAGGAATATTCATGTATCCGGTAAGAACTGTAGAATAATAGTCGTCGGCATATGGTTCTGTATAATTCGGTATTCTATGCTTAGACTTCTGCGGAGCGGCTACATACTCGGTTTCGGCAGCAGTCTTGCCTTCCAATTCCGCCACTGTTCTTGTATATCCTTTGTAGTATTCCGCTTTAAGTCCGGGCTTAGCATCCTTTTCCTTCTCTACAGCCGGTGCATACGATTGCTTTTCTATAGTGATAGTACGCACATCACTCATCTTATCAGACAAGAGTACCGAACGTATTTTCAAGGTTGTATTTGCAGTAAATGTCAACGGCTTGTCATAAACCTGCGACATCAATGCAGGCTCGCTGCCATCGGTGGTATATACCATTTTTACAGGTTCTGTTGTCTTAAATTCCAGTGTAACCTGATCTGTGAATGCTACAAAGTTACATGACGGCGCACCCTTTTGCTCCGGTAAAGGTATGTAATAATTGACATTATGCATATCAAGGCGCACGCGTTGATTATCGATACGACGCTCAAAATCTTTATAGTTTTTCTTATCTTTCGGTGTCCAATTCAGTTCAGCCAATGCAATAATACGCGGATAAATATCATATTCCATACCATTGCCATTGTACTTATATTCAGTCCACACATTAGCCTGCGCACCTAAGATATGATGTTTCTTATCTTCGGCAATCTTTTCCGGAACAGGCTCATATCCATACACTTTCTCTAAATTCAAGAAGCCGCCTATCGTTACAGGAAGGTTTTTAGCATCACCTTGGTATTTATCCAGATACATCCATGCCCCCGGTGTCATTATCACATCATGCCCCATATTTGCAGAAGCAATACCGCCTTCTTCTCCTCGCCAACTCATTACAGTAGCTGTTGGAGCAAGTCCTCCTTCAAGTATCTCGTCCCAACCGATCATCTTCTTATTGTGCTTCAACAAGAACTTTTCGATACGTTGTACAAAGTAGCTTTGCAGTTTCTCTTCAGCAGAGTGAGTCTTATCCGCTTTCAAACCAAGTTCTTTTATACGAGCCTGACACTTAGGACATACTTTCCATCTGTCTTTCGGACACTCATCGCCACCAATATGGAAGTATTCGCTTTCGAACAAAGGAATCACTTCTTCTATCACATTTTCCAAGAACTGGAATACAGAATCGTTTCCGGCGCAATACACATCGTTTGCCACACCCCAGAAACAACGTACATCGATTGGCTTTCCTGTACAAGAGAGCTCGGGATATGCAGCAATTGCAGCTACACCATGTCCGGGCAATTCTATTTCGGGTATAACTTCTATAAAGCGCTCTTTAGCGTATGCCACAACTTCTTTCACTTGATCTTGTGTATAGAAATAAGGGCCATATTCGTTTCCTTCACCCTCTGTTCTCTTTGCTCCTATCTCTGTAAGCTTAGGGTATTTCTTTATTTCGATGCGCCAACCTTGATCTTCTGTCAGATGCCAGTGAAATGTATTGATCTTGAACATAGCCAACACATCCAATTGCTTCTTTATAAAGTCTACATCAACAAAGTGACGGCAAACATCGAGATGCATTCCTCTGTACTTGAATCGAGGCTCATCTTTTATTGCTACTCCGGGTACTTTCCATGCAATATTTTTCACAAGCGTAGGACTTTCTATTTCGGCAGGAAGCAACTGCATTACAGTCTGCATCGCATAAAACAAGCCATGCGGTGTTTTAGCCTGAATATCTATCCCCTTTTCGGTAACGTCGAGCAAGTAACCTTCTTCGTTAACCGGAAGATCTGCGACAATAGACAAATTAATATAACCTGTTGCAGGTTTAGTTTTTTCTATACTCAAGTTGTATCCTGTAGATGCCTTGATTTTTGCAGCAAAGTAAGCAGCTACTTTTTCCACATCTGCGTTGTCTGCTACAAACACAACACTTTTTCCAAGCTTAAAAGTATCTTCTTTTTGCGTCAATTCGAGTGGTAACGGCGTAATATTTATACCTTCATTGTATGGCTTGAGAACTGTGGATTCACTTCCTCCGCATGAAAGCATTAAAATTGTCACCATAAATAAAATGATTGGCGTAAGTTTTTTCATTAGTTTTTACAGGTTTAAAGTTTAATGATTATGGTATTTTAAGTTGATTTTACAAATATAACCATCGTTTATTGCATATCAGCCACCGAATAGTTAATTAACATTTAAAAAAGTAATATTACCTATCACTGTTAATAATACTTCAGAGCAAGTATCTATAAAAAGCAACACACAATTTCTGTCTACAAAAAGTAACAAAAGTAACACTTAACAATACATATTTTAATGTCACTTTTTCTGCCATAATTTAACAAACAAAAGCGCTTATTATATCAGATAAATTTAGCAAAGAAAGATACCCCTAGAATATAATAATAAAGGGACACTTCATATACATGAAGCATCCCTTCTCTTTTAGTCAAACTTTGCAAATAAGCGTTAGATAGCGTTTATTTCTTTCAGAACAGCATTTGTTTTGTGAACGGCTGCTGCTGATGCTTCAAATTTTTCTTTTTCGTCTGCTGTAAGTTTAAGGTCGATAACTTTTTCCCATCCGTTTTTACCTAAAACTACAGGCACACCAATACAAATATCATTTTGTCCGTATTCTCCTTCAAGAGACACGCAACAAGTAACTACCTTTTTCTGATCGTGAAGGATAGCTTCTACCACATAAGCTCCGGCAGCACCCGGCGCATACCATGCCGATGTACCAAGCAATCCGGTAAGAGTAGCACCACCAACCATCGTATCGGCAACAACCTTATCCAATGCTTCTTTAGACAAAAGGTCTGTTACAGGAATACCTTTGTATGTAGCTAAACGAGTTACAGGGATCATTGTAGTATCTCCGTGTCCACCTATTACCATACCTTCTACTTCATTCGGATTACATCCCAATGCTTCGCTTAAGTAATATTTGAAACGTGAGCTATCCAATGCACCACCCATACCTACAACACGGTGTTTAGGAAGACCTGTCACTTTAGATGCAAGATATGTCATTGTATCCATTGGGTTGGATATGATAACAAGAACAGCATTCGGTGAGTATTTAAGGATATTTTCTGCTACACTCTTCACAATACCGGCATTTACTCCGATTAATTCTTCACGAGTCATACCCGGTTTGCGAGGAATACCCGAAGTAATAACAACTACATCAGAGTTAGCTGTTGCTGCATAGTCGTTAGTCACACCTTTTACACGTGTATCAAATCCCAACAACTGCACAGTCTGGTTCATATCGATAGCTTTACCTTCCGATACACCTTCTTTTACATCAAGCATCACTACTTCATCAGCCACTTCATTAAACGCAAGAACGTTTGCACATGTAGCACCTACATTTCCGGCACCTACTACTGTTACTTTAGACATAATAATTTGATTTAATATATTAATTAATAATTTGATTCTTTCATATTGCAACAAGACCGAAACAGATACTAAACAATCTCGCCTAAAAGCCTAACAAATGTACATGCTTATTCTGAAATAAAGAAGATTTTGCTCGTCAAAAATACCCCTATTTTATTAAAAAAAGCGAAAGGTTTTTAAATGCCTTTTGTTCAATCTGTATAAATCCGTTATATTTGTAGTCGCAGATTTTTAACATCATCATGGATACAGAAAAAAAGAGTAATTCGAAAATATTAATTGGAATAATAGCCCTGCTTATTCTGGGAATAGGCATAGCTAGTTACTTTATATTCAACCAGAAGACTCAAATCGACGAACTGCAACAGGAAAGTGTTCTGAACAAACAGCAGTTGGAAGACGAGTACGAGAGCCTGTCGATGCAATACGAAGGGTTTAAATTGAATATAAAAAACGATTCACTTCTACAAAAGCTAACAAATGAACAAACTAAAGTTCAACGGTTACTTGAAGAGTTGAAGACTGTGAAAGCTGAAAATAAAGCTGAGATTTCCCGCTTGAACAAAGAGCTGGCAACTCTGCGCCAAATATTAAAGTCGTACATCGCACAGATCGACTCATTAAACAGGGCAAATGCTCAGCTAAGACAAGAAAAGCAGGAGATAACAAATAAGTATCAGGAAACATCGAAAACACTGAATCAGGTAACTCAGCAAAAGCAAGACTTGACCGAAAAAGTCACCAAAGCGGCCAAGCTGGATGCAACGAATATAAGCGTGCAAGCTACAAACAGCAAGGGAAAAGTACAAAAGAAAATAAATAAAGTAGAGCAGCTGATAATCAATTTTACAATAACAAAGAATATTACTGCTGAGCCGGGTGAACGTACTATATATGCACGTATCATGAAACCCGATGATGATGTATTGACCAAAAGCAGAGCGAATACATTCGCTTACGAGAATGGAAATATCAATTACTCCATCAAGCGGGTTATAGAATACGGAGGCGAAGAAGTAGGTGTTACCATGTACTGGAATGTAGAAGAATATCTGATGCCGGGAACATACCGTGTAGATATTTTTGCTGATGGCAATAGAATAGGCAGTAGATCTTTCTCATTAGAGAACTAAAACCTTATTGATATATAAATGCAAATAGTAGAAGCTACTACAGACCATATTTATAATATCCAGGTACTATCAAATGTTATTTGGCCCGCTACATTTAGCAACATTCTTTCGCAAGAGCAGATAAGCTACATGATGGATATGATGTATAGTACGAGTTCGTTGGAAAAGCAGATGAATGAGTTAAATCATCACTATCTATTAGCCGAGGAAGATGGTGAATATTTAGGCTATTTATCATACGAGCTGAACTACAAAGGCACGCCAATAACCAAAATACACAAAATATATGTACTGCCTTCTATTCAAGGTAAAGGTGTAGGTCGCTTGTTTATAGATGCGGTGAGTAAACTTGCCCTGAAGAATAACAATACGCTTCTTTCGCTGAATGTAAACCGATACAACAGAGCGATTGATTTCTATAAACGAATGGGCTTCGATTTTTTCACAAGTGAAAATATTGACATCGGCAACGGCTTCCTGATGGAAGACTATGTGATGAATAAAGACTTGTAACTAGTCGATAATAATATCAAATTGGTTTAGCAACCCCGCCAATCCATCTTTAGAAAAACATGCTTTTTTGATCTGATTCTGACTCAGATCTATTGAGTAATTATATGCAGTGGTAAAATCCACTTCCTGAATATTGGTATTATAAAAGATTGCTTCTTCTAAATCTGCTTCCAAAAATTTTGATTGTTTGAGGTCGGCTCCTCCAAAGTCAACTCCCTTTAATGAAGTATCCTTAAAACGAGTCTTACTCATTTTTCGCTTTTCGAAAGAGGCATAATCGAGTATGCAATTTTCAAAGTCGACATGAAAAATAAAATCGTGGCAATGATTAAATTTCACACCAAGCATCTTACAATTCTTAAAATGGATATTATTCAGAGTAGACTGATTGAGATCCGCCATCGACAAATTACAATCTATAAAAGAACAGTCCGTAAAAGTACAAGTGATCAGCTTCGAGTCCGAGAAATCGCATTTCGAAAAAGTACAATTATCAAAGGACTTCTTATGTAATCCTTCTACATAAAATTTACCTTCAAAGATTATGTCTTCACTAACAGTCATACCCTCTCCTACTCTCTGATTATTTTCACTTCTCCAGTTTTACCCAATTTTATGATACTCGATGCTTTCGATTTGCTTGTATCATCCTGCCTGTATTTTACAATATAATCTACACCTTGCTTTATCTCTTCACTTATATCATCAAAGTTAGCCGGTGCAGGCTCCCCGCTGATATTAGCAGATGTAGAAACCAAGGCTTTTCGAAAACGCTTACACAACTCTTGAGAAAATTTTTCTTTTGTGACACGGATAGCGAGACTGCCGTCTTCTGCCATCAAATTAGGCGCAACATTTCGTGCTCCATCATAAATTATGGTCAATGGTTTTTCGGATAACTCTATCAGATCCCACGCTAAAGAAGGAACTTCATCGATATAATAATCGAGCTTGATAGGATTATCGAGCAGGGTAATAAGAGCTTTACTGTCGACCCTTCGCTTCAGTTCATATACACGATGTACAGCTTCCTCGTTGGTAGCGTCACAGCCTATTCCCCATATCGTATCGGTAGGATACAAAATCAATCCTCCGGACACAAGCACTTCAAAAGCCTTCTTTATATCTTCTTCCATAATTTATTTATCGTTAAGCAACTGAGAAAGATAAACATCTTCAAACTCTTCACCTCTTTGCAACCAGTCTTTCAAAATCCCGACAGATTGATACCCCGCTTTCTCAAACAAGCTGATACTATTGGTATTGCTTTGGGCTATATATGCATATATTTGGTGAAGGTACAAAAAGTCGAAAGCATAGTTGCTCATCAACTCCAAAGCTTGTTTGGCAAAGCCTCTTCTGCGATAGTCATCATCAATGAGAATGCCAATACCGGCTCTGCGATTGTGGGCATCGATATCGTAAAGATCAATGGTTCCGATAGTGACTTTCTCTTCTACGAGGTCTATCATCAGTCGCAATTGTTTGCTTTGATATATATCCATCTCCAAAGAATCATTAATGTACTGCCTCAGCACCAATTTGGAATACGGGGCCAAAGTATTTCCATGATACCACAAGACTGTAGAATTTTCCCAACGATATAAGATTTCTAAATCTTCGGGTTCTACGGCTCGCAAAACGATATCTTTGTTTTTCAATAGCATTTTGTAAAAGACTTAGTAGTTAATAACTTCCTCTCTCAAACATTTCGCCCAAGCGTATAAAGAAATTCTTCTTTCTTCTCCTCGCTCTTTGGCTTTCTCCCGAAGACATCATTATATTTTCGAAGGAAACGTCTCCTCTTTCCATCGCTTTAATCGCATGATATATCACCCCCCAATCAGGAAGTCCTCCCAAGTTGCGGTCGTCAATAAACAAATCTGCTGTTAATTTCCGAGACGCTGTTAACGAATCTTCCTCGGGATAATTCTTATTAGCTGCATAAAAATGCAACCCTTTATTTTTACAATAATCTACTGCTTCCTGCAACAGGCTGCCGTCTCGCACTGTCCAAAGAATAAGGATATGCCCATCTTGCTGCAACTGCAAAAGTGTTTCGATTGCAAAAGGAATGGGACGTCCGATTTTGGGATACTCATGTTCGACGATTGTTCCGTCAAAGTCTACTGCAATAACCATTTTATTTAATCTTTTATTTCTGATGTAGTATCGTTAGCTTCTTCTAAGGTCTTTCGGTTAGGATAACAAAAAAACAATGCAAATATAATTATAATTGTCATATACACAGAGTTCTTTGAATTAAACAGATACAGTCCGGCTATGTTCAATATAGCCGCCGCATCTAGCACAAACATACGCAGAATATAGGCAGGAAGATACTTCTCGAGAAACTTCTTGTGCTCCAACTCTGCTATCCTCCGATACTGAGTATGGAATAGTTTCAATGCGATTGGAATACTAGCCAACGATATTAGAATTGTATATTGTTCAAATACAACATTCGTATTTGTAGCGGTACCAAAAGTTAAACCTTTAGAGAATAATATAAATATTAAAACAGTCAACAGCAAAAGAATGTTCGCCCAGAATAACAACATTAATGTTTTAAATAGCTTTCGTTCTTTATTCTCCATTATGATTCTTACAATTTATATGACTCATTAAACAATGTCCTGTTCAGGATAGAGCGTCCCAATGTTACTTCATCTGCATATTCTATTTCATCTCCGATAGAAATCCCCCGTGCAATCATGGAAACCTTTATGTCGAAAGATGATAATTTCTTATAGATATAGAAGTTGGTGGTATCGCCTTCCATCGTAGTACTCAATGCCAAAATAATTTCTTTCACATCACCCTTGGCTACACGTGCCACCAGGCTGTCTATCTCCAGATCGGAAGGGCCTATTCCATCTATCGGGGATATGATACCTCCCAACACATGATACAAGCCTTTGAATTGCATTGTATTCTCAATAGCCATTACCTCTTTTATATTCTCTACAACACAGATGGTAGCTGCATCACGAGACTTATCCAAACAGATAGGGCAAATATCGTCATCACATATATTATGACAAACATTGCAATACTTTACTTCATGCTTCAAAGAAACCAATGCCTGAGCGAAACCTTCCACCATAGCATTGTCCTGTCTCAACAGATGCAAAATCAACCTCAAAGCCGTTTTACGCCCTATGCCGGGAAGCTTTGCGAATTCATTTACTGCATTTTCTAATAAAGCTGATGGATATTTTTGATTCATGATGCCTGAAAATTTTCGGATGCAAAGATAAGAATTATTTAAGGGATTTTCTCACTGATTCAAGACATCTTAAATCTATTTAAATATTATAAGAAGGTATTTTTAATACAATTAGAGAACAAGGCAGGCAACTTTCACTCTTTCTGACAACTCGGACAAAAGTAGATTGTACCACCCAAATATGCCTCCTTTACAATATCGATTCCACAGATGGGGCATGGCTCTTTGTATGTTTTCTTGGATAAAAGGGTTCTATATTTACCCCAATTACCATAAAAATCCTTTTCAGTATCACGGCCTCCTTTATCGGTCATATTGCGCAAAGTAACCTTCAGCGAATGGAACAAATCTCCTTTTTCGAGATCAGACATTGTAGATATTTTCCGTTTGGGATGCATTCCGGCTTTGAAAAAGACATCTTGTAAAACGCCATTACCCAAACCGGGAATTCGTTGTTGAGTACCAAGTAAGGCCTTTACCGACATATCTTTTTGTACACCGGCAAAGATTGAATCAAAATACGCCTCATCAAAAGCGTCGCTCAATGGGGAAATACTGTTCAGACTTCCGGCATGATATACATTTTGCAACTGTCCCTTATAGGCATATATGGCTCCATACATAGATACTGTAAAAGCAAGACATGTCATATCCTCGAACAATATCAAGAGCTGATGTTTCACCGGATACGTCTCGGTTGCCGTATAATATTTCAGGTTTGTACCATCACTTATCGAAATATAAGTATCCTTGTCGCAGATAATATCAACAAAGGCTCCATGCCCTCTTGCTGATTCTACTTCTCGCCCAACAAGTATATTACGATACAAAGCTGGGTTGCCATTGTACCATGTAAATTTGTGTGGACTGGTTGCCTGAATAACTTTTGCTATTCGTTTTCCTGTCAGGATGGTTTCAGCTTGTGAACTTATCGTTGCCGATTCGGGTATTTCTATCATACCTACACTTATAGGTTAATAATATAATAGTAGTTTTAGGATGCAATCGATGATGCTTTTATATTTTCCTCAAACGAATTTAGTTTATTTTTCTCACCCGCCAACCATATTACGTCGCCTTCTTGGAACACAAAGCCGGAAGTGAAATTGATAATAGATTCATCTCCCCTATCGATACCGATCACCATACATTCTGTTTTTTCGCGGATACCGGCATCTACAATAGATTTATCAATAAGCGGAGATCCCGGTTCTACAAGATACTGGGATAAACATATATGATATTCGGCTTCTTCCTCCATGAGCAAATCCTGCTCGGTCTTTTCCTCCAAGTATTGAGACAGCTTTTGCATTTCCTCATCGGAGCCCGAAACAACTAATTTATCAAATGGATATATACGTGTGTTCCCATCAGGTATATTAATCTTATTGCATCCTCTTACGATGGTTACAATATTTACACCTGTTTTTTGTCTAAAGTCTAATTCCCGCAAGGTTTTTCCGATATTGGAAAACGACTGAGAAATTTCAAATTCAGCGATATGAATATTCTTCGAACGCAGGTCATTCGCTACGGTTGGTAGAATTGCTGCATTTTTCTCTTTTAGTTTTTGTTTCAGGTTTAGATTTTCAAGAAATCGTGCCTCGATCCTACGGGACTGAGCCTTAAACCCTTGAGAGAATATAATCAACGTTACAACAACCAATGAGATAATAACCATCAATACTGTAAGCCTTGGGAATAGAGGAATCAATACCATTAGCACTAATACAATACAAATAATAATACGGAACACAATCAGCGAAACCAATGCCCCTCTGTTGAGTCGGTTATCCTTCCACAGATTTTTGAACTCTTCGGAGCGATTTTTCTTCATCATAATGGCACGCAAGAATGGAGCCATCAGAGTGAGTGTGATAATCGCTGCTAAAATCTGCCCCCAGATACTTCCGGGAACGTACTCTACAATATATGGTGTGATAAAATTCTGGAACACCAACAAGATAGCCAAAGATATAGTGAAATATACAGCGACTAAAGTGAGTATGCTTTTGAGTAATTTCTTCCAGTCATTTTGCTTATTCACGGTATCGTATCCCGATGCTCCATATCCATCTTTAATCTTGGCAAATTTATCGGGAACCCTCTTTTCCAACCAGCCGTATGCCGTATCGGAGAGCTTAATACAATACGGAGTAGTGAATGTTGTAATTACCGACACTGCTACTATGATCGGATACAGTGTATCTGTAATAACACCAAGACTAACGCCCAAAGTAGCTATAATAAAGGAGAACTCCCCTATCTGTGCGAGACTGAATCCCGACTGCATCGCCACTTTCAGGCTCTCACCCGAAGCCATGACACCTAATGTTGCAAAAATAATCCGTCCGATAAGCACAACCAAAGTAAGAATTATCACCAGCACGCCATATTCGGCAATAATAGCCGGATCGATCATCATACCCACAGATACGAAGAAGACAGCACCAAACAGATTCTTCAAAGGCTCCATGAGGTGCTCGATATGTTTAGACTCGATTGTCTCTGCCAATATAGACCCCATTATAAAAGCACCTAAAGCGGCCGAAAAGCCAACAATAGAAGCAAAAAGAACCATACCAAGGCAAAGCCCGATTGCCACAATTAACAAGGTCTCATCATTCAAATACTTTTTCAGTTTTTTGAGTATTGTGGGTATCATATAAATACCTACAATAAACCAAATAAGCATAAAGAAGAACAGTTTTACGACACTGTTTGCCAATTCACCGCTCTCTATATGCTGGCTCGATGCAAATGTTGTCAACAAAACCATCATTATGATGGCTGCAATATCCTCAACAATAAGCATCCCGAACACGATTCCTGCAAACTTTTTCTTTTGCAGCCCCATATCATTAAAAGCCTTGATGATAATAGTAGTAGACGACATAGAGAGCATACAGCCCAGATAAATGCTATCCATCCGGGTCCAATCATCTATGAGATTTACAATGAATAGCTGCCCCGCCAGGTAGCCAATTATTATCATAGAACCCAAGTTGATAAGAGTAGCAATAGAAGCTTTACCGCCAACGTCCATCAGTTTTTTGAAACTAAATTCGAGACCCAAAGCAAAAAGTAGAAAAATTACACCGATCTCTGCCCAGATGCCGACATTACCCATATCGGATATTTCAGGTAGGGTTTTGAATATAGATCTTACACTTTCATCCGATGCTCCCGATATATCTATAACGAGTTTCTCTATGAATTTTTTGAAGTGGAGACTTGCCAAAAATCCTGCAACAATGTACCCCAATACGACAGGTTGTTTTAGCCATTTGAATATAATAGTAACTATTCCGGCAGTTATTAATATAATTGCCAGATCACTTATAAAATCAGGAAGGTGAGCCATATAATTTTATTTTCTGCAATAAAAATTCAGTATAATTTGATATAAAAATATTCGTTCTTGTTAATAGAACGTACAAAAATGAGGTTTTTTCGATGTCTAAAATTATCAAAAAAAAATGATTCTCGAAAATAAATAACCAAAAAGTCATAAATTGCATCCTTCGCTACTTTTACTTATTTTATCATTTTTATTGCATCAACAATATATTTATATTAGCTTTGGTGCTAGTTTTTTTAGGTTCGATGTAAAAAAAACACTTACATAACATAATGATTCAAAACAATCCAGCTCTATTTTTACACTACAGACTGGAATTAAAACACAAAAAAAATGAAAAAGATTATTTTATTAATTGTTTCCGTCATTATAGCAGGAAGCTATAGTTTTGCACAAGAGAAGGCTTATGCCCCAACGTCTTTTTGGGATCATTGGTTTATACAAGGTCAGGTCGGAGGATCTTATACCGTAAGCGAATTCCATAGCAAAGCTAAGTTTGGAGATATCATAACTCCTCATGTAGCTATATCGGCAGGAAAATATTTCTCACCTGTAGCCGGAGCGCGTCTACAAGTAGGTGGATGGCAATCGAAAAACTATCATGAATATACGTTAAATAAACAAGCGAAAACCGGAACTTACAAAGTGGACTACATACAAACAAGCGTTGATGGTTTGCTTAATTTAACAAATCTATTCATGCCTTATAGCCCGGAGAGAGGTTTTAACCTGATTGGTATTGCCGGTATCGGTTATGCTCATGGCTTTGGAAAAGATAATATCGAAGGATTGGGAAGCATAGGCAGAACGAACAGTATTATACCACGTGTCGGATTTCAAGGAGACTTCCGTATAAGCGAAGCGGTAAGCCTTAACCTTGAGGTAATAGGCAACCTATATCCTGATAACTTCAATGGTGTGGTAGCCGACAAAAAATATGATGGTATTGTAAGCGCTCTTATAGGTCTTACTTACAACTTCACCAAAGGCGGGTTTAAGATGGTTGATGAAGCAGACCCTGCTGCAATCAGATCAATGAACGATAAGATCAACGAACTAAGAGGACAAATAGGAAGCAAAGATTCGGAAATCAGCAGATTAAAACAAGAGCTGGCCGTTAAACCTGAACCTCAGATCGTAATAGAAAAGACGAAAGAGATCAAGGAACAAACAGAAGTATTGATGAATGCTGTTGTTGTATTCCATATTGGTAGTGCAAAACTTGAAAAGAATCAAGATATCAACATTTACAATGCAGCCCGTTATCTGAAGGATAATCCACAGGTAAATGTTATAGTAACAGGATATGCCGACAAGAGCACAGGCACACCTGCTATCAATCAAAGACTTTCTGAACAACGTGCTGAGGCTGTAGCTAATGTGCTTATTGAAGAGTATGGTATCTCAAGAAGCAGAATAACAACCAAAGCCAGCGGAGATAAAGAACAACTATTCCCTACAGATCAGTGGAATCGTGTTGTCGTATTTACTGCCGTTACAAAGTAAAAAGTTATTGCAAAAATAAACAAGAGGCTACCTCACTTTTGATGAGGCAGCTTCTTGTCATATAAGAACATTCAATTATTTTTCTTTTTCTACAATTTCAGAATCAATAAGCTTTACAGGCTTTGATTTTTTGCGAAGCTTCATATTCAGAAACTCTACCAGCAAAGAGAATGCAATGGCAAAATAAATATATCCTTTAGGTATTTCACCCACCACTGTTCCAAATATAGATAGGCTAGATAAATGTGCTGCTTCTACTATTAGCATAACCCCTATCAATATCAGAAAAGAAAGTCCCAACATCTGAATAGTGGGATGATCATTTACAAAACGGCTTACCGGCCCGGAGAATAACAGCATTACCATTACAGCCAAAACGACAGCCGTTACCATTATGGTCATAGCCCCCACATAGCCAAACTCGCTGAAGCTTACAAGTCCAACAGCAGTAAGTACACTATCAAAAGAGAAAACAATGTCAAGTGCCACGATCTGGGCAATAACTCCCCAAAAACTGGTTTTTGACCCGGTTGTAACCGAATCACTTTCGCCTTCTAATTTATGATGTATTTCAGTCACACTTTTATATAACAAGAAAAGCCCTCCTACTAATATAATGATACTCTGCCCCGATATAGACCCATCGAGCCATTGTGTATCAAAACTAATAATAGGCTTGGTGAGCTTCATCAGCCACGATATACAAAAGAGCAAGGCAATACGAAAAAGCATAGCCAAAATAAGACCCACAGTACGGGCTTTGGGCTGCTCTTTGGCAGGAAGCTTAGCTGATACTATAGACAAAAATACAATATTGTCTATACCAAGTACAATTTCCAGAAAGGATAAAGTCAGAAGTGCAATCCACGCACTAGGCAAAAAGAACGTTTCTAGAATTTCCATCTTTATTTTTTTGTGTCAAAATTAATAAACATTTTGACACAAAAAAGAATCAATGTTTTTTTTCGAGATAGTCTTTTATAACAGCATTTCCGTCTGTCTTTATCAATCCCAGCATATACTGAATCTTAAGCTGTAGTTTTTTTAGTTTTGTTTTTAGTTTTATCTTCAATTTTGCTTTCTTAATACATTCTCAAGAGACAAATATAAAACACAAAATATACATATACAACTTATTAGGTTAAATATTAACTTCGTTTAATTTTATTTTTGTCACGGCTACATATTAAAAAACATATTTATAAAATATGATGTATCTTTGTTTAAATATCAATAAATACATATAATCTCACAATATAGATGGCCATAAAGAAAAAGATAATCAACGACCCTGTTTTTGGTTTTATTACGATACCGAACCTGTTTTTATATAAACTGATTCAGCATCCTCTCCTCCAGCGGCTAAACCGTATCAGGCAAATGGGATTAGCTTTTTTTGTATATCCCGGAGCACAACACACACGCCTACACCATTCCATAGGGGCTATGTACCTGATGGATGAGGCAATAAAGGTTTTACGAATAAAGGGGCATGAAATAACAGACGAGGAGGCAAATGGAGCGTTAGCCTGCATATTGTTACACGATGTGGGTCATGGGCCTTTCTCTCATGCGTTAGAACATACGTTGACAAATGGTATTCATCACGAAGATTTTTCTTTGGCGCTTATGAATTACCTAAACAAAGAACTAAAAGGGGAATTAAGCACATGTATATCAATATTCAAGAATGATTATCCAAAGAAATTCCTGCACCAGTTAGTCAGCGGGCAGCTCGATGTTGATCGCCTCGACTATCTTCGCCGTGATAGCTTTTTTACAGGTGTAACCGAAGGAAATATCGGTTCGGCTCGTATCATAAAAATGCTTGATCTAAAAAACGACAAACTGGTAGTAGAAGCAAAAGGCATTTACTCTATCGAAAACTTTCTGACCTCGCGTCGGTTGATGTATTGGCAGGTCTACCTTCACAAGACGGCTGTTGCCGCCGAAAAGATGTTGATAAAAGTTCTGATACGAGCTAAGGAATTAACAAACAATGGGGTTAACTTATTTGCATCTCCTGCTTTGCAATATTTTTTGCAAAAAAACATAGATAAAGCTTATTTCGAAAAGAAAATGGACGAAGTACTGCTTCACTTTGTTAAGTTAGATGATAATGACATTTGGAGCGCACTAAAGGTATGGGCTGATCACGATGATGTTGTATTATCCAAATTGAGTGATTGCCTTGTAAACAGAAAATTGTTTAAGATAGAAATAACGAATGAAGAGCTTCCGGCCTCCTATATACAGAAGTATATAGAGCGATATATGAGTGAATTTAATATTACAGAAAATGAAGCGTCCTATTTCTGTTCATCAGATGTTATCTACACGAATATGTATAATGAAGTGGATGACAGCATCGATATTTTATACAATGATGGCACAATAAAAGACATATCCGAGGCTTCGGACATGCTCAATATACAACTGCTATCAAAAAAAGTAGAAAAGCACTATTTTTCCTATCTTAAAATATTACCAACAAACAATTAAAATAAAGATATATTACTTTTGTACTTAATTATGAATATAGTACAGGTCGAACAATATATAGACGAGAACCAACTGTTAGAAGAGGGTAGCAAGGTTATTGTAGGGGTTAGCGGTGGAGCCGACTCTGTCGCTCTACTGGATATCCTGCACACGTTGAAATATAAGTGTGTGGTGGCACATTGCAACTTTCATCTTCGGGGAGAAGAGTCTAATCGTGATGCTTTTTTTGTAGAAGAATTATGCCAAAAGTACAATCTTAAATATGAAAGGATAGATTTCGATACAGAGGCCTATGCCGAAATTCATTCTATTTCGATAGAAATGGCAGCAAGAGAGTTGCGATATAACTGGTTTGAACAAATAAGAACAATCCACCTGGCTGATAAGATTGCAGTTGCACATCATCGTGACGATTCGGTAGAAACCATACTGCTAAATCTGATCAGAGGAACGGGAATTAGAGGATTGACCGGAATAGCTGCCCAAAACAATAACATCATTCGCCCTCTTCTATGCCTCAGCAGAAAAGACATCTTAGAGTATCTTAAAGACAGGGGATTGAAATATGTAGATGATAGCACCAACAATGAGGACTTGTATACACGTAATAAGATAAGGCTAAATATTATCCCATTACTGGAAACTATCAACCCATCGGTAAAAGATTCTATTATCCGTACAGGCGATCATTTATCGCAGGTGGAGAATATATATAATTTTTATATCCAACAGGTAAAGGCCGATGTGTTGAATGACGATAGCATCAACATCCGAACGCTGATTAAATATTTAGAGCCGGAAGCGATACTCTATGAGTTGCTTGCTCCTTACAATTTTAATACAGCAACGGTAAGACAAATTTTTGAATCGATAATAAGTCAGTCCGGGAAGATATTTTACTCCGACACCCACAAGCTGATTAAGGATAGGGAATACTTTATAATAAAGAAAAGAGAGAAACTCTCAGTAGACAGCTTTCTGATAAGGGAAGAAGATTGCTTGATGAGCTATCCATTACAGCTATCTATCGAAACAATCCAAATAGATAATGGCTTTGTAATAGAGAAAAATAAAAACATTCTCTATCTGGATAAAGATAAAATAAAATTCCCGCTAACACTCAGAAGGTGGCATCAAGGCGATTGGTTTATCCCATTCGGAATGAAGGGCAAGAAAAAGGTGAGCGATTATTTCACCGATCAGAAATTTAGTTTGTTCGAGAAAGAAGAAGCCTGGCTACTTTGCTCAGAAAATGATATTGTGTGGATTGTCGGCGAACGTTCCGATGATCGATTTAAGATAGACAAATCTACCAAGCAAATCCTAAAAATACAGATAACAGATAATACTTTATAAAAAAAGCACCTCTATCTATAAAAAGATGAGGTGCTTTTGTATTTAGTTAGATATTTATTTCAATTCGTATCCGGCTTCCTTAGCGTAAGCTTTTTGGGTATTTGCTAACTGCTCAAAACTCGCATTATAAGCATCCATTTTAGCATCATATGCGTCCGAAATTTTATCGAACTCTTCGTCCGAAGATTCTTCTGTTAAAGTGGTAAATTTCCTTCCGGCTTCTACGATTGCTCTTAGATCTTGGTATGTTTTCAAAGCAGCGTTTTTAAATTCCTCTGCACCTTTTGGAGCTTCTAAGGCTTTCACAATATCCAGTTCTGCATCAATCTTCACCAATGCACTATCTGTTGCAGCAGCAATACTTTCATAAGAACCGGAAGCAATAGCCGCAGAAAGAGTCTCTGTATACGAATCGCTTACATGAGAAATCGTCTCATTTGCCTTTACAATCGTATCGTTAAATTTAACAGGAGATGTTCCTCCACAAGAAGCTAAAATAAGACTTACTGTGAGTAATGATAATAATAATTTTTTCATTTCTAATTATGTTAAGATTTTTAATAAGAAATCAAAGATAGCTAAAACATATATTGAAGCCAATCTTTTAGGAAGATAAGGCTCTCTTCTTAGCCAAGAACTCTTTGATTCCTCCGATATGCTCACGCACTTTTTTATCCGAAAATTCATAGACTTTTGTCACCAGCCCATCCAAGAAATCACGGTCGTGAGAAACAAGGATAACTGTTCCATCATAGTCTAGTAAAGCATTCTTCAGAACCTCTTTAGTCTTCAAGTCCAAATGGTTTGTAGGCTCATCGAGAATAAGCAGATTTACAGGTTCGAGCAACAGCTTTATCATAGCTAAGCGTGTTCTCTCCCCTCCCGAAAGCACTTTTACTTTCTTCTCCGAATCGTCCCTGTTAAACATAAACGCTCCCAGAATATTACGAATTTGAGTACGTATATCACCTTCGGCAACCCGATCGATAGTCTCAAAGACTGTCAGATCTTCATCTAACAAATCAGCCTGGTTCTGTGCAAAATAACCAACCTGTACATTATGTCCTAAAAGTATACTGCCATCGTATGATGTTTCGCCCATCACGCATTTTACAAATGTAGATTTTCCTTCTCCGTTCTTTCCTGCCAAAGCAATTTTCTCGCCACGCTCTATCATCAGATTGGCATTTTCAAAAACCAGATAGTCATCATATTTTTTCGTTACCATATCTACTGTCAACGGATAATTACCTGAACGAGTAGCCGGCTGGAAGCGAATACGGATTTGCGATTTGTCTTCTTCATCTATCTCCACACGCTCCATCTTTTCCAATTGACGGATACGGCTTTGAACAAGCACCGCTTTAGCCGCTTGCGCTCTAAAGCGTTCTATAAATTCTTCTATCTCGGCTATCTGTTTTTGTTGAGCCTCCCATGCATGTATCTGTTGTTGGCGACGTTCCTGTCTGAGCTCTACATATTTAGAGTAGTTTACCTTATAGTCGTAAATACGCCCCATGGTTAACTCAATCGTACGTGTAGTTACCGCATCGATAAAAGCACGGTCGTGGGAAATAAGAACCACAGCTTTTGCCTGAGTATTTATAAAGTCTTCGAGCCAACCAATAGATTCTATATCAAGGTGATTTGTAGGCTCATCGAGCAACATCACATCCGGATTACTCAACAAGAGTTTAGCAAGCTCGATACGCATACGCCATCCTCCACTAAATTCGTTGGTAGGACGATCGAGATCGGCACGCTTAAAACCCAGACCAAGTAATGCTTTTTCTACTTCACCTTCAAAGTTGACGTCTTCTACCATTGCCAAGCGTTCGTGGGCATGAGTAAAGTCATCTATCAGTTTGGCATAATCATCAGATTCGTAGTCGGTACGTGTTTCCAACTGCTTATTCATATCCTCAATCTTTGCTTGCAGATCGAAGATATAAGAGAATGCTAAAGATGCTTCTTCACGCACTGTACGCTCATCGGTAATTTTCATTACCTGAGGAAGATACCCCACGGTAACACCATCAGGCCCGGTTATCGTCCCTCTGAAGTGCGTATTGACACCTGCCAGAATTTTGAGCATAGTACTCTTTCCTGCCCCATTCTTACCAACAAGCGCAATTTTATCTTTATCATTAATGATATAGCTGATATTATCGAACAATACTCTATCCCCTAACTCAACTTTTAAGCTGTCAACAATTAACATCGAATCTGTATTTTATTTTTTGAAGGTGCAAAGGTAGAGAAAAATAAGACACGAAATATCAAAACGAATTACTGTTAATCGTTATCGTTGGAAATAGCAAAGAGAAGAGGCGACCATCTCCTCTCTTCTGAATAATAAAAAGATAAGTAATATTTTTTTAGCCTTACCTTACTTGAAAGAAGTAAATTTCAGGCAAACAGGCATATCCAGTTCTATATCCTTATATGTATTTTCCAAAAGGCCTGTAGCCCTGTCTATAAGGAATATTTGGATGACATCGTTATCACGACTTGCCACCAATAAGAATTTACCATTCGGAGTAATCACGAAATTACGTGGATGCACTCCTGTTTCCTGATAGCCAACTTTGGTTAACTTACCATCTGCCTGATTTATAGAGAATATTGCGATACCATCTCCTTTCAGGCGGTTGGATGCATAAAGGAATTTGCCGTCAGGCGACACATGAATATCAGCACTACCCTTTGCGCCAAGTGTATCAGCTTGGATTGTTTGAATCTGAGTCAGATTACCGGCGTTAGCATCGTAGTTGAATGCGATAACAGCGCCCGAAAGTTCATTAATAAGGTATGCATACTTTCCATTCGGATGAAAATCAAGATGTCTTGGTCCCGATCCGGGTGCTACATCAAAAGCAGCAGGTGTTCCTACTTTGAGATAGTTCCCCTCATTACTTTCATTTATCGCGAATTTATGTATTTTATCTGTTCCCAAATCATCGGCAAACAAATATTTTCCATCAGGAGAATAACGTACACAGTGTAGGTGAGGCGCTTTTTGACGTTCTGCATCAGCTCCTTTTCCAGTAAACCGAATCAATTGAGCAGCAGTAGTCAGCGTTCCGTCACCATTAATATTAAAGGCTGTAATACTACCACCCGAATAATTAGCGGTAACAACATGCTTGTCGGTTTTGTCGAGCTCTATATAACAAGGGTCTGCTCCACCTGTCAATTGCGAATTTAGAAGTTTTAGAGTGCCATCTTTCTTATCGAAAACGAAAGCATTGGCTGCAGCTTTTGCGTCTCCGGTTTCGGAAACAGAATAAACATGCGTACCTTCTTTATTGATAGTAAGGTATGATGGATTGGTCACCTTAACCACACTTTTATATTTGGAAAAACCTGAAACGGTATCAAATTGATAAACATAAATACCTTCGCTCTCGCCTGTTGTATATGTACCTACCAGCAGGTACAAACTTGTTTCGTCTGAGATCGTTTCTGCACTCATATTTGTTGTACCCGACGGATCAATATTTGAATTATCCACATTTGTTTTTTGTTTGCAAGAAATAAGGGAAAGAACAGCGAAAGCTGAAAATAAAATATATTTACGCATAATACTCTATTTTATGTAAAAGATGAACCTGAAAAATGTTTACTAGAACAAAAGAAGGCAAAAATTATTAGTTTACGGCATTTTTTCAATACAAAATTCAAAAGAAATATTTTGCTTTAATAAGATTAAAAAGCTATCTTTGTCGGCTGAAAAAGAAGAAACAATTTAAACTACTATAAAATGAAGAAAGATATTCATCCAGCAAACTATCGTCCGGTTGCTTTCAAGGATATGTCAAACGATGAGGTATTTATTTCACGTTCAACTATCAATGCTAAAGAAACTATCGACATAGATGGTGTTACTTATCCATTGGTGAAGCTTGAAATCACAAGTTCTTCTCACCCGTTCTATACAGGAAAACAAAAACTTGTAGATACAGCAGGACGTGTTGATAAGTTTATGAACCGTTACGCTAAGCGTACACAACCAAAGAAATAATTGTAATTTAATTACAAGTTAACTAAAAAAGGCTATTCGAATGAATAGCCTTTTTTAGTATGTATATATCAATTATTTTAACTAACTACCTTTTCCAATTTACTTATAGTCTCGTTGCCTAATTTGGTCTTCGATTCGATATGCTTCAACACAGTCTCCACAAAAGGATTTTCCTCAAAAATACCACGCACTTGTTCAAAGTCTATTTTTTGCTGATGCTTATCTCCATCCACACCAAAACCTGTATGAGAAGATAAAGAAAATTCCTTCTTAGCATCCTCGTAAATCATTCTATCCAGCTCTACAACAGCTTCTTTCCATTGACTAACAATATCAATAATATCCTGAGCGGTAACTGTATCCAACGACAGATTATAATATTGCTGTATCTTATCCCAAGCCCAAGTCCATTCCAGTGAGTAATAGTTTTTATGCAGTTGCTCAAAAATAGCATTCATCTCACTCACATGTTTTATATTATCCGATTCTATATCATCTATAAGCTTATCTATCTCAGAACGAGGAACAAGCATACCTCCCACATCACTCCATTCATTCAGTCCCACTTCGGTGTCAGGTTTCAAACATTCCCTGATCTCCTCATTACTAGTGTATGAACACTTCGATAAGCGTGAAATAATAGAGTTCCCAAGAAACTTGTTAATAGCCATATTGTACAATTTCAATCCTCTCTTCAGAGAAGTTCCTTTGATGCGGCAACTCTGATATGTGTATGATCCCGATGTTTCGCCACAGGTCTCTTTCAGCCCTTCCAATATTTCGACCGCCTTAAACATTTTCTGTATTGTATAGGGACTGAGAAGGTTGAAGTTTATCTGATCTAGTTTTTCAGGATCTTTTCGTCTATCTCTTTTCGGAAATTTCTGTGCATCACGGATCGTACCTACACTTCGCAAGTTAATACCGGGAACCAATACCGACTCATCTTTATCCTCTATCAGATAAGAGAACGGCATATTGGAGGTATCTGCATTATAATAGTGGCGTCCCATAATAAGAGAAAAAGCTCCGATGCGTGAAGGCCATAGGATATACGAATTACTAGTTGTTTTCCCTCCACGCTCTACAATGCCCTGATGGATAGGCCCGAGCTTGTACATGTGATTACTCTGGTTAGATCCAGAACCTGCATTCATAAAAGAAAACATTCCGGCAATCAAGAGCGTAGACTTGTGATGAGTCACCGTATAAGGCCCGGCAAATAAAGCACAGGCTTCACCATTCTCACCCTGACAATTGCTAAAGAATAAAGAATCGCTCGCCGAATAAGTATGCCCCAATTGGCATGATTGCCCTACAAAACAGCGGGTAAGCATCGTCCCGTCTTCAACTCGTGAACCCGAACAGACAATAAAGTCATTCGCCATTACGCTATACCCGATATGAACAGGGTCGTACTGATTACTGTTAATACTTCCGTTCTCAAGATGTCGTGCTCCTTCTATTGTGGCATAGTCTCCGATGTGTACATTTTTTATTGCTCCTGCATTTACTATCGTCACATTATCGCCTATGTATCCAATATCAGAGGTGCGTTCTTTGGCATAATCAGCGACCATACCCTGAAGTTTTTTTATCAATACAGGTCGATGGCGATAGAAAGAAAGAATATAGGCAAAATGAGCACTCAGTTTATCATAGATCATAACCTCACGCCCGCCCGTTTCGTTTAATACCGAAACCTCTATTCCATTTCCAAACGATGATTGTCCTTCTACATAGAGATGATGTATGTTTTGTATGCGCACATTACTGCCAATACTATAGTTAGCTATATAATTCTGTACATTTTCGATAAGCACATTGTCACCCAATTCGCAATTATGAAGGCAAGTATGTTTCAGACCTGAATGCTTTTTCAGCCCTCCGGGCAATGTGAATTCATCCTCAAAAACACCTAACTTAACTTTGCCCGAAAAATTGGTATGTTTAATATAGTCCGGTTTGAAATTTTTATGTACCGAAATGTTGTTCCAGTTATCGGCTAAGCAGCCCTGACTCTCGAGTCTTGTTATTTCTTCCGGGGTTAGATTTCTGTAATCCATATATTATATTTAGATTAAAGCTTGAGTAAAAAACGATTTGCATACATCTTACAATAATACACACCGTATTTTTATCAACTGAGACAAATTTAATAATAATGTCTTTCAGTACTATCGAAATTCTATCTTTTTAATAAGAAACCCCGATTATAAATTAAACTATAATCGGGGTTTCTTACTTTATATTAATTCGCATCCGCTACTTCAATATCTTCTATCGGTGTGGATAAGCCCTCTATCCGCCGCTGTAAGCTATATTTACTTATCAGATCGGCAATTTCAGGATCGAGAGGTGCACGATAAACTTTCGATGGGTCTAACTCGCAGGCACGCATCAAGTGATCGATTGCCTCATTATCCTTATTTGAACGAATCGACAGTATGGCTCTCAAATATTCAGTGTTTCCTGTTTCAGGCAAACCATCCAATACTTCTTTAGCCTTGGCATTATACCCCATACATATCAAGCACAATGCCGTATTGTAATCGGGATAATCGGACAAAATTTCTAAAGCCTTCCAATATTCTCTATCTTGCAGTAGCTTCAATCCTTTTTCGTAGTTGGGCCTTTCCTGAACATCCAATGCAGTTTCTTCGGTCATACCCGGACGACGCATATTAAACTCGAAAGTAGCTTTATTTAGTAACGGATAGATAGAATCTCGAATCACCTTATAGTCGTCCGCAAAATCTTTCTTTATCTTGGTTTCCGTCTCATCAGGATCTATAGCCCCTTCGAGAAGTGCAAGAATCTGCGTCTTATTCATTATATCATTTCGCTGCTGAATCTGGTTTGCCAATGTATTCCAGTCTTCTCCTCCAAACTCGACCTTAATAACATTGTTGGCATCATTCACTTCGCCCGACAGTGACTTAACAAAGTATTCTTTAATCGCATCGGCTCGTTTTTCGGTTAATTTATAGTTTTTGTCGTATGATCCATCCAGCGCCGTAGTTACTCTAAGAACAATACTGTCGACAACAAACTTACCATCTTCAGTAAATGCACGGTATGTATTTAACACATTATTTATTTGGGCTTTGTTATCCTTATAATTGATACCAAAAGCAGATTGCCCGGGCTGAAACTTCACATACGTAGTCAAACGATTGTATGCATCCCTATACAGTTTTGTTCTTTTATAGATCAGTGATGTATCTACCAACTGCGACAATGAGGATATAAAATACGAAATAGTATCGCCGGGTGCCATCATATAACGGCTTCTATCCACAGCATCTACACGCCCATTCATTGTCAAGCTAAGTTTTTTAAGTCCCACTGTTACGGGATGATCTTGCTTATACAGGTATACAAAATCACGACCCGTATCTATGATTGTATCCAAACGAACACCTTCTTCGTAAGGAAATGGTATCATTTCTTTTGCCACCTCTGCTTTACGCTCTTTCTTCATTTCATTTTCGGCAATAGCCTCAAAGAGATATCTGTTTTGAGCTATTTCGATAGAGTCACTTTCGGTAAGTACATTGTTTATTATATCATCCAACGAACGCCCCTCTTCGTACGCTTCACGAAACTTTGCCGGCATCTTCATATAGCTTACCTCAAAGTTCTTATCATCCAACACAAGAGCTTTTGCATTCTTATTGAACTTCTTCATGTATTGAGCAAACAAACCCACGGTATCTTTACCATTAGCCATATCGCGGATCACCTGCTCACGTGCCTTACGCACATATTCATTATAAAAGCGTTGACGATACCCTTTGAGCTTAGCTAGCTCGGCTGCGTCAAATTTACTTTTCTCTGTCTTCCATTTCTCATATTCCATCTGCTTACTCCACTCCCGGTAGTATTCTTCATAATACAAGTTCTGGCGATTTCTGATATCTTTATCTGTTCCGGCTCTATCGAAGAATACGTCGTCATATTTATCATTTCCTACAATAGACTTCATATAATTATCATATTCGGCATAATCCTGCTTTTGCTTGGCGAGAAATGCTTCACCTTTAAGCACCACCTCTTTGAGAGGTATAATAGAGTCGTTGTGGAACAGTTTAGGAGACAACGTCATCCTGAAATTTTCAGACAAAAGTTCTTTAGGCACTCTTACTAAAAAATCTACTTTTACTCGTCCATTGCGCTCAGGCGTAAAGCGAGACTTAGCCGTAACCACAACTTCTGATAGTTGTTGCACCTCGTTAAGACTGGTTGCTTTTTTACCTTCTCGGTCAACAGACTCTGTTATATTTTCAGCATTGGTAAATGTTACTTCTTCAGAAACAGTCCTTGTGCCTCTTACATCCAACCCCTTCTGAAATGGAAGTTCTATTGTTGCTCTTCTCAATTGCTGCATAAATAATGGCTTCACCATTGCTTCTTTGGGCTTATCTTTGGAGTAAGAAAAACCTCGTCCTACAACATCCTCTCCTCGCGAAGCTCTTATATCACGAACCGACTCGGATGATTTACATGAGAACATGATGAATGATATTATTATCAGAAAAGAAATAGAAAAACATGCTGTCTTGGCAACACGTGTAGTAATGTTTGTTTTCATAAGTTTGTTTTCGTATATCATTAAATAATAATGATCTGTATATTGTATAGTTTTTGTAAAAACAGTGCAAAGATAGACAATGTCTACCAATATCTAAACAAATAAAAACTAATTTTTCGGAATAAAACGAAAGCAGGTCGTCTTTTCTATCAGAATAAGAGACATTTAACTCTACAAACCTCTCCAGAACAGTATTCGCAAGACTTTCTTCAATATGTTAAAAAAAACAAAGAATGCCGAGTAATAAACATCCGGCATTCTCTTTCTTATTCATCATTATTGTCTATGCGTGTTTCTTTCTTCTTTTTTATTCGTCCTGCCTTTCGCAGTGCCTGATCAAGTATATATTGAATTTGTCCGTTAGTACTACGAAACTCATCGGCAGCCCATTTTTCTATTGCTTCCATCATCTCGGGATCGACTCGCAAGACGAAACTTTTAACTGCTGATTCCTTTTCTTTCTTAGCCACAATTAAATATTTATTGATGAAGCGTTCCCGCATTTACAATCGGCTGTGCTGCTTCGTCGGCACATAACACGACAAGCAGATTGCTAACCATTGCAGCCTTGCGTTCTTCATCCAATTCTACAATTCCTTCTTTCAAGAGTTTATCCAATGCCAGCTGAACCATACTGACGGCACCTTCCACTATCTTTTCACGAGCAGCAATAATCGCATCAGCTTGCTGACGACGGAGCATTACACTCGCAATCTCGGCTGCATATGCCAGATAATTGATGCGTGCTTCTATCACTTCGATACCCGCAATCGCCAAACGGCTATTCAGTTCCTCCTCGAGCTTCTCGCTGATTTCACCATTATCGGAGCGCAATGTTACATCACCGTCTTTGCTTTCATTATTGTCGTATGCATACATGCCGGCTACCTGACGCAATGCTGCATCGCTTTGTATCTTTACAAAGTTCTCGTAAGCCTGCATTCTGTTCGAAAATTGAATATAGTTATTCACTGCGCCGGCAGTAATTCCCGTGATAGAAGATGTGTCTATGTCAAACATCGCCTTATACGTATCTTTTACTTTCCAAACCAGCACAGAGCCGATCATAATAGGATTACCGACTTTATCGTTCACCTTTATAGGTGGTACATCGAGATTACGTGCTCTGAGTGTCACTTTCTTTTTATTATAAAAAGGATTTACCCAAAGAAAACCGTTATCGGTAATAGTCCCTTTATATTTACCAAAGAAAACCATGACTCTGGCCTCGTTAGGCTCTACAATCATAAATCCTAAAATGGCCAAGGAAGATAGGAAAATAAAAAATACAGCTATAAACACTAAAGGAATATAGCCTAGGCTAAAAGACCATATACTGGCAGCCAATACTACAATAATGATAAATAAGGCTAGGAAGCCTGAAATCTTAGTGCCTTTAAAATCTTTCTCGAGCGTTTCCATATTTATTATGATATTAAAATGATATCATAAAAATAGATATAATTTTGAATAACACAAAACAATTTAGCAAAAAAAAAGAGCCTTGTCATTAAACAAGACTCTGAAGGTATATATAGATAAATATTAATCAATTCGATTCAAATTCGAGTATCTCACCGTATTCTGCCAACTTATCGAAAGCTCCTTGCAAGTCTGTTTGTCCAAAATAAACTCTGAAACAATTGATAACTCCACCATGAGCAAAAACAACAACAGAAGAATAATCTTTCTTTACCAGTTCGTCGATGAAGGATGCAACACGTGCATACATCTGATCGAAAGATTCTCCATTGGGTGTGGGTGTCCTTATCCAGTCCTTGTCCCATTCTTCCATATCAATGCGATCCCATTCTTTCATCTCCCAATCACCAAAGTGCAATTCTTTCAGGCGGTCGTACAATTGAATATCGGTAAAACCACAATATTCAGCAAGACGCTTTGCTCTGCTTAGTGGGCTTGAAAAAACAGCATCAAACTGCAAGTCTTGCAATTTTTGCTTCACCACCTCAGCTTCGCTCTCAAAGGTCTCTTTTAGCGGTACATCCGTTTGTCCGTAACAAACTCCATTAACTCCCACGGCCGTGTGGCGTACTATATATATTTTCATATTTAAACTTACGTATAGATAATAATTCTCCCTAGCATAATTTCAGGATAATACTTATCCCGAGAAAGAAAGACAATTCGCATAATAGAAACATTGCACCGCAACAATCTCCGGTATACCCTTGTATCTTTCTTTTCATGAGTAAAATCAATCCAAGGAAAACAAAGATAGGAAATATTATAGCCGCCCAAAAGTGAATATTTAATAATAATACGAAAGGCAGCAAGCCAAACAAAGCCGAAATAAGAGCGGTGCGCAAAGACATTTTCTTATATACTGTTTTCGATTTACTCGTTTCCGCATTTCGGGCATAAGGAAGGAATAAGGTAATTTGTGAACTGATAAGCTTGCATAACGGATCGCCCACCAAGATTACAGTACAAGACAAATGCAGACCTAGATTTTCTAAAAAGAAATAAAAGAATAAGAAGTAAAATATCAAGCTGATTACTCCATAAGTACCGATATGCGAATCTTTCATTATCTCCAATATGCGTTCGCGGGTAGTACCTCCTCCAAAGCCATCGAAGAAATCGGCAAAACCGTCTTCATGCAATGCTCCTGTAATGAGCAGGCGGCTAAGAAGAGCCACAATTATGGCAATGGAATAAGGTAAGATCTGAGCAGCACCCCACAGCACTCCCGCCATAATACCGGCAGTAAGCCAGCCTACGACAGCCCAGTAGTTTATCACCTGCTTAAAATATTCGGCAGGGACATTAAATGCTTTTATACGCCAAAAGGGTAAGCGTGTAAAAAAGACAAGTGCTGCTGCTATTTGTTTCATCAGTTATAGAGGTTGCCTTCGGAAAGGCAAGTTGCAATTTTAAAAATACTTCGTTACTTGGATTTCTTTAAATGAATTCATCTCATTTATCATACGCACGGCCGAATCGACGATAGGATATGCGCAAATAGCACCTGTTCCCTCTCCCAACCTAAGTCCTAAACTAAGAATAGGTTTTGCATTCAGATACTCCAACACAAGCTTATGGCCTGCTTCATCTCCCTGATGTCCGAAGACAGCATAGTGCAGAACATTCTTATTCAACTTTGATGCCACCAACATACAGTTTGTCATAATAAAGCCATCGATAAGAATTATCATTTTCAGTTCGGCAGCCTTGAGCATAGCACCTACAGTCATCACCATTTCATAACCACCGAAATAGCGCATAATATCTTCGACAGAAGCATCGCCTTTGTAATTATCCATCGATTGCTTCAGCACCTTATACTTATGGTTGATAATATTGCCTGTATGATCACATCCTGCACCAATACACTGATCCAAAGGGATATCTGTGAGGTATGTCATCCATAGCGAAGATGAAGAGGTATTTGTAATCCCCATTTCACCAAAGCTAATCACGTTACAACCCTCATCAAAACAAGCTTGTACGCATTCTGCACCCGATTGTATGGCCTGTTCCATTTCCTCTTTTGTCATAGCTGCTTCATGCAGATAGTTGCGTGTGCTTTTTCGAATCTTCTTGTGGATAATCGGATCTTCGGGCTTAAAGTCGAAATTAACACCGGCATCAACAACCTTTAGATTGAATCCGTGCTGACGTGCCAAAAAGTTGATTCCTGCTCCTCCATTCCAAAAATTTGCTATCATCTGATAGGTTACCTCTTGCGGCGATGGGCTCACACCTTCTGCTGCAATACCGTGATCTCCTGCAAATACGATGTGACAAGGATTTGTCAACTTCGGATTCAAAGATTGTTGTATCCAACCGATTTGCATCGCCAACTCTTCGAGTTTACCCAAAGAACCTTTAGGCTTTGTGAGGTTATCAATTTTTTCTTGTAAGTAAGAGCGTACTTCGTCTTCCGGTTTTTCGATGTTAAATTGTTGCATTGTATATTTAGTTTCTTTTAGATTTTAATTTTACAGTCGCTTTTCGTTGCTATGCTGTTGGCTCAAAACATCTTGTTTTCAAAGATTCGTCGTATTCGATAGAATGTAATGTTATTAAAAACAATAACGACAACATTTATGATCATTTCACTTTCAGGGGAATACCCGAAACCATCAGATAGACCTCATCAGCGTTTTCGGCAAGATATTGATTGAGCCAGCCTTGCAAATCGGCAAATTTACGTTGCAAGTCGTTTTGAGACATTTCGCCCATGCCTATTTCGTTTGTAACAAAAATAAATACGGCATCTTGAGCAACAAGCTTTCTGAATTCAAATTTCAGAGTGGTAAGGGCAGCTTCAACATCCGAATTCAGATCGAAGAAGAAATTCGTAGCCCATAGCGTAACACAGTCTATAAGCACTACTTTATTGTCAAAGGAATGCTTACTCAAGAATTTCTCTTCTTCTACGTTTATCCAATTATCTGCCCGCTCGGCTTTATGTCTTTCTATCCGCTGGCGATGTTCGTCATCCCATATTCGCGAAGTTGCCAGATATACAGGATTGGGAGACAAAGACAATGCTAACTTTTGTGCATAGCTGCTTTTACCTGAACGTTGCCCTCCTGTTATAAGGGTTATTTGCTTAGCCATTTATTTTCTCTTATACAAAAAATCTTTCCAGCGTTCTTCTACATCACCTGCTTTATACATTTCGTAACGAGCCATTGTGAAGAACAAATCGGACAAACGATTAATAAATCGCATAACAGCTGCGGGAACTTCATCCTGCTTGTTTAGAGTCCACAAGCGACGTTCGGCACGACGAGCCACAGCACGAGCCAATTGCAAGTTTGCTGAAACAACTGTCCCTCCGGGCAAAACGAATGTTTCGCTAGGTCCCATTTCATCTGTCATTTTATCCATACATTCCTCGCAAAATTTATCCAGATTTTCATCCAGAACATTTTGGTTTGTAGCTCTTATATCCGATGGTGTAGCCACCTGAGACATCACGACCATTATTTCTGTTTGTATCTTAAACAGAATAGGCTGCCACTCATGATCTGAAGATAAGTGAGCCCGAACAACACCTATTACAGAGTTCAGTTCATCGATTGTACCATTGGCTTCAATTCGTGGATGATCTTTACTCACACGTTTTCCTCCAAAGATTCCGGTTTTACCTTTATCTCCTCCTCGGGTATATATTTTCATTTTTTATGGTATGTATTATATATTAAAGAATTTCCTTCTGTCATTCTGAAAGATATTAAAGAAGTCAACACGACAAGATTAACTCCCATATAAAGTCTAGCAAAGATACAACAAGTAGAGATGAATCTATCCCATTTTTTAGGCTTTTTCATATAATTTATCTAATAGGATGAGTAGGCAAAAGAATGGAAAGGGTGGAGAAAAGTAACAGCAATAAAATAGGAAAAGAGCTGTTACCTTTGTTACTTTTTAACAATTAATTCCTGTTTAACAATACATTCTCTATCTCACTTTTTAGTTTATCTTTGTCTGTAATTTAATTCGTTAACGTCAACCTTATGCGATTAAACATTTGCATCGTTTCAATTTTTATCTGTCTCTTACTGGCAACCTCATGTACCGAAAAGAAGGTAGTATTCAACCAACGGGAATTTATCTCTCTTTCGGGAAAATGGCACTGCGACCTTGGCGAAATAAATCTGCCCGGAACTGTAGATGAAGGTCGTCTCGCACCCCGCAATAGCGATACCCTGAGCACAGGGCAGCTTACCCGATTGAATCCTTATGTAGGAAAGATGAAATATACCAAAGAGATTGAAATACCGGCAGGATCAGACCAGAAAGAATGGCGACTGATCATGGAGCGAACAAAACCCTCTACGGTGTGGATAGACAAAGACAGCATAGGAACAAGCTCGCTGATATTATCACCTCAGATATATAATCTCGGAAAATTAGCCGCAGGAAAGCACACTGTGACTATCGTAATAGACAACAGCCCCACTTCTGTACCGCAAGGAATACATGGCTCGCATGCATGGACCGATGCGACGCAAACAAACTGGAATGGCATAATCGGAAAATTCGGGCTCGAAGCCAATTATGGCATTCTCATTAGCGACCTTCAGGTTTATCCAAATGTTTCTTCTAAGACGATACCAGTTGTAGCACAAATCAAATCGTCAGTAAGTGGAAAAGCTAAAATATTAGTTCAGGGATATCTATGGAATACTACACAAAATACGGCTATACCCGATCAAGTTATCAGTATAGACCTGAAAGAGGGTTTGGAAACATATAAATTTGATATCAACGTGGGCAACAAACACGTTTTGTGGAGTGAGTTTGATCCTGCCCTATACAAGGTTAATTTCGAAATAGAAAGTCAGAATATAAAAGACAGCTATACTATCGACTTTGGCATCAGAGACTTTTCGGCAAAAGGGACACAGTTTGAAATCAATTCTCTAAAAACATTTCTACGAGGCAAACACGATGCCTGCTTATTTCCTCTCACCGGCTACCCGCCGATGAATAAAGAAGAATGGAAAAGACAAATGCGTATCGCCAAAGAATATGGGATAAACCATTACAGATTTCACTCGTGGACACCTCCGCAAGCGGCTTTTGATGCGGCAAACGAAGAAGGAATATATATGCAGGCAGAACTACCATACTGGGGAGCAATGGACACGACAAACACCGAGCTCAACAAATTCTTGATTAACGAAGGTGAGCATATCCTTGCCACTTATGGAAACAATCCTTCGTTCGTTATGATGGCTTTGGGCAATGAGCTTGGAGGCGATGTAGAACTCATGCGTAACATTGTAACAAAGTTCCGCACTTCCGACCAACGTCATCTTTATGCCTTTGGTGCAAATAATATGCTGGGTACTGCCGGACAACAACAAGGTGAAGATTTCTTTGTCACATGCCGTGTTGGCGGACAGGTAGGTTCCGACGATTACTCAACTCATACACGTGCGACCTTCTCTTTTGCCGATGCCAAAGACGGAGGGTATATGAACGCTACATACCCTTCTACTGCCATCACTTTCTCAAAAGCTGTAGAAAACTGTACTGTACCGATTATAAGCCACGAGAACGGTCAATTTCAAGTATATCCGGATTATAACGAGATAAAAAAATATACCGGAGTACTATATCCTTACAATATGGAAATATTCCGCAAACGACTTCAGGAAAATGGGCTTCAAGATCAGGCTGATGCCTTCCATAAGGCTACGGCACGCTTTGCTGCCCTCTGCTACAAAGCCGATATAGAAATGTGCCTTCGCACACCGGGGTTTGGAGGTTTCCAACTGCTCGACTTGCAGGATTATCCGGGGCAAGGAAGTGCCTATGTAGGTATACTGGATGCTTTTATGGATAATAAGGGCGGAATGGCGGCAGAAGAATTCGACGGTTTTTGTGACGAAATAGTTCCACTTTCCATCATGTCTAAATACTGCTGGAGCAATAGCGAGATATTTACAGCGGAGATAAAACTAAGCAACTATTCGAAGGAAGCTCTCTCGAAAAAGAATTTGTCATGGACGCTAAGCAAAGCGCATAGCAATGTAAATGTTGCCAGAGGAGAATTTCCTATCAATATCTCTCAAGGTCATTTAGGCGAAGTAGGAAAAATAAAAGTACCTCTTCAAGATATAAATACGGCAACTCAACTCGTATTGACATTACAAACAGGCCCTCATGTAAATAAATACGATATATGGGTATATCCCGACAAGCAAGTATCTGTAAAATCGGATATAAAAGAAACTTCGAGCCTGAAACAAGCTTTAGACTTGCTACGACAGGGAAATAAAGTATTATATATTCCCGATCACAAAGAAGTAGAAAAGCTTTCTGTTGGTGGATTATTTACTCCCGACTATTGGAATTACGCCATGTTCAAGAATATTTCGGAATGGTTGAAAAGGGATGTCTCTCCGGGAACACTCTCTATATTGACAAATCCTTCACACCCGCTATTCAAGGAGTTTCCGACCGAAACACATAGCAACTGGCAATGGTGGATTATATCAAAAAACTCAAGACCTTTTATTCTCGACAGAACCCCTAAGGACTACAAACCGTTGGTACAGGTAATTGACAATATCGAGCGTAACCACAAACTTGGATTGATATTCGAAATGCAGGTTGGTAAAGGGAAATTACTTGTTTGTATGTGCGATCTGAAAGCTATTAGCAACAAACCCGAAGGAAAACAGTTTGGGCAGGCTATAATCGATTATATGAGTTCTGCCGACTTTGCTCCTACAAATGGATACACAGCAGAAGATATAAAAAGCCTATTTAGCACTTCTATAAAAGAGAAGAAGATTGTAGGAGTAAAGAATATTACTACCTATAAATAGATAGGACTTGTCATTCTGAATGAAATCAAGTATCTCATATCCGATAGAGAACGTTCGTTACATTCAGAATGACAAACTATAATTATTGCTGATATAGCGTCTTAGCTATCCCCAATTCCAAGCCTCGAAGTTCAGCCAAGCCTCTGAGGCGACCAATACAAGAATACCCCGGATTGGTTTTCTTGTTCAGATCGTCAATCATCTGATGCCCGTGATCGGGACGGAAAGGAATAGATATATTACGTTGCTGTTGTATTTCCAAGAATCCTTTCATAACGCCATACATGTCCACATCGCCTTCAAGATGATTTGCCTCATAAAAATTGCCCTCCGCATCACGCTGAGTAGAACGTAAATGAACGAAGTTGACTCTGTCACCTAGGCGTTTGATCATATTAGGCAAGTCGTTATCGGCACGCACACCGAATGAACCCGTGCAAAAGCATAATCCGTTAGACTTGTTAGGCACAGCTTCAACCAATTTATTAAAGTCTGATTCCGTGCTCAGAATGCGAGGTAATCCTAAAATCGGATAAGGCGGATCATCGGGATGGATAGCCAGCTTCACACCTGCCTCATCGGCAACGGACGCAATCTCTTTTACAAACTCTATAAGGTTTTTTCTTAGAGTTTCTGCATCTATACCTTTATAGCGGTCGAGCTGTGCTTGAAACTCTTCAAGGGTAAAGCTTTCTTCTGCACCCGGTAGTCCGGCAATCATATTACGGACTAACAGGTCTTTATCCTCCTGCGTCATTTCTTCGAAGCGTTTCTTCGCTTTAGCAATATCTTCCGATGAATATTCTTGCTCTGCACCGGGACGTTTGAGTATGAACAATTCGAATGCCATAAAAGCCGCACGCTCGAAGCGTAACGCCTTCGACCCATCAGGCATTGTATAAGCCAAGTCCGTACGTGTCCAATCCAATACAGGCATAAAATTGTATGTCACAGTCGTAATGCCGCATTTGGCTAGATTACGAATACTTTCTTTATAGTTATCAATGTACTTTCGGTAGTCCCCTTCTCGCGTTTTTATATGTTCATGCACAGGGATGCTTTCCACGACAGACCACTTGAGGCCAGTACTTTCAATTATATCTTTGCGCTTTTGAATTTCTTCCACTGTCCATACTTCACCATTCTTGATATGATGCAGTGCAGTCACAATACCTGTTGCCCCTGCTTGCTTTATATCCGACAATGATACCGGGTCATTTGGCCCGTACCATCTCCATGTTTGTTCGCTAAGTATCATATATTATTTTTTTATTATATTCAGGATGTGTCAAATAGTAAATGAATCAAACCCTCCGTCTACAACAAGAATAGAACCATTTACAAAACCCGATGCATCGCTTACCAAATAATGAATAGAGCCTAACAGTTCATCTGATTCTCCAAATCGACGAAATGGCGTATGTGCTACAATTGATTTCGCTCGATCGGTATACGAACCATCAGGATTAAGCAATAGCGAACGGTTTTGCTCGGTAATGAAGAAGCCCGGAGCAATAGCATTCACCCGAAAATTATCCCCAAATTTGAGAGACAACTCTCCTGCCATATACTTTGTAAAGTTGGCTACAGCAGCTTTTGCCACACCATAGCCCATTACGCGAGTTAACGGGCGAAACGAAGACTCGGAAGCAATATTGATTATATTCCCTTTGCCATTGTCTACCATTGCCTTTGCAAAAACCAAAGTAGGTAATACCGAACCAAAGAGATTGAGATCTATTACATCCCGAAATGCACTAACATCGATATCAAAGATCGTTTTATCAGGTGGAATAGTAGCACCAGGCATATTCCCTCCGGCCGCATTTATCAGCACATCTATTTTGCCATACTTGCGGACTATCGCTTCTCTATTTTCTTCAAGGTTGGCTTTGTTCAGGACATCCGAAACAAAAAAGATCGCCTCATTGCCCGCTAGTCTTATTTTCTCAGCAAGGGCTTCACCCTTTTCTTTAGAGCGCCCGAGAATAACAACTTTAGCACCCTGCTCTGCTAAGTATTCTGCCATCTGTGCACCTAATATGCCATAGCCTCCTGTAATGGCTACAACTTTATCTTGAATATCGAATATGTTTTTTTTCATAGTTTATAATTACTGTAATAGTCAACGTTTTCTTTTATGAGTATATCTATCGGCATATAGTTTACTTTTTCGGGAACTTGCTTGAATAAAAAATAGTTTCCCATTGCTTTCAGAGCATCATATCCTTGCAGCTCGGGACGCTGCGAAAGGATGAAAGATATACGTCCATCTCTCAGTCCTTTTATGTTTCGTTCTATGGCGTCATGTCCGACTAACCTAATCTTATTTTGCTGATTGGCATCAAGCTTTTCCAAGAGGGTAACCAGTTCATATATTCGTGAATTAAGAACGATCCCTCCAACTAAACCCTGACTATTATTGATAATATCTTTCACCTCAAGAAGAGTCTTAGTATAATCATCGGGATTGATTTCAATATGATGGATATTCCCACTAAAGTTGTTATTCTCGATATATTCCATAAATCCGTTTTCACGGGTTTTCATTTGTACAGATATCTCCTTATATCTGAAACGTATATGGGCTATTATGATATCAGCTGCCGTTCCTGCCTCGTTCAATAAAAGCTTAGCAGCAATAACACCTGTACCGAATGAGTCACCACCAAAGTAAGATAGGTCTTTTTGTCCTGATATACCCGAATCTATATAAATGTATGGCATGCCTTTAGCGTCCAGTTCTTTTGACAACTTGATAACATAATCACCAAACAGAGTAGCAATTAACACGCCGTCAAACTCCTTTTCTTTAAATGAATTAACAGCATTGATAAAGGAAAAGCGATCATATTGATTGAAAAGAAAGTACTCTGTACTTATATTGAATTTCTTTAATTCATCTGTAGCTTTATCGATGCCTTCACAGACCAGCTGCCAATAATCGCCGGAAGAATAAGTGGGCGCAAGAATAGCAAACTTATAACTCTTCTTTGATGCCAGAAAACGGGCGACCATATTCGGCTCGTAGTTTATTTCTTTCAGAACCTTTTCAACTTTGGCTCTTTTCTCTTCTGATACTCTTCCCCTATTGTGCAGTACCCTGTCGACCGTACCGGTGGAAACACCAGCCATGCGGGCTATATCTATAATTCGTATATTCATATTTCAATAGAAACTGTATGTCTGTATACATATTACTTGATTGCAAAATTAATCTTTTAAGATTAGCAAACAATATGTGTGCGCACACATATTTAAAGAATAAAATATAAATAATTGATTACGAGCCGATAAATAATATCGTTATGCTAAACAACATATTTTGGATGAAAGGGCAATTATTTAAAAGTACGACAGCAAAAACAGATCGACACACACCGCAAATACCATTAATATTTCCGTACGGATATTGACCCGAACAGCAATTTTAAGGTCTTTGTAAGTCAGTTCTTTATCATTATATCCGATATAAGGCTTTTCGACCCGTTGTCCGAAATAGACATTCGATCCACCAAAGCGACAATTAAGAATACCGGCTAAAGCAGCCTCGGGATAGCCGGAATTAGGGCTTGCATGCTGAGAGCCAAACTTTCGGACAAAAGATAGTAATGAGATTTTTCCACTTACGACTACCATCAATAAAGATGTCAAACGTGCAGGAATATAATTTGCAACATCATCTATCCGTGCAGCCCAACATCCAAATTGCTTATACCGATCGCTCTTATATCCAATCATAGAGTCTAGCGTATTGACCATCTTATAGGCAAACATCCCGGGTACACCCAGAAGTATAAACCAGAATAATGGAGCGATAACTCCGTCACTAAGATTTTCGGATAATGTTTCTAACGCAGCCGTCCGTATCTGTTGTGGCGATAAAGCAGAAGTATCACGTCCGACGATACGGGCAACCTGTTTTCGTCCTTCTTCAACCGAAGAGTCGACAGCCACAAAAACATTTCTGACCTCATCGATCAAAGTCTTACCTGCAAGGCAAAAGAAAACCACGACAGAGGAAAAAAGTATAGATAAATATGGACTCAGGTAATCCAATCCTTTAATAATAAAGAAAATAATAAGGAAGCTCGATAAAATCAGAATAATAGAGAATAAAGCTCCTTTCATCATTCGTTTATTTCCTTTGTTGAGTCGCTTTTCGCCCCATCCTATAATATTACCCATAGCCACCACTGGATGCGGTAACCAGCGGGGGTCGCCAAACAATTTGTCGGCAGTCCAGCCTATCAACAAAGGCAAAAGAGTATACAAGAGTTTTATATCCATTCTTTGATTGCTTTTACAAACGCATTGTTTTCTTCGGGCGACTGTGTTGCAACACGGAAATAATGTTCATTCAAGCCATAAAAATTAGAAGCATCACGGATTAGTATGCCATGTTTTTGAATCAAATATTCTTTTAGTTCCGAAGCTTTTCTATCAGTCAATCGACATAAGAAAAAATGTGTATCGGTATCATACACCTCTAGTGTTTCTATCTGTGATAATGCCTTATGGAAGCGTTTTGCTTCTGCAATATATTCTTCAATCTTTATTATATCAGCACCATTATCCAATAGGAATTTACCCGCCTCTATCGCCAATCCGTTCACAGACCAAGGCATACAATATTTAGAAATCAATGCCAATGTTTCTGAACAGGCTGTTATATATCCTAACCGAAGTCCGGGAATAGCATAACGCTTTGTCATAGAATGCAACAATATCACATTCTTGTATTGCATTGCTTCCGATACAGAAAACAGCGATTTGGTTGTAAAATATTCATAAGACTGATCTATAACAATATATTTCTCAGGATGAGATATGATATATTCTTTCAACCTCTCTTTATCTGTAACCGTTCCTGTAGGATTGTTGGGATTACAAAGCCAAACGATATCTGTTTGCTCCGGGACATCATCTATAGATTTTACCATACTGACAATATGGTCATTTACCAAACAGGCATCTCCGTATTCGCTAAAGGTAGGGCGAATAACAGCAGAGTGTTTTCCTCTAAAAGCCTGAGCTATCATATAAATGGCTTCGGTAGCACCATTTGTTATGCAGATATTATTTGTAGCTACTTGGTTTTGATCTGCTATCAGTCTTGAAAGAGATATTGCATCCGGCTCGGGATACGAGTGTATCGACGCTATACGAGAACACAAATAGTCATCCAATACAGACAAATCTTGCCGGGTATATATATTAGAACTGAAATTACTTACGATTTTCTTACCGTAGTTATATATATCGTCTCCGTGCCCGTTGATCATGATAAACCGTTGTTATCTGTCATTATTTTATAAACCAAATCCATATCCACATGCTTACGAACATGGTCTGCCAACTTATTATATTGTTCTTCTTTGAACGCCTTGATGTCGAAAGGCGTATCGGATAGTTTATCGGCATAAGGAGATAAAAGATAATCTATAACTACCCCATTGTCCAAAATACCATGTATATATGTGCCAAAACATTTCTCACTTACAAAATACCCGTCTCCCCTACCATCTTCCAGTCTATTTAAAAAAGCTTTCTTTGCATTCTCTACCGGAGTCGTTGCTCCCATATGGATTTCGTAACCTTCACATACTGATTGGGTATTCAAGAAAGAGAACTTCACCTGACGGGTTACTTTTTCGCCTTCCATCTGTGTTGTTATAGGCAGTAGACCTAGTCCGGGTAAGCGTTCTATATTACTTTCTACGTGATTGGGATCGCAAACCTCCTGTCCCATTATCTGATAGCCACCACAGATACCGACTACTGTCGCTCCGTTTTTATGGGCTTTTACAATACTTTGGGCTACACCGTTGCGACGGATCTCGTATAAGTCGGAAAGAGTGCTCTTACTGCCGGGTATGAGTACGATATCTGCCTTTTCTATTTCATCTGTATTATTGGTATAATAAAGATGTACACGCGGGTCGCGCTCCAATACATTAAAGTCGGTAAAGTTAGATAAGTGCCTTAACAATACGACTGCAACATTCACCTTCCCATGTGTGGCCTGAAGATTCTTTGTTTGCAGCATCACAGAGTCTTCCTCTTCTATATAAATATCCTTATAGTATGGCACAACACCGATTACCGGTATTTGGCAAAGGTCTTCTATCATTTTAACGCCCGATTCGAACAAGCGGATATCTCCCCTGAACTTATTGATAAGAATGCCTTTTACATGCTTTCTTTCTTCTTCGGTAAGCAACATGATAGAGCCATAAACAGAAGCGAAAACACCACCCCGATCTATATCCGCCACCAATATTACATCGGCTTTGGCATGTATAGCCATCGGCATATTTACCAAATCGACAGCTCGCAGATTTATCTCCGAAATACTGCCTGCACCTTCCATCACCACAGGATTGTATCGCTGTGCCAAACGGTCGAATGCATCATTTACCTCTTTGCGAAGTTGCTCTCTGCCTTCTACTCTAAAGTACTCATAAGCGTGTTGATTACCTACCGGCTTTCCATTAAGCACAACTTGACAAACCTTGTCAGTAGTCGGCTTCAACAGCAAAGGATTCATATCCGTATGGCAAGGTACGCCCGCAGCTTCGGCCTGTACAGCTTGTGCACGTCCTATCTCCAGCCCTTCGGGTGTAGCATAGGAATTCAACGCCATATTTTGCGCTTTGAAAGGTGCAGGACGATAACCATCCTGTAGAAAGATACGGCAAAACGCCGCAGTGATTATACTTTTACCCACATCGCTGCCCGTCCCTGCAAACATGACAGGGTGAAGCTGCTTTGAGGCTTTTTGAGAATGAGACATGAAAAATGAACTATAATTTACGAGTGGTAAAGGTAGAACTTTTATCTGTGAAAAAGTGTATCTTTGAGTGTATCAATTTATCTATTATATATACGTGGAACGAAAAAGGTGACAGATCAGAAACATACAAACACCTGTTACTTTTGTTACTTTTGTCACCTTTTACTCTAAAATAACTTTGTATCATGATAAGAATAAACATATCGGAAGAGATCAAGAACCTTTGGCCCGACTTTCACGGAGCTGCTATTTTTGCGAAGGTAAAAAACACTCCATACAATAAGGAGTTGTGGGATGAGATCAACATATTATCGGAAGAATATAAGGCAAATCATGAGATAGAAGATATAAAAAAGAATCTGGCTATTGCAGCCACCCGAGAGGCATATAAGAAGTTCGGCAAAGACCCCAATCGCTATCGTCCGTCTGCGGAAGCCTTATGCCGTCGTATATTGCGCGATTTACCATTATACCAGATAGATACATTGGTTGACCTCATCAATCTTGTTTCTATAACGACCGGCTACTCGATAGGTGGATTCGATGCAGATAAAATACAAGGAGACAGCTTAACATTGGGAATAGGCAAAGAAAACGAACCTTACGAAGGTATCGGAAAAGGGATATTAAATATAGAAGGGTTACCTGTATATCGTGACTCCCTAGGAGGCATCGGTACACCAACAAGCGACCACGAAAGAACAAAACTAAGCGTAGAAACAACTAATTTCTTGGCTTTGATAAACGGATATAGCGGAACAAATGGTTTGAAAGAGGCTGCTGAATATATGCAGGCCTTATTGAAGAAATATACAGACTCGGCAGAAGATAAGATAGTCTATTATTAAATGGAACGACTATGAAAATATTAACAGGCACGCGGATAAAAGACGCGGATAGATATACGATCAAACATAAACCGATAAGTTCCATCGACCTGATGGAAAGAGCCTCTAATGCTATTGCTGAATGGATATGCAACAATATAAGTAAAGCCTCTCCCCTCTTATTCCTCATAGGAAAAGGAAATAATGGCGGCGATGGACTCGCTGTTGCCCGCATTTTGTTTCATGCAGGGTATGACTGTTCGGTATATCTTCCATTCGAGAAAGAGCAACTGACGAATGAATGCGGAATTAATTTAGAACGGCTCCCTTCTTATATTGAAAGGGTTACAGATATAAATAGAATTTCCAATAAACATATCCTTATAGATTCACTTTTAGGAACAGGTGTAAAAGGTACTTTGAAAGACCCTTTATTATCTATTATCAAAAAAGTTAACTCATTATCCAATGAGGTTATTTCTATCGATCTTCCATCGGGTATGATGAGCGAATTCGGCAATACGGATCAGACGGTTATAAAAGCGGATATTACCCTTACCCTAGAGTTTCCCAAACTTGCTATGCTTTTGCCTGAAGCCGGAGAGTATTGCGGAGAAATAATTACCCTGTCAATTGGACTTAGCAGAGAATATATTGAGCACACCCCATCACTATACCATTATATTACAGAAGAGTATATACAAAGTATAACGCTCAAACGAGAAAAATTCGGACACAAAGGTACTTATGGTCACGCATTGCTTATTTGCGGATCGAAAGGAATGGCTGGGGCAGCCACCTTAGCCACAGGGGCAGCCCTACGCTCGGGATGCGGATTAGTTACCACTCACATATCTTACAACGAGCGCCTTGCAATACAGATAAACTATCCGTCAGCAATGCTCAGCCTCGATGATGAAGATTACTTCTCTTCTGTACCCAAAGATTTATCTAAATATTCGGCAATAGGCATAGGCTGCGGACTTGGACAGGAACACCAGACAGGCGAGGCATTCAAAGAACTACTGACCGCTTCATACAAACAACCTTTTGTCATAGATGCTGATGCACTGAATATATTAGCAAACAATTACCATATAAAGCAGCGAATCCCCGAAAACAGTATTCTCACGCCTCACCCGGGAGAGCTCAAGCGTTTGGTTGGAGAATGGCACGATGAGGAAGAAAAGATAAACCTTGTGAGACGCTATGCAGCCAACATAAAGTCGATCATTATCGTGAAAGGAGCACACACGATGATATGCTTACCCGACGGCAATTGCTATTTTAACTCTACAGGAAATAGCGGCATGGCTAAAGGAGGTAGTGGAGACGTGCTCACAGGATATATTACAGGATTATTAGCCAGAGGATACAGTAGTACTCATGCTGCAATACTGGGAGTATATGCACATGGACTTGCCGGAGACAAAGCTGCTGCGAGATGGGGTATAGAAAGTATGAATAGCAAGGATATTATCGACTTCCTTTAACGAAGGAAATACAAAAAAAGAAGCCCGCAAAATCACATCGCAGACTTCCTGTACCTTAACACAAACTTTACAAACTACACATTCTTATAACGATGTGCAGAATGAAAAAGTTCATGATTTCTAATTAATTAACAATATATTCATCTATTATTCTTGAAAAATATAAGAAATATTATACACTTATCACAAGTAAATCTTCACTAACTAAATAGAATAAATCTATAGATAATAGATAAGCTCTTTGCAACGAATAACAAACTCGAAAACAACGATATATAGACGACCTAAAATAATATAAAATAAATAAGCCTAACAATATTAGTTGCAAGTGCAATTGTTTCAATAATATTCATATCTTTGTTATACCAACCACAAAGTTGTTACTTACGCACTATAATAGCTCCTCATAATTAAAAGAATAAAATTATGGAAGCTAAAAAACAAGCATTGGAAAAGAGCTTGATAAGTCTACAAAGCAACATGCTAAGCTTTGCTTTTAGATTAACATCGGATAAAGAAGATGCAAAGGACCTTACTCAGGAAGCAACCCTTAAAGTATTGAGCAGCTTTGATAAATATTACGATAATATCAACTTTAAAGGATGGGTCTTCACGATTATGCACAACATCTTTGTGAATAATTATCGCCAAGCCCTTCGCAACCAGACTATCGTTGATCAAACTGAAAATTTATATTGGATAAATCTGGCTCAGAATTCAGCATCGGATTCTCCTGAAGATGCTTATTCATATATAGAAATATATAAGGTATTGAATACATTTAATGAAGAACATCGGGTTCCTTTTACAATGCATCTATCGGGCTATAAATATGAAGAAATAGCTAAAAAGATGAATCTACCATTAGGCACAATAAAGAGTCGTATCTTTTTTGCCAGAAAAAGGCTGCAAGAGTTACTCAAAGACTATTAATAAAACTATCAGTTCACATCCTGAGTCAGCATCAATATAAGATAAGGACATATTTTGGAAGACAGAATATGTCCTTATCTTATTATAACAATTGTTCTTCAATAAAAGCCTATATTCGGTTCTTATCGCTAGAAAAACAAATACTTATAAATATTTTCTATAGTTCATACCCCTATAAAAAGTAGAAAACATATATCATTTATCAAAACTTCCTGCTAATTTTAGATTTTGTAGTTTGTAGTAGTGAACACTAAAAAATTATACCAATGAAGATACACGAATACCAAGCTAAAGATTTATTCTCATCCTACGGTATCCCTGTTAAAGAACAAATACTATGCTATGAGCCTGGAGAGGCAGCAGTTGCATACGAAGAGTTGGACACGGAATGCGTAGTAATAAAAGCACAAGTATTAACCGGAGGTCGGGGCAAAGCCGGAGGAGTAAAACTCGCAAAAAGCAAAGAAGAAGCCAAAGATCACGCAAAAAATATTCTTGGACTAACCATTAAAGGTTATCCCGTTACAAAAGTCATCGTAACTGAGGCAGTAGACATAGCGTCGGAATATTATATGAGTTTTATAATAGACCGGAATACAAAATCCGTTATACTAATGATGTGTGCCGAAGGTGGAGTAGACATTGAAGAAGTAGCAGAAAAGACGCCTGAGAAAATTTATAAATTTGCGATAGACCCGTTGGTTGGGCTGCCCGACTATCTTGCCCGCAAATTTGCCTTTGTCTTATTTCAAGACCTAAATCAAGTAAATCAAATGGCTTCTATATTACAGAAGCTATATAAGTTATTCATAGATAAAGATGCATCACTAGCTGAAATTAATCCGCTAGTTACCACCAAAGATGGAAAACTACTGGCTGTGGATGCAAAAATGACATTCGACGATAACGCCTTATACCGTCAGCCAGAAATATTAAGCCTTTTTGAACCTACGGAAGATGAGAAAGTAGAAACTGCGGCCAAAGAGAAAGGATTCAGCTTTGTAAGACTCGATGGAGAGATCGGTTGCATGGTAAACGGAGCCGGACTGGCGATGGCTACAATGGATATGATAAAACTATATGGCGGTGCACCTGCGAACTTTCTTGATATTGGAGGAAGCTCCAACCCCAACAAGGTAATAGATGCTATGACTCTGTTATTGAAAGATCCAAAAGTAAAAGTTGTGTTGATTAATATATTTGGTGGTATAACTCGCTGTGATGATGTTGCGTCGGGTTTACTTTCTGCCTTTGAGCAACTAAAAACAGATATTCCTGTGATTGTACGCCTTACAGGCACAAATGAAAAAGAGGGAAGAGAAATGTTGATCGGAACTCGATTTAAGGTTGCAGAAACAATGGGCGAAGCCACCCGAATGGCAGTGGCAGCCTCCAAAGAATAAGCTGATTGCTGATATTAAGTAATGATCAAAGCTAAAAAAGAAAACTATGAGTATACTTATAAATGAATCAACACGATTGATCGTACAAGGAATTACCGGGAGAGACGGTAGTTTCCATACAAAAAAGATGCTAGAATACGGAACTAAAGTTGTAGGCGGAACTACTCCGGGAAAAGGAGGAACCGATATCCTTGGCGTTCCTGTATTCAATACTGTCGCCGATGCTGTAAAAGCGACACAAGCAAATACATCTATTATATTCGTTCCGGCACGCTTCGCCGCTGATGCTATTATGGAGGCGGCTGATGCAGGCATCGGACTGATTATCTGTATATCCGAAGGTGTCCCTACATTAGATGTAGTCAAAGCACACCGTTTTGTACAAATGAAAGGAGCTATGCTTATTGGCCCTAATTGCCCAGGACTAATGTCTCCTGAAAAAAGCTTGGTGGGAATATTACCCGGACAGATATTTAAGAAAGGGAATATCGGAGTTATCAGCCGTAGCGGAACTCTAACTTATGAAGTTGTATATCATTTAACTGCAAATGGTATGGGACAATCTTCAGCAATAGGAATGGGAGGAGACCCTGTTGTAGGATTATACTTCCGTGAATTACTGGAGATGCTTCAAAACGATCCGGATACAGATGCCATTGTTATGATTGGAGAGATTGGCGGGAACGCAGAAGAACAAGCCGCTGAATATATAAAGAAGCATGTAACAAAACCCGTAGTTGGCTTTATTGCCGGGCAATCGGCTCCTCCGGGAAAACAAATGGGACATGCGGGAGCTATTATATCGAGTGGATCGGGCACTGCTGCCGAGAAAATTGCAGCATTAGAGGCTGCGGGTGTCCAAGTTGCTAAAGAACCTTCAGAAATACCGAATATATTAAAAGAAAAGTTGAAGAAGTAAAGAAATAAGAAGATAAAACAAAAAGAGGTTGCCAAGTTTGGCAACCTCTTTCATTAAAACCCTTCGATAAAACGAAGTTATCTAATTTCGATCTTTTTCACCTTATCTTCTAGTGCCTTATTCAACTTCGGTAAAGTGATTTGCAAAACTCCGTCTTTTTGTGAAGCTTCAATACTTTCTGCATCAACGTTCTCAGGTATTGCAAAACTACGTGAGAATGAAGAGGCTCTGAACTCTTGACGTAAAACTTTCTCGTTTTCATCCTTTTCTTCACTCTGAGTTTCACTCTGCGCCGAAATTTTAAGAACACCCTTTTCTATCTCTATCCTTACATCCTCTTTCTTAAATCCAGGTATAGACAATTCAATATTGAATGATTTGTCGTTTTCAGTTATATTTGTTGCCGGAAGATTTCCTTCAACAAAGCTGAACAAATCATCATTCAAATAATTGCTAAAGAATGTAGGGAAAAAGCTGCCACTTCTGTCAAACTTTCTAATTAATTGATTTTTCATTGCTGTATCCTCCTTTATTAAATTAATTTTTATCTGTTATTACAGAATCTAATTTTATCTATAAATATAGATGCAAAAAGTAGGCCATACTGCAATTATGTCACAAAAACAAATATAAAAACCGAACAAAAACAAAATAAATACCTAACAATCAAAACATAATATTAAAACAAACGAAAGGAATAAACAAGACATTATGTCATACACAAGAAAAACTTCTATATCCAACGTATAGAAGTTTTTATAAATTAATAAAGGCTAAACCTATTAAAAGTCTAGCCTCTATCTATAATAGAATATTAGTATTATTTACAGAGAATGAACGTGAGCAGCTAATTTTGACTTCAAGTTTCCTGCTTTATTCTTGTGAATCACATTTTTCTTAGCTAGTCTGTCAAGCATAGAGCAAACTGAAGGATATTGCTTTTGAGCCTCTTCTTTATCAGTCAGTAAACGGAATTTACGAACTGCATTACGAGTTGTTCTAGCTACATATCTGTTTCTCAAGCGTCTTGTTTCTGCTTGTCTGATTCTTTTTTCTGCTGATTTATGATTTGCCATATCGACTAATCCTTATATTGTTATTTTATTTCTTATTAAGTAGCCCATAGGGGAGTCGAACCCCTCTTTCAAGAATGAAAATCTTGCGTCCTAACCGATAGACGAATGGGCCATCCTGTGGAGCTTCTCTGTTTTGCAGTATCATTCTCCCTTGATTGCGGATGCAAAGGTAAGGCATTTTTGGTTATGTGCAAATATTTGCGGCTATTTTTTTCTAAAATATTTCACACAAAACGATAGACTCCTGATAGTCAATAACATTATTTGATCAAGAAATAGTGAAGAATATCCATTAACAAACAAAAACTTGTGAAGGTCTCTATATTCTCCTATTTTTGTAATGAATTTATACAAAACACATGAAGAAAATTTCAATATTTTTATCCCTTATATATGCATTTAGCTCTGTAGCGCAGAACACCTACAGGTCTCCACTTGATATACCGCTAATCCTCAGTGCTAACTTCGGAGAACTCAGACCAAACCATTTTCATTCCGGTATTGATCTAAAAACAGAAAGAGTCGTAAACAAACCTGTGTATGCTATAGAGGACGGATATGTATCCCGTATTTCTGTTTCGGCATCGGGCTATGGACTTGCACTCTATATAGACTACCCTTCCACCGGACAAACAAGCGTATACGGACACCTCAATAAGTTTGCACCTAAAACATCAAAATACATAAAAGACAAACAATATGAGCGTGAAAGCTTCCATATAGACACCACATTAGGAAAAGAAGAAATACCGGTAAAAAAAGGTGAGCTTGTTGCCTATAGCGGAAATACAGGATCGTCAGGAGGACCACACGTACACTTTGAAATAAGAAACACTACTAATCAAATAGCTATCGACCCTTTGGAGTATTACAAAGATGCTATAACAGACACACAAGCGCCTCAAATAAAAGGAATAGCTATATATCCTATAAATGAAAAAGGTGCAGTAGATTTTAGCCGTCATCCTTACCACAGAAATATTCCCATGCTAAAGAATGGAGCTTACACCACATTAAAAGACACAGCAGAAGTATGGGGGAAAATTGGATTTGGAGTTTATGCGAATGACAGAATGGATGGTACCTCAAATATATATGGCGTAAAAAAAGTTAGACTGTTTTGTGACGACAAAGAAATATTTTCTTCCAATTTATCTCTTGTCGATTTTAAGCAAACCCGGATGATTAATAGTATGACAGACTTCGATTATTGGAGCAGAAGGAGAATTTTCTATCAAAAATCTTACATTGAACCGGGCAATAAACTCCCTTTTTATAAATCGGTAAATAATGGGCATATTGATATAAAAGAAGAGCGAGTATACAATCTTCGCTACGAACTTGAAGATATGTATGGGAATCAAACAAACTATTCGTTCTGCATAAAAGGGAGGAAGCAAACGATCCCTCAGAAGAGAACTTGCTCGCAACGAATGGCATGGAACGAGGAGAATAGCTATTCAACAGAATCATTCAGCATCACCATTCCTAAAGAATACCTCTATGATGACCTGTGTTTTATGCTAAAAAAAATTCCATCAGCGAAACATCTTGCTGACTTATACAAAGTAAATGACACACATGTTCCCTTGCAAGATTATTGCAACATTACAATAAAATTAAAGAAAGACACCTTATCCAATAAATCACAATATGGCATTGTACGCCTCAAGGGGAATAATGAAGTCTGGATAGGAGGAACATATAAAGAAGGAAAAATCATTGGACGAATAAGAGAACTTGGAAACACATACACCATTAACGCCGACACCAAAGCTCCGACAATCACACCCATTCAACCCGAAAGATGGGCAAGACATGCTACAATAAGAATCAAATTATCGGACAATCTCAGCGGTATAGCTTCATACAAAGGCACAATCAACGGCGCATTCGTATTGTTCGAAAACGATGTAAAATCTCCGATCTATTCTTATAAATTCGATTCTTCGCGACTGAAAAAGGGACAAATGCAAAAATTAGTATTCACAGCAACGGATAAGTGCGGAAACACTTCAACGTACCAGTATGAATTTAAGTATTAGAAATTGTTGTTTATAACTTCTTCAGATCTTCGATAAACTCATCTACAATAGACTCAGGAGTAGCCCAGGAAGTAATAAATCTCATTGCAGAATGATTATCATCAACAACACTCCATGTAAGAAAGGAATAATCTTTTTGCAGACGACTTATCACTTCATTCGTTAATATTGGGAATATTTGATTGGTATCAGAGTCTATGAGCATAGTATAACCTAAAGCCTTGAATGCAGCTGCCATTTTCGCTGCCATCTTATTTGCGTGGGCTGCTAAATCAAAGATCAGGTTACCTTGGAGTAGTTGATCAAATTGCACTCCCATCACCCTACCCTTTGCAGTAAGAGCACCTCGCTGCTTAAGGTGATATTTGAAATCTTTGTCCAACTCAGGGTTTGTTATAACAACTGCCTCTCCTAACAGAGCTCCACATTTTGTACCACCAATATAAAATACATCAGTGAAAGCTGCAATATCAGCTAAAGTCATATCATTAGATTCAGCAGCCAAAGCCATAGGCAAACGAGCGCCATCCATAAACAAAATCAAATCATTTTCTTTGCAGAAAGAATAAAGGTCAGATAACTCTTGCTTTGTATATATAGTTCCCAATTCGGTAGAATTAGAGATATAAACGGCTCTTGTACGAACAACATGATGCCCGCGAAGTTTATTCAAAAAAGGTTTGATATCCTGTGGACGTAACTTTCCATCGACAGTTGATGCAGCTTCTACTTTATGTCCGGTCGCCTCTATTGCTCCAGTTTCATTTACATAAATATGCCCGGTTGTAGGAGCCACAACAGACTCAAAAGGACGCAGAATAGAAGATAAAACGACTAAATTTGCCAAAGTTCCGCCAGCTATCAAATGTACTCCCACATTCGGTTTGTGTGTTAATTCTGCAATCATCTTAGTTGCACGCTGCGTATATCCATCATCTCCATACCCGGATTGTTGTACGAGATTGCTTTCTACAAGAGCATTTAACACAGAAGGGTGGCATCCTTCAGAGTAATCATTCGCGAAACTATACTTCATTTTATTTCTTTATTATTTTTCGAGTGTAAATTTAAGTATAAAGAGAGAATATTGATTAGAATATATAGAAGGAAATATAAAGTCCTTACAAATAAAAAAAACATCCTAAACTAGGATGTTTTATAAATTATACTCAGACTCTTATATCTCGAACAGAAACTTCCCTGACATTAATCTTAGGGATAGGAATATTCAAATCCAAATCACGAACTACCTTCTTTTCTTTCACCGCCCGAACATCTGTATCCTCTACTCCAAGATCAGCGATCGCATTTTGAACAAAACTATCTATTTTATGGAAAGGAAGTGGCAGAAGCTCATGCTTATATAGCTTCTCTATCTCTATGACTCTTGTTTCCTTGTTCTTTATCCAAACAAGAACCTTTTTTATCTTTGTAAATAAACTTTTAACAGTGAGATCTGTAATTAATATTTCGTAGCAACCAATGCATTTTGATATATGACTCCCACTATCGTTGACAGTATATCCGGCTTCAGTTATCTCCCTGATATACTTTTTTATATACGGTGAATATCTTTTCATGAGTTATTATAAAATGTGGGTTAATAGTTAAATTTTAAGGAATCGGACTTCTATACAATCATCAGGGTAGATTTATTTGCTATCCCTACTGCATAATCTTCAAAAACAGGTGAAATTTCATTCTGTTTTCCGTTTTCGAAACATCCCCTGACTTTCTCATACGCTAAGAATGACATTTCAAATTCGGGTTGACCTGTAACTAATATAGGTTGATCTAAACGATTATACCAATAGTATTGTCCTCCAAATTTTTTTCTTGCCACTTCAAATACGTAAGCTCCAATTTTTATTATCATCTTCCTTTTAGTCTCTGAGTCAGCCTTTTTATAAAACACAATGCTATCCTTTATTATAAGGTCAACTTCACGCAAACTTTCGATAGTAAAATCAAGCTTAGCATCATCCTTAAACTGTTTGACTAATAGGTTTGCATTTGCAGACATGTCATCAGTAAATTGCTGTCGATCATTATCCGTTATTTGTGCTATTTCTTTCTTTTTTCGCAGAAAATCAAATAATCCCATTTCTTCGGTGTTTATGTTCTACCTCTACAAAATAAAATATAAACAAACGCATACCCTAAAAACAACTATAGAAGTCATAATGTTTAAAAGATACAACTTTTGAAAAATATTTTATAAAATAACAGTTTAGTAAAAAATAGAGAAATATTCTCTTATTCTTACACTAACGTCCGGCAACACATAATTATATATTAAAGCTTTACAGCTCTTTTTTTCAATCTCTGGGCTTTTTTTTTCAAAACAGGCATTATACGTTAAATTTATATTAAAGATAATGCTGCAAATATATAATGAATACAAAAAGCCTATATAAAGCAACTAATATTGCAAAAAAAGACAAAATACAAAACATATTTTTTGTTTTTTTATAAGAGAAAATCAAGTTCTATATAAGGTCATTAATAGCTAATATCAGTTTGTCTTCTGCAAATTTAATGTATTATAGTAATGAAACAAACTTTATTGAGGAAATTTGTTAAAAAAAAGACATAGTCACCTATCCTAGAAGGAGCAATAATTAGTGAAAAAGATATATATTTACATACTATAATTCGAACATGAAAATATAAAATATGAAAAAGGTCTTTGTAAGTGGGTGCTACGATATGCTCCATAGCGGCCATGTTGCATTTTTCGAAGAAGCTGCCGGTTACGGAGATTTATATGTGGGGATAGGTTCTGATAAAACAGTAAATGAACTAAAAGCCCGAAAAACCATAAACAGTGAGCAGGAACGCCTATATATGATAAAGTCCCTTCGGTTTGTAAAAGATGCCTGGATCAATAAAGGAAGTGGCATACTTGACTTTATTGAAGATCTGAAAGAACTGAAACCCGACATCTTCTTTGTTAACAGTGACGGACACAGTGCCTTAAAAGAACAGCTATGCAAAGACCTTCATATAGAATACATCGTAAGCAAAAGAATCCCCCACGCCGGATTACCAACTCGCTCCACAACGGCTTTGCGTGAAGAATGCAGAATTCCTTATAGGATAGATCTGGCAGGAGGTTGGCTTGATCAGCCAAATGTAAGCAGTCTATATCCGGGAGCTGTACTTACAATATCTATTGAGCCCGATTATGACTTCAATGACAGGAGTGGTATGTCAACCAGCTCACGTAAAAAAGCCATAGAACTCTGGCAGGTAGATATCCCGACAGGAGATAAAGAAAAACTCGCTAAAACCTTATTCTGCTTCGAGAATCCTCCGGGAACAAAATATGTAAGTGGCTCACAGGATTCATTGGGAATCGTTCTGCCCGGACTCAACAAGCTATATTATGACGGGGATTTCTGGCCATCACATATAGAGAAAGTATTGGATGATGAAATATTGTTGTGGCTAGAAAAACATTTGTGGCTTGTACCATTATATCCACGCCATCACGATTATGATGTCCTATCAAACACAAATATTACACTTGAGAATGCAAAAAGGTTAAGCAATGCTGCTGAGAATGCATGGGAGTCACTAAAAGAAAAAGATAAAAAAAAACTAGGAGAAGCCATTAGAGAAAGCTTCGAAGCTCAAATCGTGATGTATCCGCACATGGTATCGAACGATATTCTCGAAGTTTTAAACAAATATAAATCATCCGCTTTAGGCTGGAAGTTAAGTGGAGCTGGTGGTGGTGGTTATCTAATTTTCGTCAGCGAAACGGCTATAGAAAATGCAATTCAGATAAGAATAAGAAAAGCCGAATAAGAGACATAAAATAATTAAAGGGACAGATATCAATAAAATATCCGTCCCTTTCTATTTTAACAAAACCGATCAAGCCACAAGCCCAAACAGGTCAGATGATATTTAATTCGTATTTACTGAAGCTTAACGGCCTTACCCCTAGCATTACTCTTTATAGCTGCCTCTAATATTTCAACAACAATCAGGTTATTTTCTAAAGAAGACAAGTCTGTTGATTTTACTTCTATATCTCCTCTTACAGCAGCTTTTAGGTAATAGAAAGAATCATTGTAAGGTTCGGGCAAAGCATCTGCAACCATTTTAGCCTCTTTATTCCCTGAAAAGAAACGCATATCCTTTGCATTATCCTGATATAGGGCTCCTTTATTTCCATAAATATGCATATCCTTTCGGCCAAAGGGCCAGTTCCACGAAGCCATAATAATAGTAGTTACCCCCGGATATTCGAGAACTATGGTAGCATCATCGTCCACTTTTGGATACACATCGGGCTTCTGATGTTGCAGTACGGCTGACACACTCACAGGCTTTTTCCCGCCCATAAGCCATGTACTCAGATTTGCGCCATAGCATCCAAAATCTACAACAGCTCCTCCCCCATTTTTCACAGGATCAGTCAACCATTCCAAAAACTCAGGGCCACACCCAATCTCTACGGGCCCGGAATGTCCATCATATACATTTATTCGAGACATCTTACCTACAGCTCCATCTTTACGAATCATATCGTATGCCTTATGATTGGCTGGATACCATGTAGTTTCATAGTTGGTAAGAACCATAATATGATATTTCTGTGCTAGTTCAGCCATTCGCTTAGCCTGCTGTACAGTAGTGGCTAGAGGCTTTTCTACCATCACATGGATACCTCTAGGGGCACACGCTTCTACCACCCGAAGGTGATCATATATAGGCTCATAGACTATTACAGCTTCCGGTTTTGTCTTGTCAAGCATTTCGTCCAAATTCTGAAAGAAAAGCTTTTCATCAACTTTAGCACGTAACATTTTATTATTCCATAGCTGCGTATTTTTTTCGGCAACTCCCACAACCTGAAAATCACCTCTATCTAGACGTGACAACACTTCCCATAGATGTCCATGAGACAGACCCACTACTCCAAGTCGCAAAGGCTTGTCTTTTTGAGCAAAAAATGGTAAAGCAAGAGAAAAGAGAATAGTAAGCAGAAAAATCTTTGTTAATTTCATTATTCAAGGGCATTATTATAAAAGATAAAAAAGAACTATCGATCAATTGTACTCAACTCTGCTTTTACCTTCAATTGACGAGTTATATTTTCTTGACTAATATATCAGCCAAAGCCTCATCAATATGTTCGAAGGCAAAACGGTAATGTTTATCCAATAAATGTTGAGGAATAGCACGTTGCCCATCTATAAGCAATGTTGCACTTTCACCCATCATCATTTTTATCACAAATGATGGTATTTTAAATAAACATGGACGAAATAAAGTTCGTGACAACACTTTAGCAAAACGCCTATTGGTAATCGGATTAGGAGAAGTAAAATTAAAAGCTCCTCTTGCTTCGGGAGTGTCTATCAAGAACAATATACCGTTAACCATATCCTGAATATGAATCCATGATATATACTGGCTTCCGGATGCTATTACAGCACCAAGCCCCAACTTAAAAGGAAGCACTAGCTTGGGCAACATTCCCCCGTCTTTAGATAAAACGATACCTGTTCGCAGGATACATACACGCGTATGTCTGTTGTCTGCAGCCATTGCCAAAGCCTCCCATTTCTTGCATAGTAAATGAGTAAACCCTTCTCCGGGTTCCGAATTTTCATTTATTGCATCATCATCCTGAAGTCCGTAATAGCCAACAGCAGATCCTGAAATAAATATAGAAGGAGGAGTGTTGCTCAATTTGATCAGTTCTGTTAAACGACGGGTTGTATCCCAGCGACTATCACACATACGCTCCTTTTGCTTTGCTGTCCATCGTTTACCGGCAATAGATTCGCCCGCCAAGTTTATAATCACATCATAACCATCTAACGAATCTAGTCCATCTAATGATTGACAATATTCGACATCTGATCCCAGCTTTTGTTTTGCTTTGACTACATCTCTGCTCAAAACCGTGATCTTATGATTTTGCACTAATAAGGCCTTGACTAATAACGTACCGATTAACCCTGTACCTCCTGTAATAAAAACCCGCATATATATTTATTTAATACTAGAATGTTTATTGGACACAAACTACCTGGATCAACACACTATACAGAATGTATAGTTATGCAAATCTACATATTTATTCTTATTATTTTTTAATATCACTCTTTATAAAATAATAATTTTGTAACTAAACGAAATTATTTACTAGGTGGAATATTATGAGTAAAATATTATCATGTTTTTAATCCAAAGCCATATTTATTTGGTGATCTCGGTTAATATCAATAATTTTATAGACTGTTTGTTAATAAACTATTCTTATGAGTAAAGTTATCATTAATTCGTATCAAGACTTTGAACAATATGTAGGTAAAGAACTTGGTGTTTCTGATTACCTTAAAATTACACAAGAACGTATCAACCTGTTCGCAGAAGCTACACTAGACTACCAATGGATTCACGTAGATGTAGAAAGAGCTAAAGTAGAAAGCCCTTTTAAAAGCACTATCGCGCATGGTTATCTGATGGTTTCAATATTACCTTATCTATGGGATCAGATCATAGAAGTAAATAATATAAAAATGCTTATCAACTATGGCATTGAAAAACTAAAATTCAATCAACCTGTAGTAGCAGGTAACGAAGTTCGCCTAAGAGTAAAATTAGACTCATTAGTTAACTTAAGGGGTATTGCCAAAGCTGAGATAAAAGTTGTATTGGAGATAAAAGATTCTCCTAAAAGTGCATTGGAAGAAACTGTTATATTCCTATATCACTTCAACAGTTAAGAACAAGCACCGTTTGAAATAAAATAAAGGAAGGTATTTGAGATCTCAAATACCTTCCTTATTTCTTTATAACCTTACATTAATAATCGCCAAAAGCATTGTAATCACCATAAACTGATGTGTTGGTCGGCTTCACTTCATGCTCTGCCTCACTCAGGATATCTCCCGAATTAGCATCAATGTGAAGCATTCTATACTTAGAACCTTTTTGCAGCTTAATTCCCCACTGATGCGAATTATCATTGTACCACACAATAAAAGACCAGTTATCGCTTCCTGCCAGAGTATTTATGTAGCCTTTATCTTCCAGGGTTTTAAGCAGACTGTTATAACCAAAAACCCCTCTGTATAGATCATAATTGATGACACTACAGTTTCCCCGCTCGTCACATTCTAGCCATTTACCGATAGGAAACTGATGAGGCAAATATATTCCTTTTCGTTTTAAACTCCCACTGGGATAAAACTCTTTGAATATACGATATACGGCAGGTAAGGGCGGCACTTCATACACCTCTATAGGCAGTCCTTTACGGAGGTTCGATATACGTTTTTGCGTACCGTCCGCTTCGGTATAAACATAATCAAGGCTACCTGATTGAGCTACCTGATTGCGAAAAGCATTCATATCGAATTTTTCGTAGCTAAGAATCACTTTCTGACGAGGGTATATCTCTACTTGTACACTATTCTGACTATGCAGTGCGCTATGGGCGCAAAACAAGGTGAGTAAGAAAAATGATATTCCTATTTTTTTCATTTTAAGTATGTGTTTTGGTTCAGTTTGTGTTATATATTTCTTCAAATATATAAAATTTACAATTAAAAAGAGAAGCTCTTGTTGAAAATTAGAATATCTTTATACTGATAAAAAGCTAGTTAAAGATATATCTGATATAAAACTTAGAATATCGTTTTCAATAAAACATCAAGTCTATACTTCAAAAGAATAAAATTATGCTAAAAGAAGATACGCTAAAGTTCCTTCTGGAATTAAAAAAGAATAACAATCGTGAATGGTTTACTGAAAATAAATCGTGGTACGAACGTGCCCGCAAGGATGTTGAATTATTGATAGGCGAAATGGCATTAAAAATAGCAACATTCGATCCTGAAATTGGACATATCGATCCAAAGAAATGTCTTTTCCGTATCTATAGGGATGTTCGCTTCTCACAAGACAAATCACCATACAAAACTCATTTTGGTGCTATCTTTCGCGCTCGCACAGCAGATCAGGCATCAGGATATTATATGCATATCGATCCCGACGAACTATTCCTATCTTTAGGATATTATATGCTTGATGGTACGCAACTAAAGAAAATAAGACGTGGTATATATGAAGATTTTGACACATTCAGTGATATATTGAACGATAAAAGCTTTAAACAAGAAATAGGAGACCTATATCGTGACGAGGATATGCTTCAACGTGTTCCAAATGGATTTGACAAAAACCATCCTGCAGCAGAATATCTAAAGCTCAAACGCTTCTATGTATGCAAACCTATATCTAAAGAACAATTATTGAGTGAAGATTTTGCAGAATACGCCGCTAAAATATATAAGATAATGCATCCGTTAGGCGAATTTCTGAGCGATATTGTAAACGAATAAACGGGGCTAAAGGATTATTCTAATACGACATTTGAGAAGTATGCTGTTTCTAAAACATTTTCTTCATGCGAACAGATAAATATCCCGATGTAACATTTAGCAGGCAGTTGTATTTCTATCTCATTATCGGCTATTTGAGGAGTTAAACTTGTTCCGGTCTTCATCCTAAAAAGATTTCCTTTCCGCTCAAATTGTATTTGACTAGGAGCTCTATTGGCTGAAACAAGCTCTTCAGTAACGCCACCTTTAACCATTCTGTATTGCAAGGAAGTAAGCCCGTCTCCATGAACGGCAATATCGGCATAGCGAGAATCGGCATCTAACGTCTCTCGAACTTGTATGCCAATCTTGCGATGAGTATTTACACCGTCTCCTTCGAACATAATGTTTGCCCGTAAAACAAAGTCTCCATCTTTCTCAAGCCATGCAAAATGAAAAGCATCCAGTCCGCCCCACATATTAGCTCCTGCTCCCTTTAACGTATAGATACCTTTCAGAGAATCATAAGACATCGAACCCTTGAGCTTACAATCACCGATATCCGCAGATTGAATAAACAACTGTATCCTTTCGCTCTCCTGCCCTCCTCTACAGCCGAACAACATTGCAGTGAATATTAAAAGAGACATTGAAAGTATAGCCAATGTAGATATTTTCATCGTATTATAAACTCGTATTTTTAGGTTACAATGGTATATTACAGAATAAATATATTACTCTTTTGTAAACAAGAAGGACTGGTTTTTCTTTATTTTCTGGTATTGTATACTACTTAATCATAAATATAATACAATCCTCAAATATAACCAAACAAAACCCTTTTATATAATCTTATCCTTTTCCAGACTGGATATATATTATTAAACACAACAGTATAGCATCTGTTCAGATCGCCTCATCTCTATTGCTATAAAGATGATGTAGTTTTTTATAAATTCGGATAGAAAATGACTTATTCTTTTATCAATCATAGAACTAATTCGTTGTATAACCTCTCGAAAGTATCATCCAAATCGTCTGAGAATCCCGAACGAGAAGTAGATGTTTGTATAGAAGTGCTACGAACCGCAGTAAGCCAACGGTACCGATCCGATATTTCGTAAGATGCAATTTTACCTCCTGCTTTTGTTCCGGAGCATATTTTATCAAACACGTCTAAATTGATATATAATGATTCTAAATCTAACTCAGACGAAAACAAACGTAACTTATTCTCATCTAACACATAACGAGCCTTTATATATTTAGCCCTTTTGCAGTACATAATAAGCCCAACATTGATAAACTCTTCGCGTTCGACCCTTGGCACAACACGAATAACAGCATATTCATAGAAGTGTTTCCCTGGCATGTTGTGCTTCTTTTATAAATATTTCTGAATGTGCCAATCTCTCCTTCAGGAAGTTTACATATACCCGACGTATATCTGCGGGAGTTTCACCTTCCTCACCCCAATGCAACCAATCATGCGGCAGCAAAGCAACAATCTCTTCTATTTTCTCCGGTACAAGAATCTCTTTAAAAGCCTTATCAACCTCCTCCAATTCTGAAGCATAAGGTAGCAATACATGATCTTTAACCTGAGTAAAAGGGCTTAGCGCATATTTCTCCCAATTTACCCACGAGTGGTGAAAATAAAGCGACGCTCCATGATCGATAAGCCATAGTTCTTTGTGCCACATCAGCATATTGGTATTTTTGGTTGTGCGGTCTACATTTGTCAACAGGGCATCCATCCATACTATCTGAGAGGCTGTTTTACGATCAATCTGCACAGCTACGGGATCGAAAGTTAACGCTCCTGACAAAAAATGCAGTCCCATATTTAAACCACGACTAGCCTGCAAGAGGTCTTGTATCTCTTCATCACCCTCGGTACGTCCAAAAGCCTCATCCAGATTAATAAAGACTATTTCCGGAACACGAAAGCCGAGTGTTTGGGCAATAAGACTACCAACTAATTCACTAACTAGCATTTTTGTACCATGCCCGGCCCCTCTGAATTTGACAACATATTTGAATCCATCGTCACCTTCTGCCAGTGCAGGCAAAGAGCCTCCTTCGCGTAAAGGAGTTATATAGCGTGTAACATTTACTGTCCGTAATTCCATTTTCAATAACGACCCTTCCTTTTTATTATTTACATTAGTTCGTGTTGATAAAGATAAAAAATAGTCAGCGATTATCCCTTATTATTGTACATTATTAATACGAGTCGATCACACATGTACAAATAAAAAAAGCCCACAACATCACGTCGTAGGACTTTCTCATGCCTTAACACAAACTTTACAAAACTACATGTTATATAACCATAAGTAGTAGAATAAAGTTCAATTTATTTTGTTAATTAACTATATTTCCTTGTGTATTTTCAGAATATAAACATTTTAAAACACCTTAACAAACAAACACTTAAATAGAAAGAAAACAGAAGTTTATAATCTATTTTTATATTACAACTTAAAGTTATGCGGATTTTAGGATGTCGTTCATCTTTCGATCAGACATTATAGGGCTGAACAGTGTTTTGTAAATAGGCGACTGAAATATTTTCTTCGATAACATACCTAATCTTGATAAAAGCATGCAGTAACTCCAGATGATTTATCTCCAATCGAGGTTTATCCTTTTGATTATATTGATCTTTGATCATATAATTTGATGATTGAATATATTGATCGTAGTATTTGTATACCATACTTATATACTTATTATTCAAGTCTCTTTCATAGAGAAGATTATCTTTCGACTGGTATACAAAATCTCCAAATAAATTAATAAAGCCTATAAATTGGGTTATTGACTCATCGTAGAAATCATTCCCCCGTATATTATTTTCTATTTGTCCTACATTATAAGATTCGACATACTCGGGTATGATATTTCCAAAGCAAGCTAACCAATTCATCAAATTGTTTGGTTGTTGAATTTTATCTATATTCTTCAGTAGTGTCTCTTTTATCTTCACTAAATCAGTAACAGCAAAAATACATCCTGATTTATCAAGCATGAAGGCATGACGCCCCTCTACATCCGTATCACTATACCAAACCATATACAATGGAAAAGTATAATTCTGCGAACAATACTTGATAATCCAAATACTAAATGATGAACAGATATCATCAAATGAATCTATTTTTACTTCACGAATCATCTCAGAGTAGATAATCTAAAATCCCTAGAAAATGTAAAAGCTCTTATCTTAATCGACTAGACTTTATTATAAGCCATTTATAATTAATCTGATCACTTAAAAAAATAACAGTTTTTTATAGTATTTTACTTCTTATAATACAAATATAAGAGATCATTTCACCTTTTACAACTTTTTGAGAGAATCCTGAATATAAGGGTATCATTTTTAACGATAATCACCTTCAAAGGATTAATCGAGAATGACAATAAAAATGCCTAACCATATCTGATATGATTAAACATAATTCTTATAATATAAAAAGGAAAGGAGGAAAGTCTTTTAAAAGTGTTCTTTACACCAAAGATCTTAAAAACCCCTTATATTAGAGACATTTAATTAGCTCTGAACTAATGATATAAAATCATTAAATTTAAGAACGACATCCGGATATTCTGTATCTTTAATATAGTGCGAAATTTTCACCTCTTTTTTATTGAAATCAAAATCCAAATCCGATAAGTTCAGTGTAATCTCTGTATCAGTTTGTCTATCAATATTTTTCACAAGTCTCTCTCTTACTTTTTGCGATTTTGCTATTCCCTCTTTAAATATTAGAAGTGTTTTAGTCATCGTCTATTATTTTTTATTTAAAATCTTCCGATGGCAAAAATAATTTTTTAAAATAAAACTAAAAAACATGATACTAATTAGTTATTAACAATATAACGCTTTTAACCAAATTGAATGCCTTCCTATACTATTTTATTTTACAATCAAAAATTACATTAGCCTATATAAATTACACACAGACTACACCTAACTACCAATCATAGCACAATATAGAATGATTAAAAACAAGTATAATTTTTCTCTTTTTTTATATCAAATCACTTGATAATATAAAAATAAAAGTTACTTTTGTTATTAATTACACGAGGTATTGAAGATTAAAACATAAGGGAAACTTTTACATAAATTTATTAAAACTGCATAACTCTCTATTTTCCTACCAAGAAAAGATTTGTTATTCACAGTAAATAAGAAAAACTATAATTCCCTCTTAAAAAGATATGCAATTTTATGTCTATAGTATAGATAAAATTGGAATAAGTCAAAAAGCTAAATGTTTTTTGGAGTAGGAATATACACGAAAGTAATTTATGTATATGCAGACGCCTGACATTAACACAGACAATTTAGCAAACTGCAGGCGCAGCCTCCTTGAGTATTCAAGGAGGCTTATTTAAAGCTCATTTCATTTAGTTACTACATCATAGTTGATATATACTTTTTTACTGTAATTTTGTCTTACAAAAAGGTCATACTAAAATCTACAGGCTATATATTATAAGATGAGAAATATAAAACCTCAAAGTATAGGGATTGTCATATCAACTTACAATAATCCCGAATGGTTAGAAAAAACCTTATGGGGATATACTCTACAGACTCACAATACATTCGAATTAATCCTTGCAGATGATGGCTCGGGTGAAGACACCAGAGAATTAATAGATAAATTCAGGAATAAATATTTCCCGAGCATAAAGCACATCTGGCACACAGATGAAGGTTTCAGAAAGTGCAAAATACTAAACGATGCCATAGTAGCTTCAGAATCAGAATACCTTATATTTACAGACCACGACTGTATCCCTCGAAAGGATTTTATTGAGACTCATTTAAGATATGCCGAAAAAGGATATTTCTTATCTGGCGGATATCCCAAATTACCGATGGAGACCAGCAAAGCTATTACTTATGAAGATATCATCTCCGAAAATGCATTCGATATTAAATGGCTAAGACAACACGGCTTGAAGAGTTCTTTCAAGAATACTAAACTCTTAAAGTCAAAAACCTTTGCTTCATTTATGAATTTCATCACCCCCGCAAAAGCCTCATGGAATGGCTGCAACTCATCAGGATGGAAAGAAGACATGCTGGCTATCAATGGTTTTAACGAGTCTATGCAATATGGAGGATTGGACAGGGAGTTTGGGGAACGACTGGTTAACATGGGAATACGTTCTAAACAAATCAGATATTCAGCCATTTGCGTACACCTGGATCATTCTCGCCCATACAAAAATAAGGAACTAATAGAGAGAAATAAAGAAATACGCCGTAACGTAAAGGCAAACAAAATAATAAAAACACCGAACGGAATAGAAAAGCTTTGATCCTTAAAGCAAAGTATATCTTATTTATAGGCAACCACCTGTTTTAGAACATCGGCAATACTATTATCTGAACCAAAGATAAAGAGATAGCGATAGCTACCATTGTATTTAGGAGGAGCCTGAGTCAAATCCTTATTCAATCCGAAGCGATAAAAATATTCGGCAAACAAAACATTGTCGGAGATTTTAGAAAAGTATAAGTTTGGTGTTTCCTCAGCAGAACCAAAGAGCTTAACCAATTCGCAAGAGTATTCTTTTGTAAATCTATTTGTGTTATCAATGCTATCAATACGAGTTATGCAGTCTAACGAAGACTCGCCATTCTTCTGGAAATATTTCCAAAATGGGCTTCTTTCCATAAACATAAGTGTATCCGAAACTATATAGTTACGCTCTGAAGTCTTAGAGTCTGATAACAAATAATCATAAGCAATCTTATATCTTTCGCCATTATCACCTAAAGCATTCTGAGCCATTAAATTTACACTCGAACAAAATATAAATAAAAGTATAGCAAATCTCATTTTTCAACAAAAATAATCACAAATAAAACATATTAATCCATTCTTTAGATACCAAATAAGTATAAAAAGAATCAAATTAACACATAGCAGAAAGACAAATTTATAAAAATTATTTATAAATCCTAGCCATTTCTATTCTACAATCATATTTTCTTTATACTAACTCCAGCTATCCACCCCATCAATATACTGCAAAACACATTATAATGTAGATTATACATCAGTTCTATAAAAGATCGTTATTTTCTATAGAAACTAAAACTAAACAATAAAAAGTGACGACTATTACACTATTTTACTCTTGTTACTTTCAGGTCACCCTCTATTATGAGATAAATAGAATGAAACATGATACAAAAAAAGAGCTGCCTTATTCGGGCAGCTCTTTCATATAATTATGGTTTGACTTTAAACCAAATTACTCAGCTAACAAAATATGCAGAATCTGTACAGCCGCTTTAGTTACTGATGTACCAGGACCAAAAATAGCAGCCACTCCCGATTTATACAAGAAGTCATAGTCTTGAGCAGGGATTACACCTCCTGCAATAACGATGATATCTTCTCTACCAAGTTTCTTAAGCTCGTCTATAACCTGAGGCACAAGAGTTTTGTGACCGGCAGCAAGAGACGAAACACCGAGAACATTTACGTCGTTTTCTACAGCCTGACGGGCAGCTTCTTCCGGAGTTTGGAACAATGGTCCCATATCTACGTCGAATCCGCAGTCAGCATAACCTGTAGCTACAACTTTTGCACCACGGTCGTGTCCATCCTGACCCATCTTGGCAATCATGATACGTGGTTGACGACCTTCTTTCTTTGCAAACTCTTCCACAAGTGCCTTCGCCTCATGGAATGTTGGGTCTTTTTTACTTTCTGATGAATACACGCCTGATATAGTTCTGATTACTGCTTTATAACGTCCAACAATCTCTTCGCAAGCATCGGAGATTTCTCCTAAAGTAGCACGCAAGCGCGCAGCTTCAACTGCAAGCTCCAACAGGTTACCTTTCTTCGTTTTCACACATTCTGTGATAGCAGCTAATGCTTTCTTCACAGCTTCGTTGTCACGTTTAGACTTCAAGTCGTTCAAACGTTCGATCTGTTGACGACGCACCTCAGTATTGTCAACATCAAGAATATCGATAGGATCTTCTTTTTCGAGGCGATACTTGTTGATACCAATAATTGCTTGTTGACCTGAGTCGATTCTAGCCTGAGTACGAGCAGCAGCTTCTTCGATACGCATCTTAGGAAGACCGGTTTCGATAGCCTTAGCCATACCACCCAGTTTTTGAACTTCCTGGATCAAATCCCAAGCCTTATGTACAAGTTCGTTTGTTAGTGTTTCCACATAATAAGAACCAGCCCAAGGGTCGATCTCTTTACATATTTGAGTTTCTTCCTGAATGTATATCTGAGTATTACGTGCAATACGAGCAGAGAAGTCGGTAGGCAATGCGATAGCCTCATCCAATGCATTTGTGTGCAAAGACTGAGTGTGTCCCAAAGCAGAAGCCATAGCTTCAATACAAGTACGTCCAACGTTGTTGAAAGGATCTTGCTCTGTCAACGACCATCCTGATGTCTGAGAGTGAGTACGCAATGCAAGAGACTTCGGATTTTTAGCACCAAAGCTCTTCACAATCTTAGCCCACAAAAGACGTCCGGCACGCATTTTGGCAATCTCCATAAAGTGGTTCATACCAATAGCCCAGAAGAATGATAAACGAGGAGCAAACGCATCTACGTCGATACCTGCATCGATACCTGCCTTAAGGTATTCCATACCATCGGCAAGCGTATATGCTAACTCGATATCGGCAGTAGCTCCCGCTTCCTGCATGTGATAACCCGAGATAGATATTGAGTTGAACTTAGGCATCTTCTGAGATGTATATTCGAAGATGTCAGCGATAATTTTCATTGAGAATTCCGGTGGATAGATATATGTATTACGCACCATAAATTCTTTAAGGATATCATTTTGTATAGTACCCGCCATTTCTTCCAGCTTAGCACCTTGCTCCAATCCTGCATTGATATAGAATGCAAGAACAGGAAGTACCGCACCGTTCATTGTCATAGATACTGACATCTGATTCAATGGAATACCTTCAAACAAAACTTTCATATCTTCTACCGAGCAAATAGACACCCCGGCTTTACCAACGTCACCTACTACACGAGGATGGTCGGCATCGTATCCACGGTGTGTGGCAAGGTCAAACGCAACAGAAAGACCTTTTTGACCCGAAGCCAAGTTACGACGATAAAATGCATTCGACTCAGCAGCAGTAGAGAACCCTGCGTACTGACGGATTGTCCAAGGACGCATAGCGTACATACCCGAGTATGGTCCACGCAAGAATGGAGGAATACCTGAAGCATAGTTAAGATGCTCCATCCCTTCCAAATCTTCTTTTGTATAAACAGACTTAACCGGAATGAGTTCGGGTGTCATCCAGTCAGCTTCTATACCATTATCAGCAGCCCATTTTGTAGCGTCTGTAGCAACAAAACCCGAACTGTTGATATCAATGTTTTTGAAATTAGGTTTCATATTTATTTTTTATTTGATTATTTACGATATAGGAAATAAAATGAAAACAGCCACATCCCAAATAGCATGGGATATAAGCACTGTCAGCAAGTTTCTGTTTTTCATATATATGAATCCCCAAAAAGCCCCACATATAAAGGCAGCCATAAAAAGCATAAAATTGAACGCCCATATATGCACAAAGGCATAGATAAGTGTTGTTATAATATATGCTTTCATACTTCCGAGTTTGCTTTCGCTCAATGAACGTTGAACATATCCACGCCAAAAGATTTCTTCGGCAGGACCTATCCAAAACAATAGAGCCAATGCAAGAAACAATTTGCTTTGCCCGTCTTTCATGGCATACACATCGCTTACTTGCGGATGAGCAAAATCGAATAGCATTCCGGAGGTTGCATTACCTAAATAGAAAACGCCCCATAATACGATTGCAGAGCCAACACCCAAAGCAACATCTTTTATATTGAATGAGAACTCGGCTTTCCAGTCTTTTCTAAACAGAAAGCTCAAAGCTGTAAGTGTTCCTGCGGCGGCAAGCATAACATACCAGAAATTGATATGCGGGCTTGTCCATTGCGAAAACATTACAAACCAAAAGACTATTGCTACTAGGATTGCACCTGCAAGTTTTTTCATATCAGGATAGCTAAAATTAGGGCTAACGACAATGATGCACTAAACATCAATTGTAGTTGAGCAGTTCCTTTGTCCAATTCATTGATAGGAGTAACATCTTCTTCTGTTATCTGCGACATGGCTTTACAGTTCTTATATGCTACCGGTACTGTTATCAGAGTGATAAGAGCCGTTATCGGCAAAATATTAAGAACCACCATTACGATAATAGACAAATAAGCCAATATCGTCAACAGATAATAATGTATTACAGAAGCCTTCATCCCGATCAGCATTGCGTATGTTTTGATTTCCGCATAACGGTCGCTTCTGATGTCACGTGTATTATTTGCATGCAACACGTTGACAGTAATAAACGCCATAGGGAAAGAAACAAAAAGCAACAACCAGTCGAAGTGCCCAAGCATTACATATCCTGTACCCAGCATAATAGAGGGACCATAAACCAGAAAGATAAGAAGGTCTCCCAATGCTTTGAACTTGAAACGATAATAAAATACAGCGCCTATAGTACCAAATAAACCAACCCACACCAAGTCTATACCTGCTTGCGAAACCAAAAATAAACCAAGAGTTATCCCCAAAGCAATAAATGCCCATCCGTAAATAAACACCTGTTTAGGAGTAAATAGTTTGCTGGTAAGAATATCTGTTCCTACCTTGCCTTCTCTGTCTACACCATATTTATAGTCGTAATAATCACTGATCAGGTTACCACCTGCCTGAAAAACAACTGCGCCAATGATTGCAATTACACCCAATATCCAGTTAGCAGAACTTTCGGGGTACACGTGTATTGTATACATCATTGCAATAAGAGCAGGAAGAGATGATACCGGAAACGACCATGGTCGCGTAGCAATTACCCAGTTTTTTAGTATTGGTTTTTTTGTTTCCATTTTTATCCGAATTATAAAATATTATTCGATGCCCAGTTTTGCATTGAACATTTTTAGAGTCTCAAGGACATTGCTCTTCACATTAATGAAGTGTTCTATACCTTGCGCTTTCAAATCTTCCATGCATGCAGGAGCTCCGGCAACAACAAAATGTTCTTTGCCTTCGATCAACTTATGAGCTTCAGGAGCGTATGTTGCGTACTCATCGTCACTAGAACAAAGTACAATAACATCTGCTTTTTTCTCACGAGCAGCTTTGATTCCTGCTTCAACTGTTTCGAAACCTAAATTGTCGATAATCTTGTATCCGGCACAAGCAAAGAAGTTACTTGAGAACTGTGCACGTGCAAGACGCATACCCAGATTACCAATTGTTAGCATAAATACTGTAGGAGCACCATGTTTCTCTGTAGCTAGACGAAGTGTTTCGAATGCTGTACCTAAGCGGCTGGTAGGTAACGGCATATATTCTCCTTTTTCGGAAGAACATCCGCAATTACAACCTTCTTTTACAATTTTGCTTTCGGCCTTCTCTGTAAAGTTAGGATATTGATTAGTTCCCAATAATACTTCACGGCGAGTAGCCAATGCTTTGAAACGGATATCAGCTGAAGTTTTAACGGCAGTTTGTACTGTTGCCGCTTTCAATGCTTCATAAAATCCTTTTTCGTCTACTTCGAGGAACAATTTCCAAGCTTGTTCAGCTATAGATTTAGTAAGGTTCTCGATATAATATGAACCCGCTGAAGGGTCAGTTATCTTATCGAAATGACATTCTTCTTTCAACAATAGTTGTTGGTTACGTGCAATACGTTCAGAGAAGTCATCCGGAGTTTTATATGTTTCGTCGAAAGGACGTACTGTCAACGAATTAATTCCGGCAATAGTAGCCGACATTGATTCTGTTTGTGTACGAAGCAAGTTCACGTGGGCATCGTAAACAGTCTTGTTGAAAGTAGATGTTTGTGCATGAACATATATTTTTGCAGCACAATGACAAATTCCTTCAGGAGATTTGTTTGGACATTCGTTAGCACAGATAGGTTTGTAAGCTTCTACTATTTCGGCCCATAACCAGCGTGCTGCACGGAACTTAGCGATTTCCATAAAATAGTTACCGCCAATACCAAAGTTAAATTTGATCTTCTTAGCAACCAATGTAGGGTCTAGTCCTGCTTCAACAAGGGCAGACATCAACTGATTACCATTAGCCAGCGCATATCCAAGTTCCTGATAGATGTAAGCACCACCGTCACTCAATGCATAGGCATTAACAGCCAATACTCTGAAACGAGGTAGCGGAGCCGCAGCTTTAACTATCTCTGCTGCTTTCTCTACCCATCCGTCTGCATTACGGCCCTTTTTCAATAGGGGTTTGAAAGGGTCGTAGTTTACAGAACCAAAGCACTTCATCACATCTGCACCCGATTCTTTGATGTATTCAACTAAGATCTTAGTTAATTCCAAAGATTTGCGATGACATGTACTAAAGTTAAGCTCTACAGCTTCAGGATGAATGTCTTTCAACAATGTCTTGATGTTGTCGGCGTTTACATCATCTCCTTCGATATGAAATCCTAGAGATGTGATACCTTTGTAAAGTACGTCAAGAGCTTTTGCGTTTGCTGCCTTGAAATCGCGGACGTCAATATCCTGACGAGTATACCAGTCGTTATCTTTCTTGGTACCACGCACGTAAGGAAATTCACCCGGAAGTGACACAGCCGTATTAAGGCCTTCAAGGTCCTCACTTCTGTAAAAAGGGTTTACATTGAACCCTTCGTTTGTTTTCCAAATAAGTTTTTTCTCAAAATCAGCCCCTTTCAGGTCTGCTACGATTTTTGCCATCCACTCTTCAGTAGATATCGGCGGAAAATTTGAGAAAAGCTTTTCTTTCTGATTAGCCATGATTAATAAAATTGTTTAATATATAGGTTATATTTTATTGATTCTTAAAAGATTATAAATGGCCTATCTATATTTACATAAATGTTATTTATAGGTGCTTAAATTCAAACAGTTATCCTTATTAAAAATGCACCACAAAAGTAATCCTTTTTGTTTGGTTGGTAAAGTTTTCGAGCCTAAAAAAACTTAGGATTGGCAGTTTATATGTTAATAATGAAAAGGACTTTAGCCTTTTTATACTATTCAGTTCTATCATCCGGTAGCTGGTTTAAGGTAGAATTGAAATACCAAAGCTACATTTTAAGGCTTCTAAAAAGCATCAGAAATTTGGTTGCTCTATCGCCCCTAAACAGTTTGATATAACAAAGAAGAAGGATAGAACACGAGTTCTATCCTTCAGTATATTAATACATAAGAAAGTCTTTATTTTACATCTGCATTCATCAGAATATTGGGTTTAGCCACAAATTCTCTGAAATCATCTGCAGACGAATGTCCTTTGAATGGTGCATAAAAATGTTCCGGCTTATCGCTCTCCCAAGCATTGCGCCAGAATAATACCCATGCTATTTTATATTGGTTTATAACAGGATATACAGCTTGTGTAAAATACATAGAATCCGGTATAGATTCCATTCCCGTTTCTCCGATAGTCGGTATTTTACCAGACTTAGCTGCATAGCCGGTTACAATCTTAAGATTGAGATCCATCGCTTCTTTGTATTTTGCTACAGCTTCACTGTCTTTACCCGGCACATAGCAGTCATAACCCACTATATCAACATATTCATCACCGGGATAACGCTCTAGATACTCGGCTTCATTTTTTGTTTCTGATGGAGAATAGGCATAAAGAAGATTGTGTACGTTTTTCTTATCACGCAAATACTCTACGGTCATAATCCACAATTGTTTATACTCCTCGGGCGTACACTGTTTACTGCCCCACCAGAACCATGCTCCTGTATGTTCATGATACATACGGAACACAACGGGAATCAGGGTGCCTTTATCATCCTTCAAGTCGAGAAAGAAATCTGCAACACGATCCAGCCATGTGAGGTACTTTGCATGATTAGAGCCATTAGGCAGTATCGTTCTTACAACCGAATCCTGCGCACAGTCCCAAGCGGTATTTCCTGTTACTATATTGTCTCCATGCCAACTGGCTGTTGTTATGCCACCTCTATAGTAGGTTTCTTTGATATAGTGCTTCATATCGGAAAAGTAGACAGAATCAAGATTAAATTGAGCTCCGATTTCGATATGTCCTAACTCCCACCCTACCACTGCAGGATAATCGCCCGTCACATCTTTCACATCCGACCGCCCGGCTTCTTTATACCAGCCATGACCATACGCCAAAGCATCCTGATGACCAACCATTATACCCTTATCTAACGACTTAAATAATAGGTTGTACAGCTCCACAGTTTCTTTTGTGGCATTTTTATCAATAGGCAATTTCATATCTGCTATCGTTTCTTTTTGCTTACATGATACGAGTACCATAGCTACAGACATTAGTAATACAAATGTTTTCTTCATTATATATTCATTTTTCAGTTTGTTAAAAAGTAACAACCAACGGTCACAGGAGAGAAGTGTATGTAAAAGTAACAGGTTCAAGCTATTTTATTCGTGTCACTTTTTTGTCCGATATATAGTATTTCTGGTTCTCATCATTAATAGATGATTAACTGTCTCAATTATATATATCAGTCACATCATTCTCCATCAATATGGTTTCAGACTGAGTGAACACCTTAAAATCGTTAGCGGCAGGATGTCCCACAGTAGGTGCATAATAATGATGTTCCATATCACTGGCATTGCGCCATACAAGCACATAGCAAACCTTTACCTTTTGTAGAATAGGCAGTAATGTTGCCGTAAACCAATCCGACTGGGGTATCCCCTCCAATCCTGTCTCGGTGAAGGCTGCTAATTTACCTTTGCTTTCGGCTATATCGGACACTATTTTAAGCTTCTTCGCAGCAAGCTGAGGGTTGTTTCCTCCATCGGGGCGAAAGTCCCAATAGTTGTCCATACCGAGCATATCCACATATTCATAACCCGGATAGTATTCTAAGAATTCCTCTTGTGTTGTAAACTTGCAATCGGGCGAGAATGCATATATGAAGTTATGCACTCCTAAATCGTTTCGCAAATAGTCGATCGTAAACCGCCACAAAGCAATGAATTCATCTTTCGTACAATATCCCTTTCCCCACCAAAACCAATCGCCATCATATTCATGAAACGGACGAAATATAACAGGGATAAGCACTCCCTCTTTATCTTTAAATGCTGAAGCAACATCAGCAATAGATTGTAAGTATTTTTTATATTTATCGTGTAATTTCCCTCCGGGAAGAATGTCCGGAACAACTTTTATAGGATCTTTCTCCCAATAAAAACTTCCATCGTTAGCGAGATTACTAGCATGCCAAGCAAAGGTGGAAACACCTCCCCTGTTGTAAGTATCAACAACGGAAGTAATGAGCTCATGTTTAGCCTTCTCAAACCGCTCTGAATCGGAGGTAGTCACATTGGCAAAATCGAGGCCTATAACGGCAGGATGACTACCTGTAACATCTTTGACATCACTTCTATTTTTATCTCCAACCCAAGTACGTCCATAGCTGGTAGCTTCCTGATGTCCGAAAAGAACCTTACCGCTCTTCTGTATATCTTTCAAATTCTGATATAAATTTTTTGTTCGCTCTGTAGCTTGCCTGTCAACCAATGTATCAGAAGCTTTCACGGGAACAATGATAAAAACGAATAGGAAAAAGAAGATATACCTCATCATCACGGTAAAGGTTAATAATCAACAGTCTCCCGGACTGGCCGGAAAACTGTTGAAATAATAATACTTAATTTAATTCCATACTCTATACTCTGGGTAAGTATGGAATCTCTCACCTAAAAAAACCAACCTATATTGAAAAACAATCATTTTATAGTAAACAATACCTTGCCTTTTATATCATTAGAGGAAGCTCCTACCTGAAATTCAAAATCTCCGGGCTCTACCACACGTTTATTTTCGAGATTAATAAAAGAAAGATCGTTTAGCTTCAACTTAAATGTTACAGTTTTTGTTTCACCTGCTTTTAAAGCAACCTTTTCAAAACGGCGCAATCTTTTCACATCGGGAACCAGTGATGCCACCAAGTCGCTTGTATAAAGTTGTACAACCTCTTTTCCATCGCGGCTACCTGTATTTTTTACATCTACAGATACAGTTACTTCTTCATTCGAATTAAGAGGTAATTGAGACTTATCTAACTTTATATTTGAATATGTGAAAGTTGTGTAACTCAAGCCATACCCGAACGGATATTCGAAGTTATAGTCTCCTTCATAATTGTATGCAGCATCGGTATTTACTTGCTCATCAGAATATTTATGGAAATACGGCACTAATGAATTCGGATATGCCGGATATGTATAAGGCAATTTACCTGAAGGGTTTACATCTCCCGCCAAAATATCGGCCAATGCATCGGCTCCGTAAATTCCCGGTAAATATGTCTGTATTATACCATCTACTTTGGATGAGAACTTAGAGATCAGACGAGGTCGTCCTTCGCTCAATACCAAGATCACTTTCTTTCCAAGTTTCAGCATTTCCTGAGCCAGCTCTGTTTGCAAGTCATTCAGGTATAAATCGTTCAAATCTCCCGGTTTCTCGCAATATGAGTTTTCACCCAAACACAATATTATATAGTCTACATTCTTAGCGGCAGCAATAGCCTCATCGAAACGGTCTTTATGCTCTGTATCCCATTTTGTTTCTTTTGTGTAGCTCACACCCGGAACATAAGAAACATTTGCTTTACCGAATTTTTGTTGTACCGCATCAAGAATATTATGATACAAGTCACCAAACTCGTCTATTTTTTCACCTTGCCAAGAGAATGTCCATCCTCCGTTTAGCGCACGTTTGCTAACTGCATTAGGACCTGTCACCAGAATCTTCGCTCCTTTACTCAATGGCAATACATTGTTGTTGTTTTTCAGCAACGTGATACCATCTGCTGCTGCATTGTAAGAAGCTTGTTGGAATGCCTTAGAGTTAAACTCCGGATAATCTTTCGCATAGGTATTCGGTGTTTCAAACAATCCAAGCTTTATTTTCACAGTCAATACTCTTGTTGCAGCGTCATCGATGCGTGACATCGGTACTTGACCTTCATTGACAAGCTCTGTCAACAAATCACAAAATTCTTTATAGTTGTAAGGAATCATCGACATGTCGATTCCTGCGTTAATACCTGCTTTGATTGCTTCTTTGATAGAAGGAACCATTTTGTCACGGTTATACAACTTGTTTATATCTTCCCAGTCTGTAACAATCATACCCTGAAAGCCTAAATCCTGACGCAGCAATTTAGTCATCAGCTCATAGCTGGCATGTACAGGTACATTGTTTATAATACCCGAGTTGATCATTATAGTATGTGCACCGGCATCGATAGCCGCCTTAAAAGCAGGAACATGATATTCGAGTAATACATTCTCGGGAATATAAGCAGGCGTACGGTCTTTTCCACTAATTGGAGCCGAATAGCCTATAAAGTGCTTGATACATGAAGCCACCTTTGTTGGGTTTGCTATATTATTATCATCGCCTTCATATCCTTTCACCAATTCGTATCCGAAAACCGAACCGATATAAGGGTCTTCTCCAAATCCTTCGTACTGGCGAGGGAAACGTGGATCGAGTCCTAAGTCCAGTACAGGCGAGAAGTTCCAAGGCACATTACTTGCACGTGTTTCGTAAGCTGTAATTTCACCCATCTTACGGGCATGTGCCGGATTCCATGTAGCGGCAATACCTATTTCCTGAGGGAACATGGTAGAACCTGCCGTATAAGTAGCTCCGTGTATCTGGTCGAGACCATATATAACAGGAATTTTCATACGGGTTTCCTTCGTTGCTACTTCCTGAATCTGCTCTACAGCTTTAGTCCACCACTGAGGCGTACGCGCACGTGTACCGGGAGCGTTAAGAATAGATCCTACATGGTATTTAACAACAGCTTCGCGCACTTTGTCTGCATCTATCTCCAATGTGCTGGTAGGAGGAGTGTCCTGACCTTTACAAACCAGATCAACTGTTATCTGAGACATCTGCCCTATTTTCTCTGCCAATGTCATTTTCGACACCATTTCGGCTGCTCTTTTCTCTGCATCACCCTTTTGCGCATACATGCTGCAGGCGATACCCAATACAACTACTAATACTGCTAATTTTCTCATATAAAATATTTAAGTTCTACAAATAAACTATTCGTATACATTGTCATCCTGAACTTCAGTAAACAATTTCTACTCTTGCGGTTAGGTATTTTCTGTTCTCAATAAGACAATATATGTCAAATATACCTCAAAAAACACGATCTCCGAAACAAAGAGTTTATAATTCAAACTAAAAATTAACCTAATACTACCTCTATTTTACTCACCGAACCGGCAGGCTGTAGCGGAATAATGTTTCCTGACAAAGCCTTTCCGTTAACTATTATACTTTTTACTCCTCGATTCACTCCTGTATTTTTAATATCGATGAGATAAGTTGCATCTCTGAATTTGCGTGTCACCTCAAACCCTTTCCAATCGGAAGGAATACAAGGATTTATTTCCAATCCATTATAATCCGGCTTGATACCCAGAATAAATTGCGTGATCGCATAATAATTCCATGCTGCCGTACCGGTTAACCAAGAGTTCTTAGCTTCACCCGGCTTGAATGCATCTTTCCCGGCAATCATCTGAGAATACACATAAGGCTCTACTTTATGCAATTCTGATATTTCTTCGGTATAAGAAGGGCATATCTTGCGGTAATATTCCCATGCATAATCGCCTCGTCCCAAGATGGTTTCGGCAATCATGATCCAGGGATTATTGTGACAGAAAATACCTGCATTTTCTTTATAGCCGGCAGGGTAAGACGAAATCTCTCCGTATTCGACTACATATTCTGTAAACGCCGGATTATTCAACACAATACCATTAGGTGTATCCAGATATTTTTTGACAGAATCCAGCGATTTCTCTACCATACCTTCTTCCAGCCCCACTTTTGCCATCGCACACCAACCTTGCGACTCGATAAATATCTTTCCTTCCTTATTTTCATTACTACCGATTTTCTTTCCGTAATAATCATAGGCACGAAGATACCAATTACCATCCCATCCATGCTTCTTAACGGCTTCGATCATAGAGTCAATATAACCCTGTGCACGGTCAGCTTCCTGATTATTTCCTATCTGGCGGCAAAGCGTTACATAGTCCTGACCACAAACAATAAAAAGTCCGGCTATCATCAAAGATTCGGCTTTCGATCCTTCCGTTTTATTTTCAGTCGTCTGGAATGATTCATTCGGATCCCACGAAAAACAGTTTAAATTCAGACAGTCGTTCCAGTCGGCACGCCCGATAAGAGGCAGTAAGTGAGGTCCCAAGTTTTCGATCACGTGATTGAATGAAACAGTCAAGTGGTGAAACAGTGATTTCTCTGTTCCCACCTGATTGTCGAAAGGAACAGCCTCGTCTAATATGGAGAAGTCTCCCGTCTCTTTCAGATAGGCGACTGTTCCGAAAATGAGCCACATCGGATCGTCGTTAAAACCACCGCCGATATCATTGTTCCCTCGCTTGGTAAGTGGCTGATACTGGTGATAACAACCGCCATCACTAAACTGTGTAGACGCAATATCGATGATACGCTGACGAGCACGTGTGGGAATTTGGTGAACGAAACCAACCAAGTCCTGATTGGAGTCGCGGAATCCCATACCTCGCCCGATTCCCGATTCGAAGAAAGATGCGGAGCGAGAAAAATTAAACGTAACCATACATTGATATTGGTTCCAAATATTGACCATGCGGTCTAATTTTTCTTCACTGCTCTTTAGCACATAGCTGCTTAATAAATTATTCCAATAGGCTTTTAATTCATTAAATGCAGCCTGTACTTTTGCAACCGTATCGAATTTGGCAATGGTCTCCTTTGCTTTGCTCTTATTGATAACACCTTTCGATTCCCATTTATCCTTGCGGTTTTCGTATTCTACATAACCCAATACGAATATCAGTTCTTTCGTTTCGCCGGGTTTTAATTCTATTTCGAGGTAATGCGATGCTATAGGCGACCAACCGTGAGCCACAGAGTTGACAGGCTTTCCCGCCATCACCGCTTGCGGATCACGAAACTCATTATACAAACCTATAAATGATTCCCTGTCGGTATCAAACCCTTGTATCGGAGCATTTACGCTATAGTAAGCATAATGGTTTCTACGCTCTTTGTATTCTGTTTTATGATAAATGACAGAGTCTTCTATTTCTACTTCTCCTGTAGAGAAATTACGCTGAAAGTTTTCCATGTCGGTAGCAGCATTCCATAAGCACCACTCGGCAAAAGAAAACAGTTTGAATCGTTTGGTTTCTGTCGACTTGTTTGTCAACTTCACCTTCTGAACTTCCGCCCATGTCTTCAGGGGCACAAAGAAAAGTACTTCTGCTTCTATTCCGTTTTTCTCGCCGGTAATGGTTGTATAGCTCATTCCGTGGCGGCATTCATATCTATCGAGTTCAGTCTTGCAAGGCTTCCACCCCGGCGACCAAACAGTTCCTCCATCGTTGATATAAAAATAGCGTCCGCCATTATCCATAGGAACATTATTGTAGCGATAACGAGTAATACGGCGAAACTTAGCATCTTTATAAAAAGAGTAACCTCCGGCAGTATTTGATATCAAAGAGAAGAAATCTTCATTACCCAGATAGTTGATCCATGGCCATGGCGTCTGAGGATTTGTAATCACATATTCCCGACGCTGATCGTCAAAATATCCAAACTTCATATTTTAATTTTAAGCATTATTTTAAATCGAAATGTTCTATCATCTCCATACACATACGCCCATTATGATACGGGCATTTCCAGAACCCTGCCTTATCATCTTTTTGATTGATTGTTCCGTCTTCTTTTTGGCTCCAATACCATTCGCCATTGTCTTGGTCGACGATCTGATTGCGGATATAATTCCATATCCGTGCAGCCTTCTCTTTATATGTTATGTCTTTAGAGTTTTTGTACGCATACATATATCCTACTACAGATTCTGCCTGTACCCACCAATGACGGTCGCCATCTATGTGATTCCCATCCTTTTCGTATATCATACTGCCTTCTGCCTGCAAACCTTCGGATGCAGCATCTGCTATATCCAATGATATATTTTTTATTTCGGCAAGTAAGTCTCTATCGCCCAACATATCAGCAGCTTCGAATAACAACCATGAGGCTTCGATATCGTGTCCGTAGGATATGGCTGTAGACTTCACATTCCACTCTTCGTCGAAAAAGAGATTCAGATGGTTTGTTTTCTTATCCAATATACGCTCGGTGAAAATACCAATCAATCTTTTCTGGGCTGCTTTAAGCTGCTCATTGTCCCACACCCGGCACAGATTGGTATATGGTTCCAAAACGTGCAGATGTGTATTCATTGTTTTCTTTTCATTGGCATCCTTATCACTCAGGCGCATATCTTCGATAGGCTTCCAATCCTGAGTATAGGCTTCGAGATAGCCGCCCAATTTATCATCATGACATTTCTCTATCAGATAGAAGAATTCTTTTGCCAATTCCAGAGCCTGCTTGTTTCCTGTTGCACGATAAAACTCCGAGAAACCGTATAGCATAAACCCTTGCACATAGGTTTGTTTTTTTGTACTTACAGGATTTCCTTTATAATCGAGTTCCCAATATACTCCTCCGTATTCCCTATCAAGAAAATATGCAGTAATATAATCGAAAGCCCGTTGAGCCATATCGAGGTATTCCTTCTTCTTCAATATGCGGTATGCAGAAGAAAAAGTCCACAGGATACGGGCATTTAGTATAGCACCCTTATTTGCTTCAGGGTGCAATATGTTATTACCATCTATCTGTCCGTAGAAACCTCCATGCTCTGTATCCTGCATCTTATCGATCCAGAAAGCCAATATATTATTCTCCAGTTCGTTTTTGAAACCGTTCATAGATCAATCTTTTTGGGCACGTTTAGCATCCAGTTCGGCAGTTATTTCTTTTACTTTCTTTTCAGAAAGGGGATAAGCCATCATTCCAAGGAAAGCAATAATACAACAAATAGCAGGAAGGATACTTATCATCAGTCGCTCTCCAAAAATAGTATCCATACTTTGCTGAGCAATATGCGGATTATATTTGAATATGGATAAAATCCATCCGGTAAGAGCTGCACCTAAAGCCCATCCTAATTTTTGGGACATAGAAGACGATGAGAAAATTAGCCCTGAAGCACGACGGTTCGTTTTCAGTTCCTGATAATCTACAATATCGGCAAACATACTCCAAAGAAGAGGTAAAACATAACCTGCACAAAGAGAGATTAATGTTTGTAGTAATAATATCCAGCCTAACTCATTAGGTATAAAATAGAACACTACACTTAACGCTGCGGCTCCCGCCATAGCCAACATGTATGTTCTTTTCTTTCCGTATTTGGACGATAAAACAGGGGCTAGAATAACACCTACAAGGTTGGCAGCCTGACCAACAAGGAAGTAAATAGTAGTCATATCCCAACCTGTAACCGGCATTTTATATGCAAACTGTACGTAGTCTCTAAAATAGTAAATGGCTACACCATCGCGAACAGCATTAAACAACAAAGCAGCAAGCCCTGTGCCTACCAATATCCACCAAGGTGCATTATGAAACAGATTTTTCAAATCCTGCTTTACAGAAGTATTTTCATCTTCATTAACAGGCTCTACACGTTCGCGTGTCCATCTGAAACAAAAAATGAACAGAATCGTACATAACACGCCAATAGAAGCTACGGCTAGCGTCCAACCAATAGGAGATGTACTTACCGATGTTTCGGTTACCGCTTTCGTAACATCTACAGCCGCTTTGCCCTCGAGACCAGCAAACATATCAACCAATGGCTGCAACAACATAAAGGTTATAAAGCTACCAATAAAAGCAAACGACATACGGTACGAAGAAAGAATATTCCGTTCTTGCGGATTAGATGACATCACACCTAATAATGAAGCATAAGGCACATTTATCAGGGAGTATACAATCATCATCAGGGAATAAGTGATATAAGCATAAACGAGTTTCCCTGTTGATCCGAAATCCGGAACAAAGAATGTTATAACTCCCATTACGGAGAATGGCACAGCAAACCAAAGTAAATATGGGCGATATCTTCCCCAACGGGTCTTAGTACGGTCGGCAGCTATACCAACGAATAAGTCAAATACCGAATCCCACAGACGGGCAACCAGAAACATAGTTCCTGCCGCTGCTGCTGTTATACCAAAAACATCTGTGTAAAAGAACAAGGAGTACATGCCGAATATCTTCCAAAACATGGAAGAGGCCATATCTCCAAATCCATAGCCGATTTTCTCTTTTAAAGTAACTGTTGTTGTTTTCATGGTGGATAATAGGTTGTTTCAAAAGTAAGATCACTCTATCAGAGTGTTATCCTCTTTGTCACGCCGGACAAGCCGGAAGTTCTCCATTACATCCGGCATGACAAAGAGATAGTGAAAAATACCCTCGAAACATTTAGTATTATTATTTTAATTCTAGATTTTTCTTAATCAAAGCCGACAATGTCTGTACCGATGTAGCCGAACGATAACCGTCAGACGCTGTATTGAAACAGTAATCAACTAAGCGATCTACAGAAGATACTGCCACATGCATACGGGTGTCGCATGAAGCATAATACAGATATACCGTACCATCGTCGTCCGCTATCCAACCATTCGTAAATAATACATTAGACACATCTCCTACCCTTTCGTCATCTATCGGAGCCATTAAGTGTCCGGCAGGTTCTGCTATCAACTTATCGGGCTGCTCCAAGTCGGTCATGTAAAGATACAATACATATCTTAATCCCGCAGCACAGGCACGCACTCCATGTGCAAGGTGTAGCCAACCTTTTGATGTTTTTATAGGATGCGGACCTTCTCCATTCTTCAGTTCCTTGATGGTATGATAGTAACGGAAATTGATTATCTTTTCTTCTTTCACCTCTGCATTGGTAATATCATCTATCAATGCCCAACCGATTCCGCCACCACTACCGGCATCGATAAATCCGTCTTGAGGGCGTGTATAAAGTGCATATTTTCCGTTTACAAATTCGGGATGCAAAACAACATTCCGTTGCTGACTCTTTGTTTTCAAATCAGGCAGACGCTCCCAATTGATCAGATCTTTTGTACGTGCAATGCCTGCTGCAGCTACAGCTGAAGACAAATCTCCGGCTGACGCTTTCGGATCTTTCCTTTCGGAACAGAACACACCATAAACCCACCCATCTTGGTGAGCAGTAAGGCGCATATCATAAACATTTGTGTCGGGGTTGCCAGTTTCAGGCATAGCAATAGGATAATCCCAAAAGCGGAAATTATCTATACCATTTGGACTTTCGGCTATTGCAAAGAACGATTTACGATCATTGCCTTCGACACGTACAGCCATTATATATTTACCTTTCCACTTGATTGCTCCGGCATTGAATGTTCCGTTTATTCCAAAACGTTCCATAAAATAAGGGTTGGTTTGGGGATTGAGATCATAACGCCAGAAGACAGGAGCATGACCGGCTGTTAATACAGGATTTTTATATCGTTCGAAAATACCATTACCCGGTAATATTGGTTCATTTTTTAATGTAACTAAATTCTCATATTCTGCTGTAACAGCGTTAAGACGTGTATTGAAAATGTTGCTCATCACTTGATTTTTAAGGGGTTCAACCTGATTAAGTTTTATTAGAATTACTTTACTCTTTGTGTTTTAGCTTCTATTTAGTATTTAACTTATCTGCATATTCTTTTATTAATTTGATTGTTGAATCTGTATCAAATACAGAGTTCAAACCTTGCTCTTCTTGCGCCGGATCTCCGACATAATCGTCCCACGGTTTCCAAAATTCATGCGCCGGACGTCCGAATCCACCCCATGCCCAGAAATTACAACCTGCGATAGTTCCTTTATCCTTAGAAGCTGTTACTATGTGTTCAAAGATATTGGCATAGTATTTATCACGGGCTGTAACAGGATCATCCAGGGTATATTTATGATTGTCACGAGGAAAACCAAATTCTTCGATTGTCATCGGTTTATTCAGTTTTTTTGCCACAGCCAGATGTTCAGAGATATATTTATCTGTTCTCACAATTGCCGTATCTACCGATTCTTTAATCTTGGTTATATCGATCCAACTCCAGTTTTTAGGCCAAATATGTATTGTCAGATAATCGACATTCGGATCTGCATGTATCTCTTCATAAAGATTAATATCTCCTTCCGAGCCCATAAGTCCTTCGTTTCCGATAGATATGAGATGATTAGAGTCTAGCGAACGTATCAATGCTGTTGTTTCTTTCAGCCATTTCTTAAATGCAGGTTTACCTTCGTCACTAAACACACGCGGCTCGTTTCCCACCTGCCACGACATAAGGGCTGTATCTTCGGTATATTTTTTTCCTGTATATTTATTTGTACGAGAAACGACATGCTTTACATGATTAAGAAACATTGTATGACAACTGTCGCAGTCGGCATATTGTGCCACATGCTTAACAAATACAGGCCAATCATAAACTCCTTTTTCGGGAACATTTCCTTTTCCTGACCATTCGAGATACTGACCATAACCGCCACTCCATTCCCAGCTATTATTGAGATAGAGAACAGCATGCATATTGCGTTTGCCCAGCTCTGCCATGAAGAAGTCTAGTCCATCGAAAATAGTATCGTTGTATACACCGGGTGCTGTTTGCAACGTTGGCCTCACCTTTACTGCTTGTCCGGCAACACCATCTGCCCCCACCAGTACACGTAAGTTATTGATGCCATTTTCTTTCATGAAGTCGAGTTCTTTCAACAAGCGTTCACGATTCCCGCCTTCTCCTGTAGAGCCTAATATTGCGCCATACCAGTAGTTTGTACCAATAAAATAATACGGATTGTCGCCTATTACAAAGTGACCATCTTTTTGTTTTACAAAAGCAGATTCCGACATGGTTGTACTTTTCTTACTGTTACAAGAAAAAAGACTTAGAACTGTGATCGTAAAAAGAATTAGTTTCTTCATTATTATTTTATGTTTAATTTTTCTTTGATAAACGCTTTCGAAGCATCATTATACTCTTTGCCAACACTGTGGGCAAACTCAGGGAATGCCATCCAGCGTTTTTCGGATTTTACTTGATTGTAAGCCGCAAAATTTATATGAGGCGGACAAACATTATCCTGAACTCCAATCCCCATAATAAGAGGACATTCAATCCACTGAGCCAGATTCTTGATATCAAAATAAGTAAGAAGTGAATAAACGTCTTCCCATTTAGCCTCGGGATGTGTTGTCATATAATTATCAAAATCGCTTTTAGGCCAAGGGGCTATTTTGAAATAATCAGGATAATCGGATAAGAAAGGAATACTGGGTGCTGCTACTTTTACGCGTTTGTCGAGAGCCGCAGCCACAAATGAAAGTGCTCCACCTTGGCTACCACCTCTTACAGCAATCTTTTCGGAGTCTATCTCTGGTCGGCTGCAAACAAAATCAAGTGCCCTGACTACATCCAAGAATGCCCCACGATAATAATAATTATCTTTATTGTCGAGCCCGTATGTAATCCATGTTCCAAAACGATTTGTTGGTTGATTCAATGCTTGCCCCCTGATCGATAAAACAAAGTATGCAAATCCATCCCACCACTGATTTGGTGGATAAGGTTGTGAACCATACCCCATATATTCTACAATTACGGGATGCTTACCTTCTCTTTTAGGCTTAGCATAATATCCTCTTATCAGCTCATTACCAAAAGAACGCATTTCAACCAAATAGACATCGTAATCTATTTTCGAATACTCGGGAACGAGTGTCAATTTATAATCCGGTGCAACTTTTGCAAGCTCTTTCAAGTTGTTATCCCAAAATGCTTTAAAATCATCTTTTGCATCGAGAGGCGAGTTAATCTTTTCGGGTTCGAAGCCGACATTAAACTTTTTCTCGCAGGCTATTGTGTCGTTGCGTCTGAACTGAACGGTATATCTATAAAACCCGGGATTTGGATTATCGAAGCTAAAGGATTTGGATATTGAAGCTTTTCCGTCTATTTCTATATCCATAGAGTCAGTCTTTAGCGGTTGATAATCGTCTGTTGTGAGCGTTACCAACAATCGTCCTTGTACTGCCCATTTGTTCTTATTATCGATATTTACTTTTATCTGAACAGGACTAGGAGCCATAAATATATAGTCGGAGTCCGCCACCTGAACATTTAAGGCTAATTTATCTTTTGTTTCAGCGGTAGAGATCGATAGAGCAGCCCCTTGGAGGAAGCCACCGACATTCCAACCATCATGAAACTTAATCGCAATCAGATTTTCTCCTGTAAGATTAATATCTTCTTCGGGAACAAAATAGTTTCGTTCATTGTCAAAGTAGCCTCTATAGTCTTGCGGAAATTGACCCGTTTTACCTACAAGCTTACCATTAAAGTAAACCTCATCGGTAGCAGCCAAACGTCCGAGATGAAGCATAATTCCACCTTTATTCTTTATGGCATTGACTAAGACATCCGACATTTGTATTCTTTTACGATACCAACCAAAGCCGTTATCCAATTTGATGTTTTGATCTTTTAAGGATTTAGACGACAACACTTCTTGCCATGCAGTATCATTGTAGTCTACATTCATCCAAAGACTATCGACACCTTCTCCGGCATGAAATTTCCAATCGGCAGAAAATGATTCGGAAACGGTCGGGTCGAAATTTTCTTTTACCGCTTGTTTGCAGGATAAAATAAGAAAGAAAGTGATTACGGATAAGAGATATATCGTATATTTTTTCATGGTCTTTTAGCTATGATTCTATTTAATGATAGATAGTACAAATTTATAATTGTCAGCATCTTATTACAAATACTTTTTTAATCAATTATAATACTTTTTTTGGCATTTTACAGCGTCTACAAACTAAACATTATTGGCTTATTAGACATATAAATAAGAATATTCAATAGACAGTATGGAGAATACCGACATCCATACAAAGAATAATACTTTTTTAATCTTTAATTACAACTCACTGTTCTTTTTACTGTAGTGCAGCTTTTACTATTTTACCCCATTCTTTCAAATCGGTATCCTTCCAACCGGTAGCAGGAGATGTAGAATCTTTAATCATCGAACATGTTTCGTTTTTATCTGCGATAGACCACGCGACCCAACTTATCTGATGTTGTTTCATCCAATTCAACCAATTATTCCATTCTGTTTTGTTTATAGCACCATCACCCGATGCTTCCATCCCTGCACACTCCGACACAAAAATAGGAAGTCCTTTTCCGATGGCATAATCACCCCTATCACGTAAATATTGCTTATGTGTTGCAGCATAGAAATGTAGTGTATACATGATGTTATCATATCCTTCGATCGGATTATCTGCAGCCAGATGTATATCCTGATCCCAATGAGGTGTACCTACCAATATTACGTTCTTAGTATCTATCGCTCGAATCGTTTTAATTATTTCTTCCGAGTATGCTTTTACTGTTTCCCAAGAATCTTCTACCGGCTCATTGAATATCTCATATATTATATTCGGGTAGCCTTTGTATTTATTGGCAGCTCTTGTAAAAAACGCCTTGGCTTCCTGTGTCTTTATCCCATGACTATGCCAGTCTATAATAACATACATTCCATTTTCGATAGCCGCATCAACAACGTTATCGAGGCATTCGTTCGCTTTTTGAGGGTTGGTTATGTATGCTCCTTCGGGTTCAACCCCGATTGCTGCACGCACCAGATTACAATTCCAATCCGATTTGAGCCATGCTACAGTAGACTCATTATAGAAGCGCGGCCACCAATTATGCCACCCAAAACTTACCCCCTTGAGAGCTATTGTCTTGCCATCCTTATCTACCAATGAAGTACCTTTTACTGAAAGTTGACCATGCTGCTCTACAAAAGTCTGAGCAACTATCTGATCTGAATTGTCTCCGCTACATCCGACAAACAGAAAAAACAGTAGAATGTAAGCCTTGTAAAAATTCTTAATCATAACTCTCTATATTTTGTAAAAAAACTCTCCTTGCCCTAAAACAAGGAGAGAGTTAATATTCATTCTTTATATTATTTCATGCTCGGAACCTGGTCACGAGTAATCACATAAGTTTGCTTCATTGCATCTTTCCACCATTCGTCAGTAGCATGTTTACTACCACTATCTGCTTTTCCATACCATGGCATAAACCATGCCCAACGTGCACCAGCACTCCATTGTTCGGATAGAAGGCCAACTGTTCCACATTCGGAAAGGGCAATCACCTTATGCCCATAGCGAGCAAACTCTGATTGGTATATAGATACACAATCGCTTGTATTCTTACTATATAAATCACGACCAATGATATCTACATACTCATCGCCCGGATACCAGCTACTATCGTCAGACTCGCTTGTCCACACCCAGATCAGGTTGTTTACACCCTGCGATTTGAAATAGTCGAACATAGCAATCCAGAGCTTTTTACAAGAATCAGCATCTTTACCCCACCAGAACCAGCCGCCAGCAGCTTCGTGGAAGGGACGCCAGATAACAGCAATTCCTTCCGATTGTAATTGTTTCAATGAAGTAGCTACCTTTGCAAGATCGGCCTTAAAGACTTCATTTTCGCGTGTTCCTTCAACTGTAGCCTTGGCTGCATCGAAGTATGTATCAGCTTTGTAAAAAGCATAATCTCCATTTGAATCGGCAGGTATCAGATAAACAGCTGTTACAGTGTAATCATGTCCGCTTATGATAAGACCCGAAGACTTTAATTTAGTTAGGATAGCATCTGTTATTTTCATCTCATAATAATCGCCACTGATAGAAAAATATTCGTAACCATCGGCAATCTGTCCCCAGTCACTACCTTTTAGTGAGCCTTGAGCCCCTGATGCCACGTCTTTGATTGCAACACGGATAATATCGTTAACCTTCGCTGATGCAAATCCCTCAAGAGCTGACGCATCAGTAAGCTGTACATTGCCCGACCAATCGGAAGGCATAGCTACATTACCATTCCATAACCTAGCCGATACAGGAACATTCCAATGCCACATAATAGAAACCAATCCACCTGCATCCCACCAGTTTTTTACAGGCGAAATATCGCTATAGTCAATCCAGTTGCTAGGAGAATATGGCAGATGCACATAATCGAAAGTATTTAATGCCGGGTATTTTCCGGTAAGAGTATGAACGGCTTCTGCTTCTTCTACATTCCAATTTACATTAGCCATCGTACCGGAGATAACTTTTTGTTTATAGCTTTCCACCAAAAACTGATACACCTTCTTTGCCTGAGCTGTAGCATTCGGATTACAAAGCGTAGCTGTTATAACAGGATCGGCCTTCGTTGTAAAGCTGATAGTTGTTTCGGGTGCTTCTGTATAAGTAGGCCCAAGTACAACACCTGCAGGTACAACTAGTTTGTAAGTCTTTCCTTTTTCCAATCCGGTAGCTTTAATCGTTATCTGACTTAACTTGAATGAAACATCCGTTATAGTAGCTCCCTCTAAAGTAATCTTTTCTTGTCCGGCTTTGGGACAGAATATATTCTGATCATAATTCAGAACAATAGTTATGTCACCTTCAGGCAAATCTGTTGTTCCATCAGCAGGTGTACTGCTTGCTAATTGGGGAACACCCGGATCGCCGATAACCGGATCATCAACATCGGTACAGGCAGTCATTAGGATAACCCCCAGTAAGATATAAAAAATATTTTGTGCTATTTTTTTCATAATACATATTTTTGTAAAAAGCCTGCCTAATATAAATTCAGATTAGGCAAGCCTTTATTTATAATATTACCGACCAGTTATAATAGAAACCTTAGAGATTACAAGATGCTCCCCTTGAATAACAATTGCTGTAGTTGACCAACCATCGTTAGCTCCTAATATATTGTCAAGGAATGGTTGAGTTAATTCCATCTCATAATATGTTAAACTTGTATCAGTAAATACAGGTGTATCCCACGTTGCCCAGTTTGCATTATTAATCTGCAATTGTCCATATCCGGTAACTGTAAAATAGAATTTAAGTATTGCTCCGGCTTTTATTCCATCAAAAGATTCCTTATACAGACGGAATGCGCCTCCAGCTCCTTCACCCGCCCAAGATCCAAGGTCACGTGTTTCATTCATTATCACAGTTTCTACTATCCCCGAAGAGACAATACGTATTGTATAAGTCACTTCTCCGTTAGATGAGATCAGCTTAAATGCTGTATTTCCATTAGCATTACTTGGAACAAGTATACTAAGAGTAGAACCTTGCAAAATATACTGTGTATTATTTCCGTTTACCTGCACATTGGTCAGTTTATCCGCATTCTGAACATCTACTTTCAAAATAGTACCCGACTTGATTTCCTCATCTGAACCCGGAAGAACAGGTATATAACAGAAGTCTGGTTTAGTCACTGTCAAAACGGAGCCCTTTACAGTCTCTCCATTTTTCATTGTTAATGTCAGTTCTCCTGTCTCTGCATCTACCGGGGCTTTTACCACCAAGTCAGTAGAAGATGTTGGAGTAACTTCAACAACTTTGTTTCCTCCGAATGTTACAGATGTAACAAGATCTAGATTCTTACCTTTTATTGTAAATTCATTACCGGCAGCGACAGAAGATGGATTGTATGACAATATCTCAGGTTTTAACGTAGTAATTTTTACTGATACAGTTTTTCCACTAGCGGTATTTAGAATAAGATCTCCTGTTTTGGCATTAGTTGGAGTAGTTACTTTTATTTCCGTTGCACTCTTCGATGTAGGTGTTACAGCCTCTGATACTCCTGGGAATAATGCTGTAGTAACCAAATCCATATTAACCCCTTTGATCGAAATCACACTGCCATCCTTTATGCCTGTAGCAGGAGTAGCCACCAAATCCGTTGGCACAGCGACACCGATATTAGCTATAGCTACATGCACGCCCGAGTAAGCAACCATTACAATAGCACCATCGGTGATGCCTTCAGGCAGAGTAAAAGCCAATACATCATCTTTTATTGCATGAGCCACAGGCGCTCCATCAGGAAGCTGTACAGACTCTACCAAATCAAGATTCTGACCTATTGTAGAAACTACATCTCCGGGTTTTTTATTTGTAAGATCCAATACCTTTTCTACAGAAGGAAGAACTACTTGCAGCTCTGTTTCTGATTTCAATTCTACCGGAATAGCAGCTGTGTCAGCCAAAATAATAATACCGGTCTGTGCTTCGCGAGGAACAACGACTTCAATCTTTTTACGCTCCCATGTCAAAAAATCTTTATAAGATACTTCCACATTATCAGAAAAGACTACTTTCTGAATCAAATTCAGATAATCACCTTCTATTGTCAATGTCTGACCTGCCTTGACAGGAGATGGTGCAAACTTCGTAATAGATATAGGCTCTGTATATTTAAGCAACGTTTTGGTAGTTATTTCTAAACCTGAAGCAACAAGTTTAACATAGCCTTCTTTAGCATCCTGAGGAATGGTAATCTTTATTTTCTCTTTACTTACCACTTCTATATCAGTAACCTCAATACCTTCGGGAAGAATTACACTTGTTACTTTATCAAGGTTTTTCCCTATAAAGGTAAGCTCGCTACCACGTAGAGCCGGACTTGGGCCAAAAGCTTCAAGAACCACAGCGCCCGAACCATTGTCATCATCGTTAGAACATGCCGAGAATGTAACTGCAAAAATTACCAGCATTACTAAAACGACTTTACCATATATATTATTCAATATCATATTCTTATAATTTTAGCAATTATCATTGAGCTTTAACAACACGTACATTATCAATATGGAATGTAGGGTTACAAGGTGTACCTGTTACTCCTCCTCCATTAACAAATAATGTAATACCGGAGTAATGTCCTGCAGCATTTACCTTATTCAGGTTAGTACCATCTTTGCTATATTTAAAATCTGTCATTGGTATGGTTACCGTAACCCAACCATTACTTACATAAGTGCCTGTATCTGCCCATGGAATCCACAATGCCCGAGGATAATTACTATTTGACAAATAAGCATTATTAGGGTTACCACCGGTAGGACCACCTTCCTGCCAATTCATCCAAACATCTGAAGCTCCTGTAAAAATAATTTGAAGAGCAGCAGCAGACCATACGTCAGGTATATTTACCTCAAATTTTAAAACATATTTATCAAGGGCACCTGCATCAAAGAAATCAGGATCGGTAGTACGATATGTCCAGCGTTCATAACCAAATTTGCTATCATCCCATTTGTCATCATCCATTTCTCCTGTAAATATCAGATACTGTCCACAACCTGTTAATCCACCGTCAGTACTATATCCTGATCCGGCATGCCATCCATGATGATATCCACCATCAGCAAACTTTGTATCAAAATCTAGAATGATATTTCTATAATCTCTAAAATAGAATGGACTTTCAGTTGTACCATATACAGATGTAACTTTTACAGGTCCGGGCTTAGCACCTACAGGAACTTTTACTGCTATATTATCTAAATCATGGCTCACAACCTCACCTTGCAATCCTCCTTCAAAAGTTACAGTCAAAGGGTTGGCGTCTTCATGAATAAAATAAAGACCATGAATATAAGCAACATTGCCATCATCAACATATTCACATGTCATGGATTTAGGTGCAGGTGCAGGAACTTTTGTTTCGAAAGTATAATAGCAAGAGTCATTATTTGTATATAACTTAATCAAATCTTGCTTCTCTCCAGGAATACCTGAAGGTATATTAACAATAATAGTATTGTCCGTCACAAAATTCGGGTTTAACTTGGCTTTCTGATCATTAAAATAAACCTTATTAACTTTCGACAAGTTTTCCCCAATAATGGCAATCTGAGTACCCAAATATCCGCTTGTCAATAAAGAATCAGAAATAGTTGCGTCGCATGGGCGTATGTATCTAACGACCGGAGTACCTCCTCCCGAGCCGCCTTTATCGTCATCATCCGAGCACGAATTGAATGAGACAAGAGCAAGTAATACAATAGCTATATTTAAAATATATTTTTTCATAATCTAGTCTTACTTAAAAGTTAAAATGCATAATCAACCGGTTCCTGAGTTATACTTGGTGTCTTTGTTACTGTTTCCGCAGGAACAGGCAACACAAGATTTTTTTCTGTAATAGTTATAGTTCCTACATTTTTATCAAGATAGAATATAGAACCTTTACCCGAAGAATCATCGCTCGGATCGAGAGGAGTAAACCCTCCGTGATGTGCATTGCTGGCATTACGTTCTTGCCATGTATAACTACCATTAGAAATATATTGACGTTCACGCTTCATTCCATTCAAATAAGAAAGAGCCTTATTCATATCCCGATAGCTCATCCGTTTAATGTCAAGGAAGTTGACACCTTCAAGAGCAAATTCGACACGACGTTCTTTGATCAACTGATCGTAAGTAATAGAAGTGACTTTTGTAGAAAATCCGGCACGTTCACGTACCTTATCGTATACGGTCAATGCCAAAGCGTCGGTAGTAGATGTACCCGAGCCGATACATGCCTCAACATAACACAGATATACATCTGCCAAACGGAGTAAATAAATATTATTACCTGCATCCTGATTGGATGTTCCCGCAACTCCGTCACAATCGGAATTAGCTCCGATTACGTATTTCCTTACATGTGCCAACATACCATTTGATGTTTCGGTAGACTCATCTTGCGAAAAATTATGATAAGTATATCCACCGCCACCCAAATTTGGATAGCTATCACCATTGCGCATGTATGTATAATAACGGCGGGCATCATTCGAATCAAAAGCTTCTTGCAAACTAAGAGTCGGCCCCTTACCTGCTCCCCAAGATGAACCTAAAGTAATCAGTGCATTACGAGACAAAGAGACATTGCGTCCGTTACCGTATCCATAACCATCGTTTGTACATTGTATAGCAAACAAAGACTCTGAAGAGTTGTTTCCTTTTGGATAAAACATTGTAGAAAGGTCTGAATATAATTTCAGTCCACTATCGTTAATTACCTCAGCTGCATAAGATTTAGCTTTGGCAAAATTATCGGATGATGATGCATCAGAAAGGTGAGAAGCCATCGTTAGATGAAGCTTTGCCAACATACCTATAGCTGTATATTTTGAGCATCTACCGGTCTGAAATGGAGTTGAAGGAAGATTGTCTTTAGCGAATTCGAGATCCTGACGGATAAATTCGTAAACACTTGCTTGCTTATGGCGAATCACCTGACCTCCCGAGATATTATTATTTGTTATAATCGGAACATCCTGCCAGTACTCTGTTAACCAATAATAAGCAATAGCACGAATACAACGAGCCTCGCCAAGAGCACGATTTATTACCGTTTCCGAAACGCCATTAGATCTTGCTGCCGCAGGCATCCCATTGATAATATTATTACAATACGAAACAACACGGTAAAGTCCATTCCAGCCCTGAGTAAGGAAAGAATTTCCATTCTGAAAAGTCATATAATAGAATTGACCTTCCTGATCGTAAGTGTAATAAAGATCTCCGGCAAGCTCATCTCCTGCCATCCACATAAAATTCATTCCAAAGTCTTGCCAGACAAACGCAGCATACAGAGAGGCAGAGTTGGCATTAACGGCAGACTCTGATGTGTAATATGTCTCCAGCACCTGCTCTGACTCAGGAACTATAGTCAAGAAATCATTACAAGATGTAGCACCCAGGATAATGGATGAAAGACAAATTGATTTGATTATATTTTTAATATTCTTCATGTTTTTATCTTTAAAATTAGAAAGTAACATTTGCACCTAAAGTAAATACACGAGGTGATGGATAACGTCCCATATCCACGTTAGAAAGACCTGCCTGCTGGTTGTAAGAACCAATTTCAGGATCTAAACCTGAATAACCTGTAAACGTATACACATTCTGAACGTTGAAATAGAGTTTACAATTAGATATGCCTGTCTTCTTCAACCAAATCTTTGGCAGGTTATATGCTAATGATATATTCTGAATGCGCAAATAGCTTCCATCTTCGATCCAACGATCACTCATACGGTTGTTACCATTGATATCATTGCCGCTCCAACGAGGTAATGTTGCATTCGGATTGATTATATAGCTATTATCTACATTTGCCACATCATATTTATTTCCATTAACGTATCCCAATTGTGCACGATTGAGTACTGTGGTCGACTGATTGTCCCACTGGGACATCACACCTTCTGTTTTTACACGTACATAGTTCAAGATATCAGCTCCTACCGATCCGGTGAGGCCAATGCCTAGTTCCCAATCTTTGTAGTTAAAGGTATTAGAAAAACCAAAAGTAAAGTCCGGATTAGGATCTCCAATAACCGTTTGGTCATATTCGTTAATGATGCCATCAGGAACACCATTCGGTCCACTGATATCTTTAAACTTAACATCACCAACCCAAGCTCCGGTAGTGCGATGAATCTCTACACCTTCGGGCTTCGCTGAATTTCTCAAGTCTTCCGCATCTTTATAAAGTCCGTCGGTTTTGTATCCATAAAATACACCGATAGGTTGTCCTACCGAAATCATCGATACACTTTGAAATGCAGCATACCAATCTAATCTTCCATAAGAAGGGGTACCCAAGTCATCCAGCTCTTTTACTTTATTGCGGTTTAAAGAGAATGATAAGGCTGAAGTCCAATTAAAATCTTTACCCGCTATATTATGTGTATTCAATGATATATCAAGTCCTCGGTTTTCCACTTTTCCAATATTCATCCATGGAGTCTGAATATCAGTCCATCCTAAACCTCCAAGAACCGGCGAAACGGAAGGTTGAAGTAAGAGATCTTTTGTAGTCTTATAATATGTATCTACAGTAAGATTAACTCGATTATTAAATAATCCCAAATCAATACCTCCATTATATTGTACCGAAGCTTCCCATTTCAGATCAGGATTAGCATTATTTGACATACGATAAGCTGTACCAAACACGGTTTGAAAAGCTTGCATAGTAGATCCATAACGATATGTAGGTAATCCATCATTCCCATTCATACCATAACCCAACCTCAATTTCAGATTCGACAACCAGTTTTGTGTTTCCTCCATAAATTTTTCACTAGATATGCGCCATGCTGCAGCAAATGATGGAAAATATCCCCAACGATGGTTTACGCCAAATCTAGAAGATCCATCCGCCCTTAAAGTTGCGGTTAATAAGTAACGATTGTCAAAATTATAATTCGCACGTCCAAAAACAGAAACTTTTGCTGAAGAATCTTTTGTACCATTACTTGCCACAAACTTACCATCAGAACCAATCACATGAATATCATTTGAAGACAATTGATCTTTTTGTAATTGCAGGCTTTCCCATGATGATTTAGAAGCTTCTGTTCCGGCCATTAAGTTAATGCTGTGTTTATCAAAAGTCTGATTGTATGTAGCATAGTTCATCCAGTTCCAATATAAGCTATGCGCTTCGTTTTGCATAATCATTACATTGGTATTCTTCAACTGACCATATTCATAACTTGGCTTGAATCCCTTATTTGTACTATTGGAGCCATCAATACCGACTTCTGAACGAAAATTAAGATATTGATTGAGAGTAAACTGCCCATAAATATTAGCTATAACCCTCTCGCGGCGCAATGTATTGATCTGATCTTTGGTCAATGCCACAGGGTTGTATATCGAAGACCCATTTACGGTCTCAGGTCCTGCATAATTTCCATCAAAGTCATAAACAGGAACTGCCGGCGACATTAATGCAGCTTGCATTACCACGCCATTGATACCATCATTATTGATAATAGATTCATCTGTCCGTGAATAGGAAAGAGATGCTCCGACCTTTATATATTTATTAAATTCATTATCAACGTTCACCCTACCGGTAAATCGCTCAAAATCTGAATTTAGTAATATACCGTCTTGATTTGTATAACTTATAGATGCCAGATATTGAGTTTTATCTGTTCCTCCATTTAGGGAAAGGCTATGGTTTTGCATCCATGCATTATCCATTACGGCATCTTGCCAGTTTGTACCTTTGCCCAACAAAGAAGGATCAAGGTAAGCCTGATCAACATTCGGCAAGAAACCTTCATTGTAAAGCTGTTGTTGGTAAGTTCCATACTGGCGTAGGTTCATCATATCCAATTTATCGATAGGAGATTGAAGAGAAATACTTCCATCGTACGTAATATTTGTACGCCCTTTGTTTCCTCTTTTAGTTGTAACGATCACAACCCCGTTAGCTCCGGCAGAACCATAAATTGCGGCTGCGGACGCATCCTTCAATACATCTATAGATAGGATATCGCTTGGAGCAATAGCTGATAATGGGTTTACTACGTTTTGACCGTTAGAACCTCCCGACCAAGAAAAACCGACTGTAGATGAACCGGCACCACTCATTGGCACTCCGTCAATCACATACAGAGGTTCATTTGTCAAATTAATAGAAGAAGCACCACGAATACGTATCGAGGTAGCTGCTCCCGGTGCTCCCGAGTTGGAAGCAACCTGTACTCCGGCCACACGCCCTTGGAGCGCCTGGTCGAGGTTTGTGATAACGGACTCTTTAAGCCTGTCTGCCGATAAGCTACTAACAGAACCCGTCAGGTCACTTTTCTTCATTGTACCATACCCAACAACAACGACTTCTTCCAAAGCCACATTGTCTTCCTGAAGGGCAACATTAATAGGTTTATCTGATTCTACTTTTACTGATTGGGGCGTCATACCTATAAAAGAATATGTAAGGACATCGCCCTTATTCGCTTTTATAGTATAATTTCCGTCAAAGTCAGTCATCACACCGACTTTGGTCTGTGTTTGAACTGTCACACCCGGCATCGGTGAGCCGTCTTTAGCATCTGTTACCTTCCCTGAAATTTGATAGTTCTGCGCATACATAGCACATGGAACCATACATATCAGGAGCAATAAAAAAAGGATTTTTCTCATAATTTAAGGCTTCGATAATGATTAGTAATATTTTTACACGGTTAGATTTGCTTTATTCTCATATTGCTTCTTAGCGTAATACAAATGTATTTATGATAATAAAATATAACAAATACTATATTATCACATAGTAATACTTTATTATCAAAAACAAAAAGTAGACTCTTTCGCTAGCAAGCACAGAATCTACTTTAGCATCTAATTATAAGATACATATTATATAAATAAGGATTATTCACAAAGGATAATAATAATATTTTTCAGCTGACACATATAGAAAAAACATTAAGTCAAAATCAAAAAAATATCATAAATTGACAAAAAAGTATTATTACACAAAAAACTTAGACTCTTTATAATTTTCTCTAAATTCGCGTGGAGTACATCCTTTTTTCTTTTTGAATATACGATTAAAGTTCGACAGATTGTTAAACCCGCACACAATGCTAATCTCAGCAACACTATGGGTAGTATCAACCAGCATACGCGTAGCATGCCCTAAGCGTATGTCATTTAACGAGTCTATAAAATTACGTCCTGTACGCTGTTTTATAAAACGGCTGAAAGCAACTTCGGTCATCCCGACCAAATTTGCGACATCGGAAAGCCGGACTTCTTTACTATAATTTTCCAACATATGATTATAAGCACGTTCTATCCGCCTGCTATCATAATTTTGCGTATGTTCATTAAACGATCGGCTGGATAATTCCCGCATAGGCGATAAAGACAAATCGGATAGAATACCAAACAGATTTAAAACAGAATGAGCTCCCTCATGTTCCGAAGCAAGAGAATATAGCCTGTCTTTTATTTGCTTTATGGTCTCCTTCGAAAAGGTAACCCCATAAATGGCTTTCTCAAACATCTCTTTTACCGACCTGAATTGATTTTTCTGCAAAAGCTGTTCATTCAGAAGGTCGCCATGAAACTGAATTGTTATTTCCTTTATCTCTTTCGACTGACATTTATGATCCAGCCAACCATGTTCAAGGCTAGACCCGGTGATTAAGGTTAGTTCTAAATCGTCAATCTCCTCTATACTATCGCCGACTACCCGTCTTGCTCCCGCTCCATTTTCTATAAAATTCAGCTCAAACTCGGCATGGACATGAATAGGAAATGTAAAATGCTGTTTTATACGCGAAAAAATCATGAAACAGTCCCTTTGCGATAGAGGAGTGACCTCTCTCAATATTGAGTCTTTCATTGTATTTTAATGTTATAATATTCATATTTTTCTCAAAAGAAAACATTGTTTCCGAAAAAACAAATATATTTATGCAAAAAATATAACACAACATAATGCAACATACAGAATATTAAATAAAAACATAAAAAATTTCAATTTGTATTTTTTTCATTACATTTATCCTACACAATATTGAAAACATTTAAACAAACTAATTAATTGAACCAATCGTAAACTACATTTAATTACTTACAATTATGAAAAAATTAATAGTCAGTCTGTTTATATTAACAGCAATGACAACCGTCACAACGATCAAAGCTCAAGAAAAAATCGTTATCAGCGAAAGAACCGCAGCTAAAATAGAAAGTATAAGAACTAAAGCCGCAAAAGATGCTGCCGATGCAGATAAAAAAATGGAGCAGGAAATAGAAAAGGCAAAAAAGCAAATAGATTCTGATACTAAAAAAGCCGCAGACGACGCTAAAAAAAGAATGGAAAAAGATTCGAAAAAAGGAGCTGAGGATGCTCAGAAAAAAGCAGATAAGGCTATAGCAAAAGCCAAGGAGAAAGCTGAAAAGACTAAACTAAAAGCTAAGATGAAAGCTGAAAAGGAAATACAGAAAATAAAAACTGAGAAAGCTATCAATATTTAATTTTGACATTTAATAACACTTGAGTAAAGAAGAACTCTCTCGACAAATCGAAGGGGGTTCTTTTTATTTTAAGGAACTGGATCATACCCATGTCCACCCCAAGGATTGCAGCGAGCAATACGCTTTGTCGCCAACCAAAAACCTTTGAATGGTCCGTATTTTTTTATTGCCTGAATTGCGTATTCCGAACATGTAGGTGTATAACGACACGAGGGGGGTAGCATAGGCGAGATACTGTATTTGTAGAAATATACAGGCAGCAACAATATCCAGGATAATAGCTTCTTCATTCGGTTTATTCTATTTTCCTAATCTTATCGGATAATAAGAGTTGAGCCTTTTGCATTGCCTTCTCTATCTCTGCATACGTAGGTAATTCTGTCTTTAAATACAAGAAAGCAATATCCAAACACTTGTTATGAGTTTGTAACAGTTCCGACAATGATGATTTATTTAACCTGTAAGCTTCCCTTATCAGACGTTTTACCCTATTGCGCTTTACCGCTCGTTTAAACTTTTTCTTAGCCACACTTATCATCACCGAAGCATACTGATTCTCCTTATTATCCTCATCAGTGAATAAATAAACAACTCGTAGAGGATAAGCCACAAAAGAATCTCCATTTGCAAAAATGTTCTCAATAGCCTTCGTACTACAAAGCTTCTCTTGTTTCGAAAATGTCTTTTTACAATCGGTAGAATATGCTTCTGTCATCACTTTTTCTAAAGAAGCAAAGATACATTAAATAATTTTCAAAAAACATTCTTGCTCTTTAGCTATCAAAGGAAAATATTTTCACACAAAGCATAATACACATATAAACAGAATATTAAAACACAAATCCATTCGTATTTTTTAATCTTCAGATAAGAATATATAGAAAAATCCATTTTTACATGTAACCTTTTCCGAGGCAACTACGTCATAAAAGTAACGAGCTCGATACAACAAATCAATATGTAAGGAATAAGGAATATGAAACAAAGATTAATAATACTAGCCGCACTATTTATAATCGTCTCATCAACACTGTTAGGTCAGATTAATATATCAGGAACCGTAGTTGATACAGATACTCATGACATTATAGAATTTGCAAACATAGCACTGCTGAAACAAGACTCAAGTTTTGTAGCAGGCGCATCATCAGATACAAAAGGTCTATTTGCTTTTAATAACATCCCCACAGGTGACTATATATTATCAGCCACATTTGTCGGATATGGGAAAAGATATATTCCTGTTAAGAATGCAGTTGAAAACACATATCTGGGAAATGTACCGTTGAAATCCTCTGATATAGCACTCAAAGATGTAACAGTAACAGCAAATGCAGTTATACAAAAACCCGACAGGAAAGTAATTATCCCATCCGATGCACAGATAAAAGCATCGAATAGCGGTATTACACTACTACGTAATCTTCAGTTATCACGTATTATCGTAAACCCTTTGAATAATACAATTACCTTGCCGGGTGGTGATGCCGTACAGCTTCGCATCAATGGAGTAGAAGTAACTATCGCAGAGATTACAGCTATTCAGCCCGAAGATATAATCCGTATCGAATATCATGACGATCCGGGAATGCGCTACGGGAATGTAGGTGCTGTTATCGATTATATCACACGTCGCAGAGATTCGGGAGGAAATGTATCGGCGAATCTGGCTAATGTCCCATTTGGAGGATTGGGCTGGGGCGAGAATTTTCTTTCGGCGAAAGTGAATCATAAGAAGTCTGAGTTTGGGGTTAATGCATATTGGTCGCGCAGAAATATAGAATGGACACGCGAAAATGAGGAGACATTTGTATTTCCCGACAAAACATTGACTCGTACAGAAGAAGGGCAACCAACAACATTTAAAGACGACAGGCTGAACGTTGCACTGAATTATAGCTTGAATGAAGCGGACAAATACATGTTTAACGCAACATTAAGAAATAATTATCAGAAAACACCGAATCAGTTTTCAGACAGAAACAGTATGATCTACTCTTCGGATAACAATAACCCTCTGTCAATCTCCGATCATTCGACATGGAGAAGTTATGCTCCTTCGTTAGACTTGTATTACCAACGAAATCTAAAGAAAGATCAGCTTTTGATATTCAATTTAGTAGGCACATACATTGATTCTAAATCTACACGTTCGTATCAGGAACGCAGAAACAATATACTGAATACAGACATATATTCATCGGTACTGGGAGATAAATATTCCTTAATAGCGGAAGGTATATATGAGAAAACACTGAAAGCAGGAAAGATATCAGCCGGACTGAAACATACGCAAAGTTATACGAACAATAGTTACGAAGGAAATGTCGGTGCCAATGTAGGACTCAATTTTGCTGAAACATACGGTTATGCAGAGTTCCAATTTAAAAAGAATAAGTTTAACTATTCGTTAGGTTTGGGCGTAATGCGTAACTATAATAGTCAAGGAGAAAACCATAACGAAAAATATATCTTCCGTCCCAATGTGCGTGTATCTTATAATATTAACGACAATGCATATATCAGATACAATGGATACATATCAGGATATTCGCCTTCATTGTCGGACTTGAACAATGTAGAACAAGATATTGACTCATTACAAATCCGAAAGGGTAATCCTAACCTCCAGACAGTATGGTATTATACCCATACACTAACGGGCGGATATAACAAAGGAATATTCGGGGCAGAATTCTTTATGAGATATAGTTACGCTCATAAGCCAATCATGGAACAAGTAACTTTTGAAGAAGGCAAATTCGTTCGTACAAATATCAATCAGAAAGGATTCCATAGATTAAATACGGAGGCAACATTCAAATTAAAACCCTTTGGCGAATATCTCACACTATCCGTTACACCCGGATTCAACCGATATATAAGCTATGGGGAAGAATTTACTCATACGTATAGTTACTGGCAGGTGCGAGGTTCTGCTACATTCAATTATAAAAAATGGTCTTTATCAGGAGATGTATATACACGCTGGAATAACTTTTGGGGCGAAACAATGGAAAGAGGAGAACGTCTTCATATTGTATCGGTAGGATATTCAGACGAAAGCCGTCTATTAGGCCTGGAAAAAGTAAAATGGAGTCTTACCGGAGGAATGTTTAATCCATTTGCAAAAAGTTATTCGCAAGGCAGCCGCAATTATTCGACGCTGACACCGAACAAATCGCTTGTTTACACTGATAATCTGAAACAGATATTTGTAATAAATTTCACAGTAAACTTCAACTTTGGACGTCAGTATAAATCAGGCAACAAACGATTGAATAATGATGATACGGATGCAGGAATCATGTCTGGATCGAAAAAATAAGGTCCTCACAATAATATAATATTAAGATTAACTTAATATTGATTGTGTTTACAAATTGCCTCTACAGACGTGATGTTTGGAGAGGCAATATTTTTTCTCTTTCCTTATTAATATATAAAGAAGTGCAATTTAATATGTGTCGTTATCTATCATTTCGAGCAGTTGCAACATTCCATTATTGGACGCACGTATAATATTGGATTCTCGATATTTCCCAAACTGATACCTTTTTGTAATGCTTTTATTTTTGTATACAGTACAGACCCATACCGTACCCACAGGATTCTCTTCTGTACCGCCATCGGGCCCGGCTATTCCGGTAGTAGCTATTACACAATCTACATTTAAGAGATTTTGTGCACCCTTTGCCATCTGTGCAGCTACAATTTCACTTACAGCTGTATATTTATCTATATTTTCTTGAGAAACATGCAATACATTTACTTTTTCCTCATTTGCATAAGAAACGACTGATCCTTTGAAATAATTGGAAGAACCCGAAACAGATGTAATCATATGTGCAATATTTCCACCTGTACAACTTTCAGCAGTGCCTAAGGTAAGCCCTTTTTCGAAAAGCCTTGCTCCGAGTATTTTTTCGGGAGTAATATCTTCTTCTGCTATAATAGCATCGCCCAGTAATGCTTGTAGTTTTTTAACCTCTGCCTCCATCTCCGGCAAACGATGTTCTCCCCTGACGAACAAGCGAAGCTTCATCAGTCCCAAAGAAGGAAGATATGCCAGTCCAAAACCTTGCGGCAGATTATCTTCGAAGTCGGCAATGTACATTGCCAAAGCAGATTCAGTATAGCCTTTTACAATAAACACTCTTTTGATGTATGCCTCGATATCGTACTTGTTCTTTAGGCGGGGAAGTATCTCGTTTTCCATTACATATCTCATTTCGTGAGGTACACCCGGCATAGAAACGAGCACTTTATCTTTATAGTCGAACCATGTAATAGGAGCTGTACCTACCCTGTTTTGTATTACGGTACAATCTTTAGGTACATAAGCCTGATTGCGAGTCAATTCGTTTAGGGATGTAAAATTAGATATTACATTCTTTATATTATCCAGTACAGCATCGTCAAAAACTAATGTGGTATCAAAATACTCGCAAAGGGTTTTCTTCGTTATATCATCTTTCGTAGGTCCAAGACCTCCTGTCATCAATACGACATCAACACGCTGAAAAACATCGCTTATCGTATCTTTTATTTGCTGAGCATCGTCGCCTATCGACTGCATCTCTTCTACCTCAAATCCGGCTAGTGTAAGATTCTGAGCCATCCATGCAGAATTTGTATCCACAATCTGACCTATGAGAATTTCATCACCAATTGTAACTATTGCTGCTTTCATTTCTATCTGAAATTTTACAAACTTTTATTTTCAATTTGACAGATGCAAATGTACTATAAAAGCTTATTTCGGCAACAAATACTTCAGAAATGAAATACCACAGATTAGATAATTTACAGAATGTTCACAAATGAAAGAGGACAATCAGTTATCAAATAAATAACGCTGGATAAACGTCATAAACACTTCTTTATCCGAATGATATTTTCTCAATAATCTAGACCAGTCTCTTTCATCAAGTTCTATTTTCGTTCCTTTATTATCTTCATAAACCATTCTGTCGAAAATATCTTTCTTCAATGATGCTTTTTCTCCCTGATTGTTTTGATATTGCTGATAACCGAAAATATCTATTTTGTATTCTTCTTTGTAGTTTGACAGATTCTCACACATATCTTTGAACCGAAAAAAAGCGTCCATATCATCGTAATAAGAGTAACGAAGCATATCTTCGCGATATTCTTTCGAATATTTTATTTCGTTATTCCTACTATCGCTGTATACCCATGCATCAAAAATATCCTTTTTGAGAGAGGCTCTCTGTCCTTTGTTGTTTTCGTATTGCTGATAACCAAAAATATCGACTTTATACTCTTCTTTATAGTTTGACTGGTCAGCATACATTTCTATCAACCATAGAAAGATTCTTTTATCATTTTGGTGAAAATCTTGAAGGATAGAATTCCAATATTCTTTAGAGTATTTTACTTCGTTATTTCTATTGTCACTATATATCCAGTTGTCGAAAACGTCCTTTTTTAGCGAAGCTCTTTCTCCCCTACTATTTTCGTATTGTAAATAGCCAAAAATATCCCTGCTGATATTTCTTTGGTATTGATCCATCGAGAAATCTTTCCTTACGTCTCTATCTCTACCCGGTTGACAATAAAGGCTCATACTTATAAGAGCAGAAACAAAAATTATATATATGCGTTTCATAGTGTATTATATTAAGTACAACATTGTGTATAATTATAAGACCTAAGCCGATAATAAAGGTTTAAATGATATTCTTATTTTTTCATTGCTTTTATACGCTGCAATAATGTAGGATGCGAATAATTAAAAAGCACATATAATGAATCGGGATTCAGATTGCTTAATGATTTAACCGACAATTTCTTTAGCCCACTAATAAGTGAATCAGCCAACCCAAATCCGGCTGCATAACCATCTGCTTGATACTCATTTTTACGGCTATGAATACTCGAAAGCACATTAATAACAAAAGAAACCGGAGTAAAGAAAATAGAAAAAGCTATAAGACCTAAATGAAACGATGCAGATTGACCACCCAAAGCTATTGCAATATCTTTATTGTCGAGAAGCAATGACAGTAAAAACAACATGATTCCTGTATAACAAATAGAAATAAACATACCTTACAGTGTATGCTTCTTCTTGTAATGCCCTATCTCATGAGCCAATACAGCGACAATCTCGTCTTTATCTAGATCATTGATCAACGTGTCAAACAAAACAATACGTTTCTTTGCTCCAAATCCTGTAAAGTAAGCATTGGCCTTGGTCGAACGCTTCGATGCATCCATTACATAGATATTATTAATTGCAAATCCTGCCTTTTGAGCAAAAGCCTCAATTGCATCACGCAGCTCACCTTCTCCTAAAGGCGTTTGCTTATTAAATAATGGCACAATTATATTAGAATAAAATAAGGTCATAAACAAAGAAATCACAGTAATAGCACCCCAGGCATAGAGCCACGCCAATTCGCCGATTGCAGTATACAGCCATGTAATAAGAGCCAGAATAGCTCCTCCCAAAACAACTGCTAACAAAAGTCCCTTTAGTTGATCGAGCCAGAAAATAGTTTTGGTAGACTTATTGAATTCAAACCGTTCTTCGATGACAAACGTATTATAATAATCGAATGGAAGACTCAAAATCTCATTGATCAGATAGATCACACCAAAGAAAGAAAGTGTCAATAATATTTCATTACTAATAAACTGCCTTAGGAATTCATCCAACCAGCCAAAAAGTCCGAAGACCAGTACCAAGAAAAGTACTGAAAAAGAAAAAAGGCTGCCATATAAACCAAAACGACTATTTTCCTTTTGGTAAGCCTGCTGCTTTGCATATTCATCATCATCATAAATCCCCTCTAATTGAGAAGGAATTTCGGGACTCATACGCATTCTGTTACGGTAAGCAAGATATTGTGTCCATACAAAATTGAGGACTACAATTAGTAATATTATACTCAAATATAATGACATAATTTATTTTAAAATTTAAAATGATAGTATGCAAAGATAGAAAAGTAAAAATTAAATTCCCCATTAAAATAAATTTGGAGCACCTATTTGTCACTGCAAACAAATCTATATATTTATCATAACGAATAAATGAAAAACGGATATATTGAGAGAAAGAGAAATGAAACAGATAGCGACAGTTATAATATATATCCTCCCCTCGGCAAAAAACAATTTAAACAAAAATATCTGATATAATTTGTAACTATTTACATTCCATCTTCGTCATATATGAAACACAATTAATAAAATTATGAAAAGAATTGCATTATTTATTTGTTATATGATCATGGCATCATATTGTTTATATGCCCAATCAAACAGTAGTACAACCATAAAGGCTAATTCTGAAACAGTAAAGATCATTATAAATGGGTCAATATCAAATGAATCAATGCCATTTTCGGATCAGAGAAGCGATACGATCAAAGTTCCGATCAACATTAATCCTCTTGATTTTTCTCTTTATACAGATACAGACAGTGTAAAAGCACGCATTCCGGAAAATAGCAAGTTCACATTTAATATAGAAAAAGCCGGAATGAAGCCTTTGGTTATCATTATTCAAAACGGTATTGAAACAAATGAGATAACTTTTGATACAGTAGAACAAAATAGTGACCTCAAATTCATTTATGAAAGTGGAATGAATAACCCATATTTGGAACGATTGAAAAAAGAGTATCCAATAGATAGCATTGCAGCCAAAGGAAAAACAGACTTGGAGAAAGTACGAAATATATCGTCATGGGTGCATAAGCTTTGGAAACACAATGGATACAATACTCCCGAAAAAAATGACGCATTATATATTCTGGAGGAAGTAAAGAAAGGTCAACAGTTTCGTTGTGTAGAATACGGGATAGTAACAACCGCTTGTCTGAACGCCATAGGGCTGCCATCCCGCACATTAGCACTAAAGAGAAAAGACGTGGAAACAACCCCATCCGGCGCAGGACATGTAGTAATGGAAGTTTTTTTGAACGACTTCGACAAATGGGTAATGGTAGATCCTCAATGGGACGCCATCTTCTGCTTAAACGATATACCATTGAATGCCGTAGAATTACAAAAGGCTATAACAGAAAAAAAAGATATACAGATACTATCTGACGATAAAGAACTCAATCCTGCTCAATATATAGCATGGATATATCCCTATTTATACTACTTTTCGCACAAGTTTGATAATAGAGAAAATATACCTAAAGAGGATAAAATAAAAATAAATGGCAAATCGGATATAATGCTTGTACCAATAGAAGCTAAAAATCCTACTATTTTCCAACGAAAGTTCCCTATAGACTATTGTGTTTATACCCATTCGGTGCTTGACTTTTATAGTAAGCCTTACTAAAATAAAAAAAGCTGTAAAATCTTAATTTTACAGCTTTTTTTATTTTAATATATTTTTTCTTATTCTTCGAAGTCTTCTTTCATATTGTGGAAAACATTCTGAACATCATCATCGTCCTCAAATTTATCCAACAACTTCTGGATTTGCTCCTGTTGCTCTTTTGTTAGTTCTTTCAGATCGTTCGGAATGCGTTCAAATTCGGCACTATGGATTTCATAGCCGTTTTCTTCAAGATATTTTTGGATTTCGGAGTAAGATTTGAATTCACCATAAAGGATAATATCGTCTTCATCGTGTTCTAATTCATCCACACCATAATCGATCAATTCAAGCTCTAGGTCTTCTAACGAAACACCTTCTTTAGGTGCAATTTTAAATACGCATTTATGGTCGAACAAAAACTCAAGACTACCTGATGTACCAAGAGATCCGTTATGCTTATTGAAGTAGCTACGCACATTAGCCACCGTACGGGTAGGGTTGTCTGTCGCAGTTTCTACTACTATAGCAATACCAAAAGGTCCGTATCCTTCATATACCACCTCTTTATAATCAGCCTCATCTTTCGATGTAGCTTTTTTGATGGCACGTTCTACGTTCTCCTTAGGCATATTTTCTTTTTTTGCCTGCTGTACCAATACACGAAGACGAGGATTGGTATCCGGCTCGGGACCGCCTTCTTTCACAGCTATAGTAATTTGTCTCCCCAACTTAGTAAATACGCGGGCCATATTCCCCCAGCGTTTCAGCTTTGTCGCTTTGCGGTATTCAAACGCTCTTCCCATAAATATTTATATAATCGTTATTATCTTGTTTTTTGCTATGCAAAAGTATAAAAATTATCGAACAAACCTCCTAAATTTTACTGAATGAAGATTATTCATCCCAAAACTATATGGATATCATTTCTGAAGTGTATAACCGATGGTATAAAAAATTATCTCCTACCTAATCCTCTCCTTTTAGTATCGGTAATTTGATATGATATCTGGTAGCAAAAAATCGAATCACCACTACAAATACGGCTGTGGAAACTTCTATCACTAACAGTTGGATATCGAAATAATAAAGAACACTAAACAATATTCCACCCAAAATACAAGCGACGGCATATAGTTCCTGAGTAAATACGATCGGGACTTCATTGATAAGAATATCTCGTATTATCCCCCCTACTATACCGGTTATAGTAGCCATAGATACGCATACCCATATCGGATAACCGAGCGCCAAAGCCTTCTCGTATCCTACTACAACAAATAGCCCGAGACCGATACAGTCGAACCAAAATATCGTATTATTGAGATGAACCAGATATTTACGAAAACCAAGAACTATGATAAAAGCAAAAAGCGTACACCATATATAACGGCTCGCCTGCATCCAAAATACGGGAACATCGAGAAGAAGATCACGAAGTGTTCCTCCTCCGGTAGCGGTCACAAAGCCAATGACAATAGCGCCAAACCAGTCGAAACGCTTCGCCGAAGCCAAACGGATACCACTGATGGCAAATGCTATTGTACCCAATACTTCAATTATATCGACAACCTCTATGTTTGTCAAATCAGCAAAAAAGAACATGGTAGAAAGAATTATGTTGTGAATTGTGTCAGGTGGCAGTTTTACTAATAAAACCTACGTTGCCACTATATGAAAAAATATTTAATCTTCATCATTTGCAATCATACCGCTACCAATACACAGTTTAGAGTCGCTGTCGTACACCACACCAAACTGTCCGGAAGCAATACCTTGCACTTTATCATCAGAATATATACGGTATAAGTCCCCTATTTTTTCAATCCTACCTCTGGTAAATTCAGGGGTATGACGTATCTTGAATGTTATATCTTTAGAGCCTTCAAAGTCGCCCCAAATATCTTCGGTGATAAAAGAAAATCCGGCCAGATTTACCACTTTCCCATATTGGGTTTCCGGGTCGTATCCGTTAGATACATACACAATGTTTCGTTTGGTATCTTTCTTGATTACAAACCAAGGTCCGCCACTCAGCCCTAAGCCTTTGCGTTGCCCTATGGTATGATACCAATACCCATCATGCTTACCCAGTATTTTACCTGTTTCCAGTTCTACAATCTTACCTCTGCGCTCACCCAGATATCGGCGAATAAAATCATTATAATTGATCTTACCCAAAAAACAAATACCTTGGCTATCCTTACGTTGAGCCGATGGCAATCCTGCCTGTGCAGCAATAGCCCTGACTTCGCTTTTAAGCAAGTTACCTATCGGAAACATGAGCTTAGAAACCTGAAGGTAATCTATTTGTCCAAGAAAATAGGTCTGATCTTTAACATGATCCTTAGCTGTCGACAGCCACGTCTTGCTATTTATTTCTGTAGTTGTAGCATAGTGACCTGTCGCTATCTTGTCAAATTCGTGTCCCCATTTTTGTTCGAAACATCCAAATTTGATCAGCTTGTTACACATCATGTCGGGGTTGGGTGTAAGACCACGCTTCACCGCATCTATTGTATAGCTCACTACATTCTCCCAATACTCTTCATGTAATGATACCACTTCCATTTTACAACCATATTTTTTAGCAATATATGTTGTAATTTCTATATCTTCTTCTGCAGGACAATCAATATAACCTTGTTCGTCCTCCATACCTATTCGTATATAAAATATCGTAGGATCGTAGCCTTGTTCTTTAAGTTGATGTACAACCACAGAGCTATCTACGCCTCCCGATACCAACGCTGCAATTTTCATTCTTTGAAAGGATAATTAATGCGAGATAAAATAATCTGCAAAATTAGTAAAAATAGTTGTAAGTTTAGAGTTATCTATTATAAGATATTAAGCGATGAGATTCTCATATATCACCTATTAACCAGAGACTTCAAGAGCCCCAAAGTCAGCCCGGCTCCAATGCGAACATAGAATTGACCTCTGCCATTAAACGTATTGTAATCATAACCTACCGAAACATAACACATGTAAGCGTCAAAATACAGGTTAGGCGATAAGACGATACCATTACCACGTCCGAAGCCAAAATTATAACCCGCATCAAACTTAACGGCGGCTGTAAATGGTGAATAGTTGTTGGTAATCACAAAGAATGAAGCAGGCTTTATATTTAAACCTGAAACCGATGACGAAGCAGGAGAAATATAATCTGTACCTCCGCCTATTCCGAATATGAAGGGTGCGGATTTATCATTCAATACAAACTGAGGAATATAGCTATTCACTGAAAGCTGCAATCTATCTTTTTGAGCAAACTGAGCGCCAACCCCTAGATATTGAGCGAACGCCATGATAGGCATCAGCATAAAAAAGGCAAAAAAGACTTTCCTCATTATACTATATTTACAGATACTAAAAATATGATTATTATCCGAATATTACCATATTTCGGTTTTCACAAAGGACTTGATAGAGCCCATACCAAAACAAAATCCGGCACGGACAAAGAACTGCTGTTCATTTCCTGTCACATTAAAGTCATATCCAGCTTTTGCAAAAAAGAATTTATAATCTATATATACATTCGGAGTGATTACAATTCCGTCTTTACCATGCCTGAAGTTAAACAAATAACCTGCATCGCACCCCACTAGAATAGTTACCTTATTTTTATTGAATAACGATTCGCTGATAAAACTAGTAAGCTGTATAGGCTTCAGGTTTAGTCCTGCAACAGGTGAGCTCCCTCCCGTGTAATCGATACCACTTGATATAAAAGAATTGAAAGGATTCTTTTTATGCCATACCGGAAAAGAGGCATTGGCAGCAAACTGGAAGTCATTTCCTTTTCCTTTGGCATCGGCATACTGAACACCTACTCCTAAAAATTGAGCAGAACAGGCCAATGGCAAAAGTATAAATAGCAATATGATTCTTACTTTCTTCATCACATTCAAATAATATTAATCTACAAATTTACTCTTTATTTTCAACTAGAATTCTTTTTCGACCACATTGGTTCTCAACGATTTCACAAAATCCGTCACAATCAGCATTATTATACCTAAATATAAGAGAGATACAGCTTTCCATGGAATAAGATTAAAAAAAGATAATGCCTTCAAAGGATTAACATTATTATCTCCAAGAAATACGCCAAAATAATTAAGCGTTCTTATATAAGAATAAAATGAAACGAAAAGTATCCCTACAGCCAAGTATGCTTTTCTAGGGTAAAGACATATATATGCAACAGCTATTAAATCACCGAGATACATATAACGTTCACGCATTCCAGGTAGGACAAAAGGGCAAATGATGCAACTTAAGAAGATAAGCTTTAACCATGATTCCAGTGTGAATATGTATTTTTTTTTGCATAAGTATAAAACCCATCGATAAAACAAATATTGCAGTAAAAAGCATGCCATATATCTTATCCGCTGGGATGAAATTCTCTATCCACATATAAATATTCGGAAAAAATGAGACTAATGCATTATCAAAATTAGACTGCATCTGGTATACTAATATCAAATCCGTTAATGGACGCCCCATAATCCATGCCGGCAATAAAGAAAAGACATACACAGTGGGAATAATAAAGAAGTAATACCATTTAATTCCTCCTCTTATCATATAGATAAAGAAAAATGGCAAAAGAACACTAGCCTGAGCCTTAAAGGCGAATGCTATCCCAAGAAATATCATTGACATAATATTTTTTCGTTTCAACAGGAAGAATACACTTCCTATTGCAAAAGAAGAATAAATAGAGTCGCACTGAGACCAAAGTGCTCCATTTAGTATAACTGTAGGCAACAAAGTAGCAAGGGTAAACGATATCCATCTGGCCGTATTATTTTTACTTACCAGATAAACCAAAGCTGAAATAAAATAAGCAGCTAAAAAATCGAATAGTAATGAAACTACCTTTATACTATAAAGTGAGTAAACATCAATTTTAGCAAGTAATATAAGTATGTAAATATAACTAGGCGTATAGTTATAAAAAGAATCCTTTAGTGAATAAGCATATCCATTATTCCTGATATATTCGACCCACTCATTCAAAAAGAATTTATAGTCACAGTATATATAGTCAAAAAAGAATAGTCTCACAACTACCCCTAATACTATCAACAATAAACATGTTATTTTTACTTTACCAGTTTTCTTAAATATATCCAAATCCATACTAATATTTTAATTAATATTTTGAGTTGCTTTGTCTATATCCGCTTTCGATTTACTTGCTGTTACCAGATACACGCCCATAAAAATAAGAATACCAGCAATCAGTTTATCTATTGTAAATTTATCCATTCCCACCGATATTGCGATAAAGGAAGCGATGAGAGGTTGTAAATTATTATACATCGCTATCGTGGTCGGTCTTATTCGCCGTTGAGCCAATGGAATCATCATATAAGTAAAGAATGTAGCACCCACGAGAGTAAACCCGACAAGCAGATAGGGTAATATATCCTTTTGACTAAATAACGGAGCCTCTGTTATTTCTTTATAAAAAATTGGAGACAAAACAATAGCTGAGTAAAGAAACATCCACTTCATCAATGTGATAGGTGAATACTTTGTTGACAGCGGACGTGTTATTACCAGATAGAAAGCATACGAAAAAGAAGCACTCGCCACCGACAAGTTTCCGATCATATCCGCTTCTTGTCCGGGATGCCCCAAATGGCTCGTATATACTAAAAATATAGCACCGGCGGCACCGACAACCACACCTCCTACCTTCTTTGCCGTTACGGGTTCTTTTAGTACAATGGCTGCTATAATCATCGCAAACAAGGGTCCTGCCGTAGTTATTATAGACGCATCGATAGTAGACGTACGGCTGAGACCATAAGCAAAAAGCCCCTGATTGAGTACCATACCAAAAAGTCCACCGACAAATAGAATCAGCATATCTTTTTTCTCTATCTTTTCTTTTTGAGTGAATAAAGAAGTAAACCAAAAAGCAAGTGCTCCAAATAACATACGCATAAGCGTCATGCCAAACGAAGATAGGTATCCATGAGAATATACATATTTGTTGACAGGGATATTGATTGCAAATACGCAAATCACAATGAACATTATAATGTTCCCCTCTTGTTTTGGTGTCAATCTCATTATTTTAATTGCAAGTTAGATGTATATCTAAAAAATATTGATTAATTATTTTTTTCTGAATAATCAGGACGAGCCATTTTATTTATTTGCCTATCCTGTAATCTTGAAAAGAATATCAGCATACAAATAGCCCCGATCATAGCACAAAACATATCCGACTGGGTATCCCATACATACCCTTGTGTACCCAGAAAATCTTCTGCTCCGTCTCCCGACAAAACCGCAGTCCACCACTCTATCAGTTCGTAAAAGGCACTAATTGCTAGACAAATGCAAGTAACAAAGAATGGAATCCAGCCTTTCTTCCGAACCACATCCAAACGTATGAGCAGCTCACGAGCAACCATAGCAGGAATAAAGCCTTGTGCAAAATGCCCGACCTTATCGTAATTGTTCCTGTCCTGATCAAAAACCTCTTTTACCCAATCGAATAGCGGTACACGGGCATAAGAATAATGAGCTCCCACAAACAAAATGATAAGATGGATGAGAATAAAAATATAGGTCATATCCGTAAAGCGAAATCGCTTGAAAGTATTCATCAATACAATGACTGCCGCAAGGCATATCCCGGCTTCCAAAAACCATAATCCGGCCTCATAGGGCTGATACCCCGACCAAACTGCTACCAGGGTAAAGATGATAAGAAAAAACCAATATTTCTTCTCCATAGGAAATGTGAAATAACTCTATTTGTATGTGTTATATGAAATCACCTCTTCAGTAGTCTTCCGTTTTTTGTCTCGTAAAGGTTGAGCCGGATAACCGATAATAATGTCAAGTACCACTCTCTTATTGTCTGGGATATTGAGTAATTTCTTCATTTTCGATTCGGCAAACCAACCCAATATACAACTTCCCAATCCTTCAGCTTCTGCTGCAAGGCAAATATGTGCGGTAGCTATACCGATATCCAGAAATGCAAAATGCTTGTCTTTTACAATACCACCAATTCCCGAACTCAAATTTACTTTTTCTTCAACTACTACGATATGAACAGGAGCTTGCTTCGTAAAATGATTCATCCCCAACAGACGAGCTGAAGCAGCATCGGCCACCTTATTCTTCAATTCGGGTTCGTCGACTACAATAAAATGCCACGGCTGCGCATTGCATGCCGAAGGAGCTAAACGTCCGGCATCAAGTATGCGGGCTATAATTTCTCTATCTACTGCACGTGTAGTATCAAAAGCTCGTGTACTTTGGCGATGCTTCACCAGTTCGTAGAAATCCATAAACCTTAGTCTCCTATTATTTTTATATGCATACGTTCCACTGTCATTTTCTTATCCCAAGTAATAGCATTACTACCAAAAGATTTCAAATATTCATCCATAGATGACAAATTCATTTTCTTCCTTCTATCATCTACATTTTCCACGTCTTCAATAGGCCATACATAACCGTTGATGATTTGTGAACCATAAATCTGAGCTTTATTAGCATACACCAATATACGATCTTTAAATATAGCGTAGAGGTCAGGAACAATGCTTCCTTTTATATATCCTTCTTCAACTATATATGCATATTTATTCATATAGGCACTATCGGAATGCTGTATAACCAGAAATATTGCCATATTACCCTGAAAAGACAAGTCAGAAGGCCATCCAATCGAATCGAGTAAATGGGATACAAATAGTTGATTCTCTTTATCAACCTTTTTCATTATAGTTAGTACACTATCTTTTCGTTCCTTTAAATAATCACTTCCAGCATACTGAGTATCAATATTTATTAAACTTTTGCGTATACCCTGATCTGCATTATACATTTCAGATAACTTCTTCTCTAGCAAAATCTTTGACCCTTCTTGAGACAATATTGAAACAGAGAAAAATAAAAAGAATGAAAGAGTAATGTACTTTTTCATAAGGTCAAAGTTGAGTGATGCGGCTGATGTATTTACCTATAATATCAAATTCGAGATTAACCACACTACCTACTTTAAATTGATGGAAGTTCGTATGCTCGTATGTATATGGAATAATAGCAACCTCAAATGTATTATTTGTAGGATCAACCACGGTAAGACTGACACCGTTAACAGTAACAGAACCTTTATCAACAGTAAGATATCCTTTTTTTGCCATTTCCCGGTCAAATTCATATTCGAACTTAAAGTACCAGCTACCGTCTGCTTCACGTATTTCAACACATTTTGCTGTCTGGTCTACATGTCCCTGTACAATATGACCATCGAGGCGTCCGTTCATCAGCATACTGCGTTCTAGATTTACTTTATCTCCGACTTTCAGCAAGCCAAGATTTGAGCGCTCCAATGTTTCCTTTATAGCTGTCACTGTATATGTATCTCCCTCCAGATTTACCACTGTAAGACAAACACCGTTATGCGCCACACTCTGGTCTATCTTCAATTCGTGAGTGAATGAACATTTCATTGTAAGGTGCAGGTTTTCGGCTTCTTTACGTAACGATACTACTGTTGCTGCTTCTTCTACTATTCCTGAAAACATGATTTATTTCCTTTAATTTATTATATAATTTTTTCGCGGTATAAAGTTACGTATTTATTTAGAGTCTATTTATAGATTTTTACTTTTTGTAGTCCTTCTACATTCTTCTCTAAACAATGCAAGCTTAGAATTAGGAAGATTTCGTTATTTTTGTATCACAGATAAATCGCGCAACCTTATTTATATCATTTACCATTATGAAAGAAACACTAATAAATTTGGGCTACAAATTTGCTTTTGACGGAACAGTAAAAGAAATTCGCCCTATGGGAGAGGGACTTATCAACGATACTTTCTTTGTAGAAACAGAAGGAAACAGCCCCAATTATATTCTTCAACGCAAGAATAAAAACATTTTCAAAGACATTCCATCCATGATGGAAAATATCCATAAGGTAACCACACACCTAAAGCATAAGATAAAAGAACAAGGTGGAGATCCGCTTCGTGAAGCACTTACCGTTACTCCCACAACCGAAGGGAAGTTATATTACAAAGACGAAGAAAATGAATATTGGGCAGCCTGCTTATTTATAGAAGATACGATAACATATCAATTTGCCGATTCGCCTGAGCTGGCAGCACAGGGAGGGAAAGGCATCGGAAAATTTCAGGCTATGCTGGCTGATATGAAAGAACCTCTGGCAGATATACTACCCGGATTTCATAATATGCGCATACGTTTCAACCAGTGGGATGATGTGTTGGCTAAAGATCCCGTAGGCAGAAAATCGCAGGTACAGCAGGAAATAGATTGGATAGAGAACCGTAGAAAAGAGATGTTGGACTTCTGGACAAAAGCAGAGACAGGGGAACTACCGATGCGTGTGACTCACAACGACACTAAAATAAGCAATATCTTGTTTGACAAACAAGAAAATGTACTCTGTGCAATCGATCTCGATACGGTGCTTAACAGCATCTGCCTCAATGATTATGGTGACGCCATTCGTTCTTATGCAAATGCAGGTAAAGAAGACGATGAAAATCTCGACAATGTGTATCTCAAAATGGATATTTTTGAAGGTTACACCAAAGGCTACCTCTCCGAGACAAAAGTATTTCTTACTCCAGCCGAAATAGAGAACCTTGCATTTTCAGCGAAATATATCACATTCGAACAAGTGCTTCGCTTCCTGATGGATTACATAGACGGAGACAATTATTATAAGGTTAAATATGACACGCATAATTTAGTACGTACCCGTGCACAATACAAATTATTAGAATCGATAGACAAAAATTACAATCAAATGCTTGCCATTATAGATAAATTGGCAAAATAACAAAAAACAAGTTTACCTTGTATAGAGAAAATTTTAGAATTATCTTTTTTCGGCAAGAGATAACATGCATTTAATCTATTAGTTCTATCTTTGTGCTCTAATTTTTCAATCTGGTCCCAAAATGAACAAAGTACTTTATATTATTCTTCTTTTATTAATAACTCCCTTTTACGCAAAAGCCCAAGACTATGAAAAAAACTGCTATTACGGCATAACATTCGAAGTTAGCAGAAACCAAAACTGGGGTTATGGAGAATTGGTTATTACGGGAGTAGAGCCCAACTCTCCTGCCGAAAAATCAGGAATAAAAATCGATGATATAATAATGGAGATCAATGGGCAGGCCACATATCTGAGAGACAATCAGACCATCGCAAACTGGCTGTTTGACAACAAATATGATCCCGAAGTAAAATTTACAATTCGCAATATGAATACTTACTTTAAGGAGTACCCGCTTATGCGTAAATGTATTGCGACCAATTCAGTAAGCGAAAAACAATTATCTGAAGTATACTCTTTTTATAGCCTTGAAAACACCAATCATCAGATATTTACGCTACCGCTACATGTACAGACAAACTCTGATGTAGATTTCACAGATTATCACACGTACGACTTTTATGATGCAGGAAAGAATGTACCGGCTATAGACAAGCAAATTACAACCTTATTAGAAAAAGAATTACAGTTGAAAGGTCTGGTTAGAGATACTTCAGATCCGGATATAGTAGTACAGGCATATTACAGCTACTCGCCCAACAACAGATACACCGGGTTGAACAACCCGAATTATAACCCCATGTCGTTGAGATACGACTGCGACAAAAAACAACTGGTACTTCTACCTATATTTGATTCCAATGATCCTAAAGTAGGCTCTTCGGCTCAATACGTAGTGGAATATGGATTCAGCTTCTATGATCGTAAATACATAGATAATTCGAAGCTAACTCAAATATGGGATTGTAATATCAAAGATTATCTTTCTGCTCAGTATTCGCTCGAAGACTACGTGAAGCTTCATACACCTTTGATGCTCAAACAGTTTCCGTATACTCAAAACAAGAGAGAAGCTAATTATATTGTAGAAACAAACAAATATAATTATACAGGGATTTATTATGATGCAGATGATCTGGGACATATCAAAGATGTAGATTTTAATTCCCCTGCTTATATTGCCGGTATACGTCCGGGCTACATTATAGAAAAGGTAAACAACAGAAAGTTTGAACGCAACAAAGATGTCCTATCTGCCGGATATCGTTATTTCATAGATGATACAATGGTATTCAGAGATCAAACTACTCGCTTTACCAACTCGGAAGGCTTTTCCGACTGTATGTTCTGGAGCGCAGGATACTATAACGACATTGTGAAAGAATTTACAAAACCTGATTATTTTACGCAATTTTCTTATCTGTATGGCTTCGAAAAATATATCAATAACAAATCGGATAATAAAATCACAATCGAAGCTTGGGATGGAATACAAAGACGTATTTTTCAAATCGTTCCTGAAATAAGACATTCTGTAACAATCAGAACTTTGTAAGAATATAATAAATAAGAAACAAGCAGTAGAAGCTATTTCTTTGTAAACGAATAGTGAGACTGTCTTTAGTCTAAATTATAATATAATTTTATTCCTAAAGGTTGGTATGCTTTGATTATCAGCCAATAATTTGTACCTTTGTGCCCGCATTTGGGTAATGAGATATTATCCTGTATCGTATATAATCTGTAATTGAATAATAATAATGATAACAGTTTCTAATCTAGGGATTCAGTTTGGAAAAAGAGTACTTTTCCAAGACGTGAATCTTAAATTTACAAGTGGCAATTGCTATGGTATAATCGGCGCTAATGGCGCAGGGAAATCTACACTTCTCAAAATACTTAGTGGCGAAAAAGATGCTACAACCGGAACATTTTCTTTAGGACCAGGTGAGCGTCTCTCTGTATTGTCTCAAGATCACTTTGCGTTTGATGATCAAACGGTAATGAACACGGTTCTGCAAGGGCACAGTACGCTATGGAATATTATGCAAGAAAAAGATACTCTGTATGCTAAAGAAGATTTTTCGGATGCAGATGGTATCAGAGCATCGGAGCTTGAAGAACGATTTGCCGAACTTGAGGGATGGAATGCAGAGAATGACGCAGCCATGCTACTTAGCGGACTTGGCGTAACCGAGGATTTGCACTATCAGATGATGGGCGATATGAGCGGTAAGCAAAAAGTACGTATTTTGTTAGCACGTGCCTTGTTTGGCAACCCTGACAACTTGCTTCTCGATGAGCCTACCAACGACCTTGATATTGAAACTGTAATGTGGTTGGAAAACTATCTGGCAAATGCAGAGAATACAATATTGATTGTATCGCACGACCGTCACTTCTTAGACTCTGTGTGTACACATACTGTAGATATAGACTTTGGTAAAGTAACTATGTTTGCGGGTAACTATAGCTTCTGGTACGAATCGAGCCAATTAGCTTTGCGTCAGCAACAGCAACAGAATAAAAAAGCTGAAGAAAAGAAAAAAGAACTGGAAGAATTTATTCGTCGATTCAGTGCCAATGTTGCAAAATCGAAACAAACCACCAGCCGTAAGAAGATGCTCGAGAAGCTTAATATTGAAGAAATTAAGCCATCGTCTCGCAAGTATCCGGGAATCATCTTCACACCTGATCGTGAGCCCGGAAATAAGATATTGGAGGTAAACGGGCTGAGCAAATCGATAGAAGGGAAAGTATTATTCAACAATGTCAGCTTCAATATAGAAAAAGACGACAAGGTTATCTTCCTTTCGAAAGATCCGCGTGCAATGACTGCTTTCTTTGAGATAATAAATGAGTACGCTAAGCCTGATGCTGGAACATTCAGCTGGGGACAAACTATTACCAACGCTTATCTACCATTGGATAATAGTGATTATTTTAAAGAAGATCTGAATCTGATCGACTGGCTATCACAATTCTCTGATGATACAAGTGAGATCTATATAAAAGGATTTTTGGGCAGAATGCTGTTTTCGGGTGAAGAAGTACTAAAAAACACAAAAGTACTATCAGGGGGCGAAAAAATGCGCTGTATGATAGCACGTATGATGTTAAAGAGCGCAAACTGCCTTGTTCTCGACTCACCTACCAACCATTTGGATTTGGAATCGATACAGGCTTTCAACAATACACTCATTCAGTTTAAAGGGAATGTATTGATGGCGTCGCACGACCACGAATTTATACAAACTGTCTGTAATCGTGTAATAGAATTGACACCGAACGGAATTATCGACAAAATCATGGATTATGATGATTATATCACTTCGGAGGATATAAAATCATTACGAAACAAGATGTACAAATAATTAACATATATCTAAAAGCGATAATTCAGAACGAATTATCGCTTTTTTACATCAACAATAACCTTAAAAAACAGAAACAAACACGGTAAACCTATCATTTTTCCATTTCATTAACACCTTCGTGTATTTTTAACATAACTACTATCGTTAATATCAAATATTTGCCTATATTTGTATTGGCTACAGATGTGTAGCTAACACACAATAGTAAAATTTTGCCAATAATGTGGCATAAATATATATTTTCCTGTTTATAGAGATAGGAAAATGATAAAATATCAGGAAGGAGTTATTTAGGGTGTTCTGGGCATTTGTAACCCCCAATATCCGAGTAAGTCTCCTTATTTATTACCGACCTTACAGATTTAAATTTCCGCTTGTGAAAGTGGATTTTGGATAGCGCGGTTATTGGGTATAACTCCTTTCAGATATTATTATAATCCCAAAATATCTAAAAGTTATACTTGATACGGAAAGAAAGTTCCTATATATCTTTTCTGTGCAAAAAATCACGTTCCATATATTTTCAGACTTCTACTAATTGGATATTATATATTTATCAAATAAAGACAAAACATCACTAACATCCGTGTTAATACTAAAAAAACAGGCCATCCCTTACAAGACAGCCTATTAAAATTAAAATTTATATTTTGTATTTGTTTACTTCTCTCCTTCGAGCATAGAATCTCTATAACCCAAGAAATATAAAATACCATCCAGACCGACATTGGATAAGGATTGTTTCGCATTTGCTTTCACTTTTGGTTTAGCATGAAAAGCAATACCTAGTCCTGCAATATTCAGCATAGGGAGGTCATTGGCTCCATCTCCTACTGCTACAGTCTGACGAATATCAACCTTTTCTACCTGTGCCAACAAACGAAGCAACTCGGCTTTACGCTTACCATCCACTATATCGCCTACATAATTGCCAGTCAATTTACCGTCTTCAATCTCCAATTCATTTGCATAAACATAGTCGAAACCATACTTGTCTTTCAGGTAATTTCCAAAATAAGTAAATCCGCCGGATAATATAGCCAGCTTACATCCGCTCTTCTTCAATATGCGGATAAGGCGTGTCATTCCTTCTGTTACAGGAAGATTCTCTGCAATATCCTGCATAACAGACTCATCCAAACCTTTCAACAAGCTTACACGTTTCTTAAAGCTTTCACTAAAATCTATTTCTCCTCGCATAGCAGCTTCGGTAATAGCTTTTACTTCATCTCCCACTCCTGCACGTTCGGCAAGCTCATCTATAACTTCGGTCTGAATCAATGTAGAGTCCATATCGAAACAAACAAGACGACGCATACGGCGATACATATTTTCTACCTGAAAAGCGATATCAATCCCCATATCATCGGCAAGTTTCATAAAATCATGCTTCAGGGCATCTACATCATCTACAGTTCCTCTGATTGACAATTCAATACATGAACGGCTTGGACGTTCCGAAGCAGCCAATGGCACACGACCTGTCAGACGTATTATCTTTTCGATATTTAATTTATGTTTCTGACTTACTTGTGCTACAGCCGAAATATGAGAAGGGTCTAAAACACGTCCCAGAACTGTAACTATATATCTATTCTTTGTTCCCTGAAGATTCACCCAGCGGGTATAATTGTCCTTACTGATGGGTGAGAATCGGATAACAACGCCCAATTCTGTAGCTTTAAAAAGCAAATCTTTTATAACGTCTCCGGCATTCGTTGCTTCAAACATAATTGCCAAAGAAAGAGAATGATGTATATTAGCCTGCCCTATATCAAGTATATTGGCATTGTGATCTGCTAAAACCGCAGTTAAGGCTGCAGTAACCCCGGGCTTATCTTCTCCTGACAAGCTCGCCAGGATTATTTCAGATTCTTTCATATATAAATATTAAGCTATGCATTAAAACTTATTTGGTAAAGAATTCAATTCTCTCCAAGTAATTTTGTCTCAGCAGATATCACTTTCTCAAATTCGAATTGATCCACAATCTGCTGCTTGAGTATATCAATACGATCATTGCACAGGTTACCAATACTACCTTCATGCGTATGATGTACTTCTTTATTGTGACTAAAATTCCCTTTTTCTATTTCCAGTCCAACTTGCTTATAAGCATCACGGAAAGGAACACCCTCCAGAACCAGTCTGTTAACTTCTTCGACACTGAATATCAAAAGATATTTAGGATCATCCAGTATATGTTCGTTTATCTTCACTTCACCCATCATTTGCGCAACCATCTGTAAACAATCATTCATTTCTTCAAATGAAGGAATAAATAACTCTTTAATTATTTGCAAATCTCTGAAATATCCGGATGGAAGATTATTGGTAATCAACGTTATATTGTTCGGCAGGCCTTGCAACTTATTGCATTTTGCGCGTGTAAGCTCAAATACATCAGGATTCTTCTTGTGAGGCATTATGCTCGATCCTGTAGTATATTCGTCAGGCAATTTAATAAATCCAAAATTCTGACTGTTGTATAAGCATGCATCATACGACAATTTAGATAATGTTGCAGCAATGTTAGCTATGGCAAAAGCAACTACACGCTCCATCTTACCACGTCCCATCTGTGCATAAACAACGTTATAATTCATGGAGTCAAAACCTAACAAATCGGTTGTCATCTGACGATTGAGGGGAAATGAAGATCCATATCCTGCCGCCGATCCGAGTGGATTCCGATTGCATATCCGATATGCAGCCAAGAGTAACTGAAGGTCATCTACAAGACTTTCAGCATAAGAACCAAACCATAGTCCAAAAGATGAAGGCATAGCTATCTGCAAGTGCGTATAGCCGGGCATGAGGATGTTTTTGTATTTCTCACTTTGCAGCAAAAGGACATCGATCAGTTTCGTAACCGAATTTACGAGAGAATGAATCTGATCACGGGCAAAAAGTTTCAGATCAATCAGTACCTGATCGTTACGGGAACGACCACTATGGATCTTTTTACCGATATCTCCCTGCTTACGGGTAAGCATAAGTTCTACCTGAGAATGCACATCTTCGATGCCATCCTCTATTACGAATTCGCCCGAAACAGCCTGTTTATATATTCCTTTCAACTCTTTGATTAAAACAGCCAGTTCTTCTTTTGTCAATAACCCAACAGACTCTAACATGGTGATGTGAGCCATAGAGCCTAAAACATCATAAGGAGCAAGATATACATCCAACTCCCTGTCTCGTCCAACGGTATAAGACTCTACATCTTTATTTACTTGAACGCTTTTTTCCCAAAGTTTCATTGGCTATTCCTCTATTCTTCCTTTATTCAAAATATCAGCATAAGGTAAAGCAGAAAGGCTTTCGGCTACCTTATCTAATCCTGCCTGCAATGGTTTAGAAACCATCGGCTTCAAGAAAGGATTCAAATCAGCTTTAATCGTGAGCTTCATCTTAGTTTCGTCATCAGCTGAGGATTTTAGTTGTATCCACATTGTGACATCAAAAGGTAATTGCTCTGCCTGAAATTTTATTGTTTTATTGGGGTCACGTTCAACCACAACAAAACGTATTTTTCCGACCGGATCAACAGTAACGGTACACGAATCCTGATCAAAGGACAAATCTTTGACCATATTCTGTGGTATCTTATCTTTAGCCAGTTCCAGATTGTTCAAATCGGAAAGCACTGTATATATATCCGCATCAGAATGCGGAATAGTTTTTACTTCACTTACAAATTCAGCCATTATATATTATGGATTATTTCCAATCTGCCGGAGACTTTCTCCATTCCTGTAATGTATCCAGATCAGACTCGGCGATATATTCTATGCGTAAAGCCTCTTTTAGGACAGCATCGTAATCGGTAAGAGTAATTAGCTTCACATCAGCTTTTTTGAAATTTTCTGTTGCAACAGGAAAACCATATGTAAAATTAGCAACCATTCCAATTACCTCAGAGCTATCGCGACGAATCGCCTCTACTGCTTTAAGACTACTCGATCCTGTAGATATAAGATCCTCTACTACTACAACTTTACTCCCCGGTTTCAACTCACCCTCTATAAGATTTTCCAATCCGTGATCTTTAGGTGTAGCCCGTATGTAAACAAACGGCAAACCTAATGCATCAGCAACTAAAACTCCGGGTGCAATAGCTCCTGTAGCAACTCCTGCTATGGCATCAGCCTCCTGAAAATTTTCGAGAATAAGACGAGATAATTCGGTTTTAATAAAAGTACGTATGCGAGGATACGATATCAACTTACGATTATCACAATAAATAGGTGATTTCCATCCTGACGCCCATGTAAAAGGGTTTGAAGGTTGCAGTTTAATAGCCCTAATACTAAGTAATTTTTCAGCGGTCAGTTTCTCTAAAGTGTCCATTTTTGTTTGATATAAATAACAACAATCAATATTATTCGGTTACAAATATACAATTAATAGAAATAACAAAAGAAATTATACCATAAAGAAAATATGAAATAAAAATAAAGAACGTTTTATAACGCAAAAAGGAGCTACTTAATGAAAGTAACTCCTTTTGTATAGAAAGTCGTATTGGTGGATATACCGAAACTCCGTAAAACAGGATTTGAGTGCTTCGATCCCTTTGTAATCCACCGCGCTAAGCAACCCGAAGGTGTGGCCCGCCATTAGAATCAAAAGCTTGTCTCGGTCATTTTTTAATTGATGAGCTTCCCAATCGACCAACACGACTTAAATCTTTATATCAAATATATGAATATTTATCCTTCACTCCAAATAAAACCTCAATATTTTACTTGTTTTTGCTTGGTACTACAGCCACAACCGGAACATCCGCAGCTACCTTTTTGCTCATTCTTAGAAAAAAAGAATCCGTAAATTTTAAACAATACAAGGAAGGCAACAGATAGGCCTATAATACCAACAATAATTTCTTGAAACATATATTTATCCTCCGTTTCTGAAAACAAAGTTACATAAGATAAAAGAAAGATGACGTTAAAGAGAGGTTAAAAGACATAAAAAAGGATGTAAAGACAGAAGAAGACATTCGATTTCTTAACATCAGATTAACGGAATAAAAACAAGCCCTAAAAAAGTACTATACATAATACTTCTTTAGGGCTGCTAATTCAATTTACAAATTGAGAGTTATTTTGCTCCTCTCTTAAATGTAAATACGTTATTTCCAAATGAACCTTGTGCAACAGATATTGCAAATGTAACAGTATAAGCATCATCACAAGCACTATATTTTCCAGAGACTGGTTCATAAGCATAATTGGTATAAGTTAGATCCCATTCGGCTAGGTTATCAGCTAAAACTACCTTTGGTCCAGTTATACTAAAATTACTTGGATTAACATTTAGTGTTATTCTGTTTCCATTTCCTGTAAGCCCTTCAGCCTGAGGATATCCTTCGATGTAAATCTTATATGGGTCATTGGCATCAGCAACCATTGTTACACTACCAGCTACTCCCCAGTCGTCAGACTTAAACTCAAATGAACCTAGTAACATTACCGGATCAAAGTAACAGACAACAGCAATAGGAAATGTCGCTACCGAGCGAGTCACTACTCCTCCTTTAGTTGTAAGAATATACAAATTGAAAGTCTCACCTAATTTATAATCGCTCACAGGCATTTTCAGGGCATTAAGCACTTCTGTTGCTGTAACTTTTACTCCAGTAGATGGAATAGACACCTCTTTTAAGATAGCACTTTTATCTCCATGGGTCACTTCTATTTCAGCTTTATCAATTTTTTCTCCTTCCGGTAAAGATAAATCAAACTGAACGTAACTTTTTTCAAGATTATCAGTAAAATAACCAGGGGAAGGCTCAGATAATACTGGTACAACATATGTACCTCTTTCCTCTACTAAATTATCGTTATGATCTTTGCAACTTGTAACTAATAATAAAACAGTCACTATTGCATAAATATATATTTTCATAATCAATCTAATTAATTTAAATTACGCATTTAACGGGAGCCTCCAGCCCACCATACATTTTCCGTATACACATAACTTCCGTCACCGTAAGCTTCTGCAACATTTTTATTTGTCGTCACATCCTCAGCCCCGTAAGTAAATCTAAGAGGGAAATTTTTTGTATTAGCCAATGGTATAAAATCACCTTCTCCCATTGCTTTTAGACGTCTAATATCATTATAAGTTTCAAGTGATTCGCCTTCAAATAATCCTAGATATTTTTGCATCATAATCTCTTTTAATGCATCTGCCGGATTTTTAAGTTTTGGTTCAATAGAAGCTGTATAATAATCAGTTGCATCTTCAGCGTCAATTCCAACATTTGTAAAGGCTGTAATTACAGCATTCTTTAAATGAATTTTTGCATTTATAAGATCTTCTTTACGCGCGTAAGCTTCTGCTTTTAGGAATTCAAGTTCATGATAACTCATCAAATAAATTGGAGCTGTAGGAGTAGATGTAGAGAGAGCTGACACACCATATGATCCCTGTACCTGATTAGGGTTACCATTCGGAGCAAAAATTAATTCACTTGTACCCGGATAAGGTTTAAAGAACTTTCCATCACGTGGGTCATTTTTTGCAACAAGCTTATCATGTAAGCTTTGACTTGCCCCCATAGCTTTTCTATCTGTTAGAAAGATACTAAATGGATTTTTAATAGTTCCACATTTAAATAATGCCTCTTCTCCTTTTGCCGTAAAAGATTTATTTGCTGCATCAATTACAGCGTCATAATCAGGTTTAACTTTCGACAAACGCATTGCTAGACGTGCCTTTAATCCGTAAGCAAATTTAACCCAATTACTTGCTACACCCTTATAAATAGGATCCTGAGTTCCAATAACCGGAACACTTGATGTTTTTTCAAGGTTAGCTATACCATCAGTTATTAATTTATTTATAACCTCATACAAACTTTGTTGTTTGTCTAGAACTGGAGTCCAAATAACACCTGGCTGTAATGCTTCTGTCCAAGGCACATCACCCATTAGATCTGTTAATGTAGCCAAATTATAGGCACTTAAAACCTGTGCTATCCCTAAAACTGCTGTATCACTTTCTTCAGAGCCTCCAGGCGAACATTTCTCTATAACTTTCTTCAAGTTCAACAAATTAGAATAGACATTATTCCAGCTATTATTATAGGTAGTTGCACTTGTTGGTTCACCAATTCTAATCTCAGCATTATACATTTGGCCATGCACTCCTACATTATATTCGACATATACTGAAGCGTAAAATGAGAAGTCAGAGCCTATTACACTAAAAGATGTATTATTAATTACATCCGTAATTATAAATTTTGAAGCCATATCGGCAGGGTGATTTTTGTCCTCGTTAATATCTTGCATGATACTTTCGGTACAAGAAAACAACCCCAATGACATCAATAATATAAGTAAAAAATTTCTATTTTTCATATCTTATCTATCTTTAGAAATTTACATTAACACTAAAACCAAAGCTAGTAGTTTGGGGTAACGAGAAGCGTTCAAATGCACCCATCATATTGTTGTTACCTTGTGAACTTTCTGGATCTGCATTCGGTAATTCTGTCCAAAGCAAAATATTACGAGCAAAAGCAGAAAGAGCAACATCAGCTTTCGAGAATACTGATTTAGGAAGAGCATATCTTAGAGAAATCTCCCTTAATTTTAAAAATGAGTTACCATATATAAATGATTCATCAATATTGGAAAGTACATCAGAATATAAAGTTTGATAAGCATTCTTATCATTAGCACCACCTCTAACAATATCATTAGGAGTTCCGTCTGCTTTATAGCCTTTGAAAATAAAAGTAGAAGTTCTATCTTCAGTTCTCTTAGAAACACCATATGTATCCATCAAACCATTCATACCTGAATACATTTGACCACCATTTTTCCATTCGAACACTACTCCTAACGAAATAGACTTATAGGTCAACGTTGTTCCTCCACCCAAAATAAAATCAGGAGAAACCTTTCCTATTACTCCAGGTTCCCCGGCCATCGGCATACCGTAAGTTACACTATTTGGATCTTCGTCCACTAATATACGTCCTTCTTTATCTTTTTTATATTGAACTCCATAAATAACAGGATATGTAGAGTTTATACCTGCACGAACCTGAGGTGTTACAAATCCTCCAAGCATAATAGATTCAACACCTTCACGCAATGAAACTACTTTATTATCCAATTTCGAATAATTCAAATTTATATCCCAACGGAAATCTTTCATGAGTATTGGAGTTACATTTAACATAAGCTCATGAGAAGTAGATTTCATCTGTCCACCATTAGTTATAAGTGATGATGCACCTGTAGATCCAGGAAGAGGAACCGGAAATATCTGATCGACAGTATTTTGGTTAGCAAAAGTATAATCAAGACTTATTCTATCTTGAAGGAAATTCAATTGCAAGCCTATTTCCCATGATTTTGTATTTTGCGGTTTCAGATTAGGGTCATACAGATTAGGATACTGCGCATAACCACTTACATTATCTACAGGATAAACAATAGGTTGTCCTTGCCAAAATCCACCGCCATAAGTAGGACGGTAGTAATAATTATTCATATATCTAGAGCTTGCCTGACCTACTTCTGCATAAGAACCTCTAATTTTACCAAAGCTAAGTACATTTTGGTTCTTGAAAGGTTCTAGTTCTGTAAACACAAATCCCAACGATACAGACGGATAGAAAAATGTTCTATTTTTGGGAGGCATAGTAGAGGCGATATCCTGACGAGCAGTTGCATTAAAATACAACATATTCAGATAAGAAAGTGACATACTTCCAAAAAAGCCCACTGTACGCTCCTGACTTTGTCCTTCACTTGCAGTAACTGTATTAGCATTCCCAATATGATTCCAACCACCAAAATTAAAGTTTTCACCATATTCGCTATAAGACTTATTATTAGTATGATTTAATTCATTCCCTGCTATAAAGTTAAAGTCTAAATCATTTGAAATTTTCCAATCATAAACTGCGGTAAACAAAGAGTTATAAGTAAATTGAGTTATACCATAATTATCTATTGTACCTGTTTTACCAGCATGACCATAACCAAAGACATCTTGATAATGAGTGGTATAAGTATCCGCACCCAATTGATATTTAAGGGTAATCTTATGATCATCAGCTAATTTAGTTTCATATTGACCAAATAAATTTCCAAAGAAACGATTTGTATTTTCCGAAAACGTATTATTATATTGTATCCAATAAGGGTTATCAAAAGTTAAGCTGCGATAATAAACTTGTTTGTACGGATCACTTGCTGTACGATAAGGCATTCCTTTAAGATTATAACTGGCAGGTGCGCCCATTACTCCCGCTAAGGAACCATCATTTGCACCAGATAATTTATCTACACTATTTTTGGAGAAATTAGCAGAAAAACCTACTGTAAAATGATCATTCAATTTTTTATCTCCATTAGCTTTCGCATTCCATTTCTCTAGACCTGTTTTCAATGCTATACCAGATTGATCTGTATAAGAAATACCAACAGCAAAAGTCCCAGTATTTTCAGCTCGGCTAACTAGAACCGATGTTGTAGACTGAACACCTGTTCTGAAATAGTCATTCCAGTTATCATAAACTCCAGGTGTTACCCAAGCATCTTCAGGTGCATATCCGCCCTCTATTAATTGAGGAACTTGATATTTCCCATCATGTCCTTTACCATTACCACCATAAAGAGGATCATTAGGTAAATCTGAGATTTTAGGCCCCCATGCCATAGATGCATGAGAATTATCATTTGACTTGCTCGAAGCATATACTCCTCTCATCCCTTGAGCCCAAGTTGTTTGATAGTCAGGAGTACGAGATACAACATCAAAAGCAACAGTTTGCGTTAAGCTTATATTTGTTTTACCAATCGTTTTACCTTTTCCACTTTTAGTTGTGATAATCACAGCACCGTTAGATGCGCGAAGTCCGTAAAGAGCTGCAGCGGCTTGACCTCTCAATATATTAACAGACTCAATATCATTAGGGTCGATATCCAACGCTCTATTTGCAACGTCTGAACCACTAACACTATTACCTGTATCGTAATAAGATGTACTTGCAATCGGCATACCATCAACAACATAAAGCGGAGTATTATCACCATCAAAAGAACGAGCTCCACGGATAACGACTTGAGATGATGCTCCAGGCATACCACTAGAGTTTTTCAAATCTACACCTACAACCTTACCCTGTAGAGATTTAGTTAAGTCTGTATTACCCGTCATATTCAGCTTGTCGGATTTTACATCTTGAGTAGCATAGCCTAACGCTTTCTTATCTCTTGTAATACCTAATGCCGTAACAACGACATCACCCAAAATATGTTCATCGTTCTCCATAACGACTCTCATATTTTGAGAAATCTTAACTTCCACTGTTTTCATTCCGATAAGAGAAAATACTAATGTATTTTTACCCTCAGGTACATTTATCGAAAAATTACCATCCAAATCAGTCGAAACACCAACGGTAGTCCCTTTTACTACGACTGAAGCACTAATAACTGGCTCTCCTACATTGTCCACGACAACACCGGTTACGCGAGTTGTTTGTGCTGTAATAAATCCTATGCTTATAAATAAGCAGGATAGAATTAACATCACTCTTTTCATCATACAAACACTACTTTAATTTCTAAATTAAAACTTCATTCCGATGCTAACACTTTGATGCAATATCAGACTTTTTAGCATCAGTTTGTTTTTTGATATACAAAATTAGGCAATTTTCACGAAAAAACAAATCTTAGATTAAATTATACAAATTTTGTCATTTTGAAAGAACAAACATAATTAAATACAGATTTACAAACATATACAAGTAACACAAATGTTAAATACATTACATATTGAAACCATCCAGAAGCTATACACCAAAAAAACACTAAAAAAACACCCGCTTTATTCTTTCGAAAAAGCAGAGATTTAACATTTAATTGTAACTTTTTCAAAAAAAAAGAAAAGAGCAACCAAAGCCGCCCTTTACATATTATAATTACAACAATAAGAAACAATAGAATAAAAAAGAAAGAAAATAAGAGAAAATCAGAACAAATATCCAACTTGATAGACTACAAAAGAAATAAGCCAGGCTAGTAAAGTTGTGTAAACAATACTAAAAACACCCCATTTCCAAGAGCCGGATTCTTCTTTTATAGCAGCAATAGTTGCGACACATGGAAAGTAAATCAGCACAAAAAGCAGCAAACTGACAACTACCAATGGAGTAAATGTTGTGCCTCCATCTGCTTGCCTATCTGCTAAAAGACGAACTTCCAGCGATTCCTGATCTTCAGAGCTCCCCGTATATAATACACCTAAAGTACTCACCACAACTTCCTTGGCCGCCATACCCGAAAGAAGACTAACACTTATCTTCCAATCAAAACCGAGAGGCCTCATCACAGGCTCGATAGCTTTACCTACACGACCAATATACGACTCTTCTTGATGCTCTGTATTTCTACCCTCTTCTATTTCTTCGATTTGAGCACTCTTTTCTTCATCACCAAGCCCTTCTTGCTGCTCAACCTGAGTTATCATATTATCATATTTCAACTCACGTTCTTTGTCTCGTGGAAAATAACCCAAGAACCAGATGATAATAGATGCAACCAAAATAACACCTCCCATTTTTCGCAAATACTGCTGAGATTTATCCCACATATGTATAGTCACCGACTTAATTGTAGGCATACGGTAAGGTGGTAATTCCATTACAAATGGTGTATCTTCCTTCGGGAAAAGAAAACGCTTAAATAAGCGGGCAGAAATCACAGCCAATAGAATCCCGGTAAAATACAAACCAAATAAGGCAAAGCTTGCATACGACTTAAAGAAAACTCCTACAAACAACAAATACACAGGCAATCGTGCACTACAAGACATAAACGGATTAACCAACATAGTTATCATCCGACTATTACGGCTTTCAATAGTTCTTGTAGCAAGTATCGCAGGCACATTGCAACCAAATCCCATAACCAATGGAATAAAAGATTTTCCGTGCAATCCCATTTTATGCATCACCTTATCCATTATAAAAGCTGCCCGAGCCATATAGCCGGAGTCTTCCATAAAGGAAATAAAAGCATACAGGATCAATATATTGGGAAGAAAGACGATAACACCGCCAACACCGCCGATAATACCATCAACAACTAAGTCTTTAAGCATACCGTCAACCATATTTCCACGGATAAAATTACCAAGTACTGCCACCCCGTTTTCAATCCACTCCATAGGATATCCACCCAAACGGAATGTACATTCAAACATCACCCACATAAAAAAGAAAAACACAGGGAATCCAATATACTTATTGGTAACCACCGCATCTATCATCCGGGTTACGTCCGACTCGAAAAGCTTTTCTTTGAGTGTCTGCTTCAAACCACCTGCCACAAAACCATAACGGGCATTCGTCAGAACAGATTCGGTATCTTCTTTTAGTGTATCTTCTATATATTTAACCTCACTATCTCTCAGAGCATAGATATCCACAGCATTTGACAATGAGCCAACATAGGCGTCTACATCTTTATCTTTTTCCAACAATTTTGCTGAAATATAACGGCGAGGGAAAATCAACGATGTTTCTTTTTCCTTTTCAAGAAGTATATTGATTTTGCTTATTGCATTTTCTACAACATTCCCATAATATATATGTACACGTCTAACGACAGGTTCTTTCTCTTCATAGACACGTATCACCGCATCGAACAGATCACCTATACCTACTCCCGTTTTAGCAACTGTAGGAACAATAGGAATACCAATCATCTGAGACAGGCTCTGATAATCAAATTCGCTACCCGTTTCTAATAGTTCGTCATACATATTAAGAGCGATCACCGTAGACACCTCCATATCGATAAGCTCGGTAGTCAAATACAGGTTTCTCTCAAGATTGGAAGCAGCAACAATATTAATAACCACATCGGGTTTATCTTCTACAATATGTCGTCTTACAAACAATTCCTCCGGAGTATATGCCGAAAGCGAATAAGTTCCGGGCAAGTCTACAACTTTAAAAGTATAGCCTCCATGCTTAAACTTTCCTTCTTTCGAATCGACGGTTACCCCACCATAGTTACCTACATGTTCGTGAGCTCCGGAAGCAATATTGAAGAGGGAAGTTTTTCCGGCATTAGGATTACCTACCAATGCCACCCTTATTACTTTTTTCGAATCGGAACTCGGTTTTCGCAAAGATGTTACCACATCTTCCGTGGTGGAATAATAACCTAAAGATTCGTTCGTCGCAGAGTGCGGCAGATTCTCATCCCTTACTTTATGTGAATCAGGATATATAACTTCGATTAGAGCAGCTTCGCTTCTTCGGAGCGAAACCTCATAATCCATTATTTTATATTTAATAGGGTCTTTGAGGGGAGCATTTAATATCACCTTTATGGTTTTTCCTTTTATAAAACCCATTTCGAGAATACGTTTACGAAAAGCACCACTTCCATTTACGCGTACAATGACACCTTTCTCTCCCGTGTTCAAATCAGATAAAAGCATACTAAAAATCTTTCACTTAATTAGAGACACAAAGATGGGCATTTTTTATATAAAAAGAGAAGGAAAACTGACTTTATTTAGAATGAGTATAAAAAAGAACCTTTCCCTAACAAGAAAACAAGCCTCACCAACACAAGCAAGAGCACCACTCACCACAAGCCACATCGCAAAGAAAATCATCTGATTAATAAAAAAAAGGAAAAAGATAAACCAATGCTCAAGAGGAGCGTAATCAATGACAAAACCCCAAACCTACTTTCACAAGCAGATAATGAGATAAAAACACTTGTTAGTTTAAAGATAAGAGTCATTGCAGGATAATAAATGCCCAATAAATCCTTCGTCACTCCTCTCTTGCATTGGAATATATTGTATAAAGTACTTTAAAGATCAGAATATAAAGGAAACTCTTATTAGCATAATTTATTACTAATCTATAACAAATTTATTAAAAAAACTGGCTTTTTATATTTAGCAGTAAATTATGTATAGCTCTTTTTTATTTACATAGATGGCATTTGTACTATTCCACAGCCTTCTAGGAGTTTGTAATAAAGCTCTCCCTTTTAATTTTCACAAAAGTAAAGTAATTTTTATATTCTGCAAAAAGAATAAGCCCATTTTATAAAATTTGAATACAGAATGAGTTAATCTATTTCACTATATTTGCACTCTATTTTAATAATAGCGCTGTGATTTATCCGGAAAACTTTGAATATAAAATAGGATTTGACAAAATCCGCCAACTACTCATAGCAAAATGCTTAAGTCCACTGGGGGAAGAAAAGGTTATCAATCTGGCCTTCTCTTCTGATTATACACATATATCAGAATCGTTGTCTCAAACCGAGGAATTTATGCGCATCATAAACGAAGAAGACAACTTCCCTACAAATTATTTTCTTGACGTGAGGCATGCTCTACGCAACATACGGGTAGAAGGCACATGGATAGACGAAGCAGCCTTATTTGATTTACGAAGATCGTTACAAACAATACGGGACATTGTTCTTTTCCTAAAAAAGGAGGAAGAAGAAAATACCCCTTACCCATACTTGTATGCATTGGCAGGAGAGGTTGCGATATTTCCCCAGCTAATAAGTAAGATTGATAATATTCTGGATAAGTTTGGGCGCATAAAGGATAATGCATCCGCTGAGCTAAGCCGCATACGGAAAGATATAGCACATGTTTCGAGCGGGATATCTCGAAGCCTTAATGCAATTTTACGCACGGCTCAGAACGAAGGACTTGTAGAAAAAGATGTAACTCCCACCATGCGTGACGGACGTCTTGTAATACCCGTAGCACCGGCATTTAAGCGGAAGATAAAAGGGATTGTACATGATGAGTCAGCTTCGGGCAAAACTGTATTTATAGAACCTGCCGAAGTAGTAGAAGCCAACAACCGCATAAGAGAGCTGGAAAGTGAAGAACGCAGAGAGATTATAAAAATACTGGTGACATTCACCGACATACTTCGCCCGCTGGTAGCAGACATATTGCAGTCGTATGAATTTCTCGCTACAATCGATTTTATAAGAGCCAAAGCTACATTTGCCATCGATCTGGATGCTATAAAACCAAGCATAGAAGACAAGCAGATTATAAGGTGGTATAGAGCGAAGCACCCTCTGCTATTTATTTCTCATAGAAAACAGAATAAGCAAATTGTACCTCTCGATATAGAACTAGAGGAAGACAATCGCATTCTCATTATTTCAGGACCAAACGCAGGAGGTAAATCCGTTTGCCTAAAGACAGTGGGACTACTTCAATATATGGTACAATGCGGAATACCGATACCTTTAGCAGAAAATTCGAAAGTAGGGATATTCAACAATGTATTTATAGACATAGGTGACGAACAATCTATAGAAAATGATTTGAGTACATACAGTTCGCATCTAACCAATATGAAGTTTTTTGTAAGAAACTGCGATGAAAAAACAATCTTACTTATAGACGAATTTGGAGGGGGAACCGAACCACAAATCGGCGGCGCAATAGCAGAATCCCTGCTTAAACGCTTTAATGAAAAAGAGTCTTTTGGTGTAATCACAACTCACTACCAAAACCTCAAACATTATGCAAATGAACACAAAGGTGTTATCAATGGGGCAATGCTATACGATCGCCACCTGATGCAACCTCTGTTCACTTTATCTATCGGCAACCCCGGAAGCTCTTTTGCAATAGAAATAGCCCGAAAAATAGGTTTGCCGGAAGATGTAATTGCCGATGCTTCTGAAATAGTAGGCAGTGACTACATCAATATGGACAAATACCTGCAAGATATTGTCAGAGATAAACGATATTGGGAAACCAAGCGCCAAAGCATCCGTCAGAAAGAAAAACGGCTTGAAGAGATTACCACAACATACGAAACAGATCTGCTGAGCGTCGAAAAACAACGGAAAGAAATACTCCGTCAGGCTAAGGCCGATGCAGAACGGGTTTTATCTGAGGCCAATGCCAAAATAGAGAATACGATACGTACAATTCGAGAATCGCAGGCCGAGAAGGAAAAGACAAAGCAAGCCCGATTGACTCTTAACGAATTCAAATCGTCATTAGAAGACGAAAAAAAATTCTCGGATGATAAGATCGCTAAGAAAATAGAGAAGTTAAAAGAGAAAGAAAAAAATAAAAAGAAAAAAAGCGAACAACCCAAAGAGATTAAAGAACAAATAATCGCTATTGGAGACAATGTACGCATCAAAGGACAAACTTCAATCGGACAAGTCCTTGATATACAAAAAGGAAGCGCTACAGTTGCATTTGGCATGATCAAATCGACCGTAAAACTCGAAACGCTTGAATATATAAGTAAAAATCAAGTAAAACGTGAAAACCGCAGCACTACAGTCAGCGTAGCAGCCAGCGACGATCTCCGAGAGAAGAAACTCAACTTTAAGCAAGATATAGATGTGAGAGGTATGCGTGGCGAAGAGGCACTGCAAGCAGTCATGTATTTTGTAGACGATGCAGTGCTCGTAGGGGTTTCTCGAATACGAATATTACACGGAACGGGAACGGGAGCACTAAGACAGATGATACGAGACTATCTCCGTACGGCTCAAGGTGTGCGAAATTTTCAGGATGAGCATGTACAATTTGGAGGAACTGGAATTACTGTAGTAGACCTTGAATAATTAAATAGAAAAGCAAAAGGATAAAGAGATGGCAAAAACCGCAATATTGATAGGAAGTACCGGATTGACGGGGTCACATCTAATGAGAATACTATTAAATAGTGACATCTACGATAAAACGATATGTTTTGTACGTCGCGAGACTAAAATATCGCACCCCAAACTGGTTCAGCATATCGTAGACTTCGACGACGTAGACTCGTATAAGGATTACATGGAAGGCAATGATATGTTTTGCTGTTTGGGAACGACCATCAAAAAAGCCGGAAGCCAAGAAGCATTCAAAAAAGTAGACCTTACCTACCCTCTTCAATTTGCAAAGGTAGCTGCTGTGAATGGCATAAAGCAATTTTCAATTATATCAGCAATTGGAGCCAATCCGGAATCGAGCAACTTCTATTTACGCATAAAAGGCAAGTGCGAAGAAGAGCTAAGGAAATTGCCGTTCCAGTCTATATCCATATTCAGACCATCGTTATTGGAAGGTAACAGGAAAGAATTCCGCTTTGGAGAAAGAGTACTGAGTTTTGCCATGAAAATATTCTCCATATTTCTTACAGGCAAATTAAAGAAATATCGTCCGATCAAAGCGAAGGATGTAGCTGAAGCCATGTATAGAGTTGCTCAACAGAATACAGTAGGGCTTCATGTATACCGTTCGGACGAGATAACAGATATTGCGAAATAAGGTTTCACTTCCGCATATCTTAACACCTAACTAGTATGAAAAAGGTTATCCTATTCTGCTTACTCTCAATCTCTTTTCTTCATCTCTTTGGACAAGATGTTTCTTACACAAAAAGCGACATTGCCGGACGATGGGTAGAAGTAAAAGAAACTGACAAGCCGGGGCAATATTCAGAGACGGAATATCCTTATATATACATATTCAAGGATGATTATACTTTTCATTTAGGAGAATCGATGGACGGAGTCATTCTTTTCAATATTACAGGAAAGTATTTGATTGAGAATAACAGCATCTATATTACTTATTTTGAATTTCTACAAAACAACAACACAAAAAAACTTACACCAAAAAAATTGTCATTACAAATACGATCCATCAAAAACGGAATAATGACACTATACGTTTCCGATTATGATTTTTCTTATCCGCTCATATTAAAGAGGCAGAATTTGAGTCGATAAAACTACCTTAACATACCTAAATAATAATTTACAAAAAAATACATTTAATCTATCCATAGAGGCTAAAACGATAGAATACAATTAAATAAAGCAAAAACAAAGCTATACATTTCATTCATTTGCAGATATTATTATATCTTTGCACAGCAAACAGGCATAAACTATACAAAACGTTCTCCAAATGATAATGACGAAAAAACTACTTTTCATTTTTCCCTTAATATGTACTATTATAGGATTAAGCAGTTGTAACAGCGATACTCCTGACAAACCGGATACCAATACAGAAACAATTCCCACATCTGAACTTACTAAAGATGATTTATTGGGCACATGGGAAATATATAACTCGGAGAAACAAGTAATTAAAGTCAAAGAAGATGGGTCCGAATCGGCATATCCAAATTTCAGATCAGTAGATTATGACGGATTTATAAACAAGTTCTATATAGACTCGAAAGGCGTTTACACATTCGAAAACTCAAATGTACTGGATGAGCTTATAGATAAAGGTACTTACGATGTAAAAGATGGTCTGATCACCATGAATGTTACACGACATAACGGGAGAGATACTTCTTTTGTAAATACCGAAACAATCTCTATATTTTATAAAAACAAGGAGGCTTTTACGGTATTCAAATACTTTACGGTAGATGGCTATAAGATCAGAGACGGCAGATCGATGAGAAATATAGAAAAAGCACCGAATATACATCCCAATATGGAGAAAGTAGATGTTAAGGGTAAATATAGCAGCCTAGTAGGAAAATGGGAAGTATATGATTATCAGCTATTGGCTAATGGGGTATACGACGCTACTTATTCGAAAGAAACACTGGCTAAGCTGAAAGGAAACACATATACGTTCAATGATGAAGGAAGTGGAAAGACATCGGTAAATATAGATTTCCGTGATCCGGATAATGATGGAGTACGAATCACAGGTAAATATCCCGTAAAAATCGTTGACGATATTGTCTATTACTTTGTAGATAATGCAGTTGATACACTTGGAAATTATGTACCCACAGCACCTTTTCTTTGGGTTACAGACTGGAAAAAAAGAACAGATTCATCTACGAATAAAGAGTTTGATTCTTTCGTTAGCTTCAACAAGTTCAGGACTGATGCCAGACCCGATATAATATACGAAATGAGAAGGTTTCTCAGAAGGATAGATTAAAAAGCATCTACAACATACATACACAAATTATAGAAGAACAGGCAAACTTACAGTCCTGTTCTTTTATATTTTAGAGACCTGTCTCCTCCTTGCTTAAAAACTAAAGAGTCGACAGTTAAAGTGTATATATCAAGCTTATTATCGAATATAGAATCTTTATACAACATCAGTGTAAAATTATGTATTATAAAGGTATAGTCCGACTTTACAAGCCCGACAATTTCTTGCGTACACTTATTTCCATTAAAGTATAAATATACATCTTGCTGATTCAGGTCTAGGATTGCCGAATCGTTTCTTTTCGATTCCACAGCCACAAGCTGCCATTTTCCTTGTATCATCTGGTTATTTACCTCATCGCTATTGTAGGGCTTGCAACTAACCAAGAATAGGAAAGCAAAAATAAAACCTGCAAGGCTTATCAATCTAACAGACATTCGTTCCATGTTTACCACAAAAAAACAAATTATTTTCCATTAACGAGACATTCGCTCCATAAAAAGTCAGAATATTCTTATTGCTTTTACAAAATCCTGCTATATTTGTTCAACTGATTTTATTTATCTTATTTAAATACCTTTAAGCACAAGTTACGTATGAAAACAATAGGGAATATAATATGGTTGATTTGCGGAGGCTTTATGATAGCCATCGAATACTTCATTTCCGGATTTCTTATGTTATTGACCGTCATAGGCATTCCCTTCGGACTACAAGCTTTCAAGCTGGGAATACTTGCAATATGGCCATTCGGGAGCCATGTTGAATCGAAAGACTCTGCTCCGGGGTGCCTCAATCTGGTGATGAATATTATATGGATCATAATCGGAGGATTCTGGATTGCCCTTACACACTTGTTCTGGGGAGTTCTTCTCTGTATCACAATAATAGGCATTCCATTTGGAAAACAGCATTTCAAACTGATACATTTAGCTCTTGTTCCTTTCGGAAAAGAGATCAGATAAACCAATCGTCAAAACAGCTCTATCCCATCCTGATAAGTTTTAAATTTCAGCTCGGGCAATAACTCGTTTCTCATACGACGGGTATCACCATAGTATGAAACCATCCCTATTTTGACAAAGTCTACGGTGAGAGGGCTCTGTGTGCGAAACAAAGATGAAAATAGTTCCGACCCTTTTGATGCAGCCATTATCATCCATACAGGCATACGCCAAGGCTTGCGATTCCCGCTATAAGCAGTAATATCGTCTAAGAATTGCTGTAAGGTTTGCACTCCTTCGTCACCTATGTGATATATCCCTTTGATATCAGGTTTCAAAGCTGCGGCAATAGTGGCATTTGCAAAATCCACTTTCGAAATAAGATGAATATATGTAGGTTTCCGCCACACGCCCAAAAGCCAATGTCGAGCAAACCACTGTGCAGCATCTATCATCAGTATCCCTTTGCCATAGACCATTCCTACCCGCAGAGAGACAGCCTCTATGCCGTATTTGTCACCATAGCCGAACAAGAGCTTTTCTTCTTCAAGGCGAGTACGGGCATGCATCGATTCGGGCTGTCCATCCAAGTGCCCTGTTGCGGGATTATTGGGAGTACATTCTCCTTCAACATGAGGAAAACTAATCAATATTACACGTTTCACCTTCTGCTGTATAGCTGCATCGAGTAAGTTTTTAAAGTATAGAGTGTTTGTAGTTGGCAAAAACTTTTCGGGATTAGCCTTAAACAAAACCCCTGCAAAATGTACAACCACATCAACTCCGGCTAATACGTCTCCCAATGTTTTGGGGCTTGCCAGATCAACCCGAAACACAGATACATTGTTCTTACCTTTCAGATTCTCGGCTACATCTTTTTTGTGTATCAGCAAATTCAGGTGTACATTTTCTTTGTGTTGAAGTTCCTGAGCTAAGAGCCCTCCTAAGTTTCCGGCAGCCCCGGTGATAGCAATTTTCTTCATTGTGCAATTTTTGTTCAAAATATAAATATATGAAATATTTCCCCATGTTACAGAAACAGATAAAGCTGTTTACACAAAAAAAAGAGATAACCATACGATTATCTCTTTCTTTATATTATAAAACAAACGGAGTTAAGCCTTTGCTGCATTTGCTTTAGCCTTTGCTTCTATTTCCGACAATTCGTTCGCCAGCTTTCCTGCCACTTCGCCGGTAACTTCATTTATTTTTTGTTTTCCTTTTCTTACTTCTTGCCTTGCCTTTACGCCTACACGCAAAGCCTTGCTTTTGCCTACAGCCAACCCATAGTCTAAGTCTGACTTCGCTTTATCCGTAGCGCTGTTTACTCTTGTGCGCAATTCTTCCCTTGTTTCCTCATCGGATAGTTTCAATGCTGCATATACACCTAGTGCACCTACAGCTAAACCTAAAATAAATCCCTTCATAATGTGCTGTAATTTATGTGTTATATAATTCTATTATTAACAAATATAAGATATTTATAATGATAACAATCAATTAAATGCATTTGTTTACTTTAAATAACTTGTATATTCCTTTTTTAGTATAGTTAAACACAATGAATAAAGCCTGATTTTTGAATTAAGAAAGTTTATAATGCAAAATCATTTTATATAGATTCTGATTATTTTTTCCTACCTTCAACCCCTCTAAAGCCGTATATTGATGAAACATTTACTTTTTTGTTTTTCATTCTTAACTATCTTGATGGCATGCAGCACTCAACCGACATTGGAGGGGCGTTGGGCTGTAGAAATGGAACACAACCGTGACACTGCCATTATAGTAAACGGAGATACCATCGTAGCTCCGGAGTTGAAGATAGACCGAGACTCTATGTATCTGGAAATAAAAACGAATGGTCTTGTCAGCAAAACAGAATGCTTAGGCTTTTATACTATCAACAACAATCTTATTACCGTTACGGATAGAATGGGAAAACAGAGGACAGAAACGTTTGTGCTAAAAGACGATGTCCTAACCATCTTAGATAAGGATGATCCCAATAAGATTATAATGAGGCTGGTTCGTATCAGAGAGAAAGAATCGGACTGACGAGTAAACCGCATTCGGCAAAATCCTATAATCAATCATCTAAATCACTTTCCGTAATCGCAAACAAAGAAGAAAGTGTAATCACCCACAGTTTTGGCATTCACCTCTAGCCATCTCAGTTTATCTTTGGATGTGACTGTCTTCTGAATCAGTTTACCCGACGAGTCATAATCTTCTACAGATAAGACTCTAAAGCGTCTGTTTGAACAATCGTACATACTATAGTAGATACAGTAACTGAAATCGTTCCATTTCTCAGCTTTTTCCGGCTTTTTCATCGCCACATACCTGTCTCTTATTTTATCCACATAGGCCTTACGAGCTTCGGCAGACGTATATATTCGTTTTTCGTAGGCGTAAGACACTGCTCCGTCTTGTTTCAGATTGAGGGTGTCTGTATAGATTTTCATATCTTCGGTTACGGCTACATTGTGCCAACCATAAATACCTGCTCCCACCTGACGGGAGGTCTGACAAGCCGAAAAAGACAATACGGCTATAATTGTGATTAATATATATTTCATCCTCATTTTTAATTTAATGCACATTAGTAATATTCTTTATAAAATAACAGGGGCGTATTTATAAATAGAAAATGTAAACTTACAAAATAAGCAGAAAGTAATGCCAGTCTTTGATCTAATTCTCTGATAAAATAGTTTTCAACATCAGGTTTACATATCATTTTTTATCTAATAATATTATTATCTTTGCTATGATAAGATAAGCGAAACGAAAACATTGCATTGACAAAACATCTTTGCTGGAAACTCTTTAGCGAATGTATGTATCCATACATTTCTTTGGATTTTTAATTTTATAAATTAATAATGAAATATATATCAATATTCTGCGGCTCGGCCTCAGGTTCAGATAAAATCTTTGCAGAACAAGCAACCCTACTCGGAAAAACAATCGCACAAAAAGGCTATGGCATTGTATATGGAGGTGCACACGTAGGGCTTATGGGATATGTAGCCAATGGCGCACTAAGCGAAGGAGGAGAAGTAATAGGTGTTATACCCGAATTTCTGAAAAGCAAGGAGTTGGAACATACCAACCTGACACAGATTCATATCGTAGAAACAATGCACCAACGCAAAGCCTTAATGAACGAGATCAGCGATGGAGTTATCGCTCTAGCGGGAGGATACGGAACCTTAGACGAATTATTTGAAATGCTTACTTGGGCTCAATTGGCATTACACAAAAAACCGATAGCAGTATTGAATACCAACGGATATTATGATCCGCTTATTACGATGTCGAAAACAATGATCAAAAATGGTTTCCTGAAAAATGAATATCTTGATCTTTTGTTGATAGATGGTAATATTGGCAGTTTGCTGAAAAAAATGGAAGATTATATACCTCCGGCCAACGACAAATGGTTTGAAGTGAAATAATCCTTCAATCTTAATATACAAACTAAACAAAACACACCTTAGTATGAAAAAGTATTTATTCATTGCAGTGGCAATGCTGGGATCAGTTACAATTGTAAATGCCCAGACGGTAACAAAACGTGTTGTAGAAAAGACAAACAAAGGAGACTCGAAAACGCATTACAATTATTTATTACTGGATGCCGTCAATTATAGCGATGCAGCATACTCCAGATATGAAAAATTGGTGCAAGATGTATGGGATAAAAAAGCGAATGCTAACCTCACGAAAAACAGAATAGAAACTCTGGAGGAAATCGATAAATACCTGACGACCGTAAAAGAGACTCCGATATACAAAGGGGGAGAGAGTTACCAACTGGCAGTACTGGCATACCTCAGTGCTGTAAAAGACAAGGTTATTGCTCTGGAACATTTGGGAACACTGGGCGATGATGCGAACACCGACGCTATAGTGTACAACAAAGCGTCCGCTAAGTTTACAGATATATCGAACGAAGCTATTGACCTGAGAAACAATGTTAGAGATAAAAAAAGCGAATACGAAAAGACATTCTATATACAAAAATAAAACAATATAAATATGGCACTTACTGTTGGAGATAAAATACCTGTAATTTTAGGAATCGATCAGGACGGAAAAGAAGTAAAAGCATCCGACTATCAAGGGAGTAAGCTTGTATTATATTTCTATCCGAAAGACAATACCCCGGGCTGTACAGCTGAGGCTTGTAGTTTGCGAGATAACTTTTCGCAACTCCGAAAAGCCGGTTACCAAATACTGGGTGTTAGTGTCGACAACGAAAAATCGCATCAGAAGTTTATAGAAAAGCAACAATTGCCTTTTCCGCTGATTGCCGATACAGACAAAAGACTTGTGGAGCAATTCGGTGTATGGGGTGAGAAAACACTTGCCGGACGTAAATACATGGGCATATTTCGCACAACATTCCTGATAAACGAATCGGGCATTATAGAGCAAATAATAACTCCGAAGGAAATAAAAACCAAAGAGCACGCTCAACAAATATTAGATCTAAATAAATAAAAGTTTCATATAATTATCAAAGAGAAATAATGGCAGAAGAAAAAGAAAAAAAAGCAGCCCCAAACACAGAGAAGCTGAAAGCTCTGCAAGCTGCAATGGACAAGATAGAGAAGAGCTACGGAAAAGGCTCGATAATGAAAATGGGCGATGATAAAATCGATGAGATAGCTGTTGTTTCTACAGGTTCTATAGCCCTGAACGCTGCACTCGGTGTAGGCGGATACCCTCGCGGCAGAGTGATCGAAATATACGGTCCCGAATCGTCAGGTAAAACAACCTTGGCTATACATGCTATAGCCGAAGCACAAAAAGCAGGAGGTATAGCAGCCTTTGTGGATGCTGAACATGCATTCGATCGTTTTTATGCCGAAAAACTTGGAGTTGACATCGAAAACCTATATATATCACAGCCCGACAGCGGTGAGCAAGCTCTCGAAATAGCAGAGCAATTGATTCGTTCTTCGGCTATCGATATCATTGTTATCGACTCGGTTGCCGCACTGACTCCTAAAGCAGAGCTAGAAGGCGAGATGGGCGATTCAAAAATGGGATTACAGGCTCGTTTGATGTCGCAAGCTTTGCGTAAATTAACTGCTGCTATCAACAAAACAAACACCATCTGTATATTTATCAACCAGTTGCGCGACAAGATCGGTGTTATGTTCGGTTCGCCCGAAACAACTACCGGCGGTAATGCCCTGAAATACTATGCATCTGTACGCCTTGATATTCGCCGTATCGGACAATTGAAAGACGGAGATGAGGTAAGGGGTAGCCAGACACGCGTGAAGGTAGCAAAGAATAAAGTTGCACCTCCTTTCCGCAAGGCTGAATTCGATATCATGTACGGTGAGGGTATCTCTCGCTCGGGAGAAATCATAGACCTTGGTGCAGAACTTGGTATCATCAAGAAAAGCGGTTCGTGGTACAGCTACAATGAAACCAAACTGGCACAAGGACGTGAGTCGGCAAAAGAAGTGATAAAAGACAATCCTGAGTTGGCAGAAGAGATAGCAGGCTTAATCTTCGAAGCATTGAAAGAAAAGCACTAATATAAGCAAAGCAATCTAGGAATAGTGAAGAAGCTGTTTGAAGAGTAAAACTATATTTTGCTCTTCAAACAGCTTTTTTTATTATCATATCTCTTTCTATTTATCTTATATAGAGGGTATATTCGGATACTGTTCCCCATTATTCCGGTCTTTAGCGAAAGGCAGAAATAAATAAAAGGTTACATATAGAAAAACAATGAAATAGTGTCACTTTTGTCACCTTTTGCATTCAAAATACAGCATATAGAACTATACACCAATTACTTATACCTAAAATTTAAAAAGTGACATCTGTCACCTTTTTATAGAGAATTCATGTAATATGTTGTAGTATCTTCTTGTATATCGGATGTTGGTGCAGTATATAATCGTTACCAATCAGAAAGAGCTGCTCACGTGCACGGGTAAGAGCAACATTGAGTTTACGATCTACTGTTCCCTCTCGGTTCATACTACAAAAGTTTTTGAGTTGGTAAGATTTATTGAAACAGAAGGAAAGTATAATCACATCGCGCTGGCTACCTTGATAACGCTCTACGGTATCAATCATAATATCAGACAATTCGGAAATACCTGTTTCTTCGAGCTTTTTCCTGATCAGGGCTATCTGATTTCGGTATGGAGTGATAATACCAAGCGTTCTTTGAGGGTCGAAAAGAAGATTATTAGCCTTGTAGATATCCAGTAAAGCGATTGACAAGGAGACAGCAATTTCGGCTTCGGCATCGTTCGTTTTATCGGATATATTTGCATTATCAACCTCTCTGACAGGAATAAAGCAAACCCGCTTGTTTGATATCATGGTCTGATATGGATCATTCGAATCAAAAGAAGGATAATTCAAGTCGGCTTGCTGCCTTTCGGTTGCGATCTTTAATATATTGTCATAGAAGTGAGCATTTACAAGACGTGCAATATCCTGATGCATACGTCCATGATATGTAAGTGTATCATAGGCATGCGTCCATCCTTGTTTTTGGCAAATACGGAACAGCCGTTCGAAAAGAGATTCACGGCAATCGTAAAGCTCAATATCATTTAAGATGCTGCCATCGACCTTCGATCGGAATTCATCCTGCAATGTAATAGTAGACAACTGCTTGTGATCTCCAATCATAATAAACTTATCAAACTGTGGAAGCAGACCTATTATCTGAGATTCCAATATTTGTGAAGCCTCATCGATAATTGCCACATCAAAATGTTTCAGGTCGAATAGTTCCAGCTTACCCATGATAGACGCTAATGTTCCTACAAATATCCGAGTTGAGGCGATTGCCTGTAATAGGTCTTTGCGGTTTGTAGCTTTATATGAGATATTCTGCAACAGTCGATGTCGATATGGTTCTCCGCATGATAGTTCCGAACCTATACGGATATATCGGTCACACACGAATTCTTCTTCTGAAAATGCTTGACAGATAGCAGCACATAACTCATCTACAGCACGATTGGTATATGCCATAACAAGGATGTTGTTATCTTCTTTTGCATGAAGACGCTCGATGAGTTCCCGTGCAAAGATGGACGTCTTGCCTGTACCCGGAGGCCCTACGATAAGGAAATAATCATCAGCCGACAAGGCTTTCTTTATAACGCTTTCGCCCCTCTCCTCTTGAGTCAGTTCTTTGTCGGGACGGTTCTCATGGGAGATACAGTTCGGCTCTTTAAGTCCGAGCAAGAGTTCCTTCTTATCGGCAGGAGCAGAGAGAAAACCAAACAGGCTTTTATACATGGCATTATACCCATGATCGAGTTTATCGTGCTCTACCGCCCAAAGCCTGTAACGAGAGAAGAAAGCTCTGTTTCGCTGCTTGTATCTAAAACGGAGGGTTACCGAATGAGATGATATTTCTACAACTGTGCCTTTTAGTATTTGGTTGGTGAGTACCGTATCTTCCTCATCTTTCTTCGGATATAAGATACAGATTTCTCCTACCCGAAAGTTCACACAATCTTGAGGGGCTAATCGATTGAATCGGATCACCATATCCCGACCACTGTCGTCTATATCTTCTATCTCGAGATCAGAGATCAGATCCAAAGCGTCTTTGCGTTCGGAGAAAGTTGTATTCCACAGGGCTGAGACACTCATTGCTGTATCAAAATTCTCATCTCCTGTTTTTTGCAAGTATAATTCCCTTGCCACAAAGTTAATGTAGCGATAGGCGTATGTCTTTTCTAATGGAGATGATTTAGTAAGAACGTCCTCCAACTCTTTTAGCTTATCTATGAAGAACTGAGGTGCTCTACCATAATTATCTAAACTGAAGAGCTCTTTGAAAATTTGTTCTACCGTTTGCACATCGCCCGAATACAAGTCGTGTTCGGTAGTGACAATCAGATTGCGGGTATTGATAATCTCTTTCTCCAAGCGTTGGTATCTGGCTGCAAAACGGATATTCTCTCCGGCATTGTCGGCACTCGAATATAAAATCGTAGGATAGATATGACGTGCATCCTTGTTGAATACACTTTGTATCATGAGCCGATAGATAGCAGTCTGCGTTTCGTGGTTCGAAGCGATCTTTGTTACATCTTCACGAGGATAAGGTGGCTTGCCCGACTTTAATTCTATGATACGGTCTGCGCCATCCTCCTCATCGGAGAGTTGCAACAGGTCGAGCCGTCCTTGAAAACCGTATTTCTCGCAAAAGAAGGAAGGCTCTAATGTACACAGGGTAGTATCAAAGCCGTTTGTGGGCATATCGTTTATTATTACTCGCCGGATATTATTAAACTGGCTTTCTGCCCTCGACATGAAGTTGCGAAAATCCAAATTGTCCTTTATGTCTTGGCATGATGCATATTCGAAGGGCATCTGACGGAAAGATTTTAGAAACACATCTTCAAACTTCAATGTTCGGGGATTTTCGGTATATATAAGCTCATCGAGAAAGAAGTTTGCCAGATTTCCTAACAGTATATAGTGAGAATTCGCATTCGGCTCAAACTTTCTGCGGAAGTAATGCAAGTGAGAATTACCATACGGTTGAAAACACTCTGCCATTGCCGAAGCATCGATCAGATAGTCAGGCTCAAGTACAAATACGGAAGGAATGTAGCAGCCGTGTCCATCCTTTCTCACATCTAGCAGATTTAGCTGGGCGCCAATCCACAAACGATCGATAGTAGGATTGAATATCTCATTTGCAGACACATTGTATCTTACCGTTAATCTTTCTTGAGGTAAAGTCTCGGGTTGACAGATCAGTAACTGGTTTTCTTTATCTATATCCAACACCTGCACACGCAGTCTATCCAGCGGTAAGGTTTTCTTATCCTCTTGTTCGACACCTTCGGGTATTTCAGGGTTATGATCACCTTGCAAAAATGCATAAAACAACTCTATGCTTTGTTTAGCATCGTCGTATTGTTTGGGTGTAATCAGATTATTCTCATCTCTTTGCAGAAAAGAACTCTTTATACGGATTGTATGTAACCGCCACTCTATACGCTTAGGCAAATCATACTTTTGAGATATGAAGACCAGCCGAGAAAATAAAGAAGGAAACTGCAAAGATTCACCTTTAGTGATTTCCTTGCAGCTTCTTTCCAGTATCTGTTTGAGGCAGATATATTTATTTCTTAGCGATAGATTGGTTTTATCTATCTGTTGTATCTCAGAGAGATAGTCGGATAATAGAGATGTATTACCATACATTTTTACTAATCTCTAACTTCCAAATCGAGGTTGTTACTAATATCAAAATATGCAGGACCTCCGTCATATATATTTGAGTAAAACGTAATCTTCATATCTACAGCTCCATTACGATATAATAATTCATTAACATTCCTCATGAAGTTAAAATAAGCATTATCATCGATTGTAATCTTTGCGGCATCTTCTCTTATGCTTATTGGTGTTTCGTAAGCATAAACACCGACACCTGGAACTTCGATGTAAAACCTGTTAATAACATCTCCTCTTAAAAGATTTGATATTGTAATCCACGAGTCATTTGTTTTTATACCAATAAGATCCTCTCTTGAGGGGTTGAATTGTGGTATTTCAGTAATCCTTACAGTTGTATATGCTTGTCCATAACCATTGTGATCTATATTAAGATTAAACTTTATATCCAATGTGCCTGACTTCCAATAGTAATTCTCATCCGTTTCACACGACGAGAATCCGACTAAAATGAGGAGAGTCAATAAGATTACGCAAAGCTTGTTCATATAGTATTTCATAATTAAATAATTTAGTGACAAAGTTAAATAATTTTATCTTATATATATGACTATGAAAATGAGGTTTTGTAACATCGGGAATAATAGTTATAGAAAACTTTTATAAGTGACTGCTTGTTATATATCAAAATAGAATATCTATCTTTGACAACGAAATCTTAGGGGTGCCTTAAAATAACGGGCTGAGATCACACCCATACACCTGATCCGGGTAATGCCGGCGGAGGGATAGAGAAATATGCAATTGCGCACACGCATATCTTTAACATTCGGGAAATTATCTTATCAAACCCCTTTTTTGTTTAACATCAGGACATATTTACGTATGTCTGGCAAAATTTATATTTTAAATGAAAAAGGTCTTTCTCTCTCTTTCCATAATATTGATAAATGGAATGGGAATTTTCGCACAACAAAAAGCAGATAGTTTGAAAGTTGTAAAACTAGATGAAGTTGTTGTGTCTGCAACACGTGTAGGTCAGGATGCTCCGGTAGCATACTCTAGTCTGACCGAAAAACAACTAAAAGGAGACAACGCCGCAAAAAACATTCCGGCTATAATGCAAACCCTCCCATCTGTAGTCTCGTATACTGAAGGTGGAACGGCTGTAGGGAACACTTCGTTTCGCATTCGTGGAACTGATGCCAACCGTATTAATATCACTCTGAATGGGATGCCGCTGAATAATCCTGAAAGTCAGGAAGTATACTGGGTCAATTTGCCGGATTTGTCAAACTCATTGCAAAGTATGCAAGTGCAACGCGGAGTAGGAACATCTACCAACGGTGCGGCCTCTTTCGGGGCTAGTATTTCGATGCAAACGCTGGGAGGAAAACCCAAACCCTATGCCGACATATCTACAGCCTACGGACAATATAATACACTATTATTGTCGGGAGCAGCAGGTACAGGCATTATGAAAAGCGGATTGTCGTTAGACGCAAGATACTCTTACGTAAAGAGTGACGGGTATATCCGTAACGGAAAGGTAGACCATAAGAATATCTATGCCGCATTGTCTCACTACTCCGACAGGCAACTGATACGGCTGATTTATATGAACGGAATACAGCATACCGGCATTACATGGGAAGGTATCGATCCGAGCATGCTGGCTATAAACAGGCGATACAATCCGGCAGGGGAATATAAAGACGACAATGGCAATACACGCTATTATGATAACGAAACGGATAACTACTATTCGAATATCGGACAGCTGATATATACCCGTTATCTGACAAATGCATTGACATTGAATGTAAACTTGAGTTATAATCATGGCTATGGCTATTACGAAAATTATAAAACAGGGCGTAAATTTTCAGAATTCGGACTCGAAAATCAGACTGTAGATGGTACTACTTACAAAAAATCAGATCTTATACGTCGCAAACTGATGATGAATCATTTGTATGTAGGAGGGGTAAATCTGAAATGGGAAAAAGAGAAGTTTGATTTTACCTTAGGGAGCATGTATAGCTATTATGATGGAACTCATTATGGGCGATTACTCTGGGTAAAGTTCAACCAGAATATACCTGTTGGTTACGAATGGTATAGAAATAATGCCGATAAACAAGACATGAATGTTTTCCTGAAAACAGAATACAAACCGATGACCAATCTGTCGATATTCGCAGAAGTGCAAGAACGCTATGTAGACTATCGCATGAAAGGGATCGATGATGATCTTACAAATCTGTCAAGCAAAAACTACTACAGTTTTATTAATCCAAAAGGGGGAGTATCTTATCGCTTTGCAGATTATAACGAGATTTACGGATCGTTGGGTATATCCAACAGAGAGCCTCTGCGTGCCGACCTAAAAGAATCTCTCAAAGAAGGAGGAATCCCCATTACTTCCGAACGGTTGTATGACTATGAGCTGGGTTACAAATATGCGAATGCGACAATAGCTTTTAGTACCAATCTTTATTACATGAATTATAAAGACCAGTTGGTACAGACCGGAAAGTTGAACGACGTTGGTTATAAATTGCAAGAAAATGTACCCAACAGCTATCGTACAGGTATAGAACTGGCATTGTCTTATACGCCTAACTATTGGCTACAGCTAGCCGGAAACTTAACCCTGAGCCGTAACAAGATAAAGAATCACACTGTTTACTATCCTTACTACGACAATCAAACAGACTGGAATAGCTTAGGGCAGATATCAGAAACATTCAAATCTACCGACATTTCATTTTCACCAAATACAGTCGGCAGCTTTACGGTTACGTTCAAGCCATTCGAAAAAGAAGATATAAGCTTCTCTTTCATCAACAAGTACGTTGGCAGAATGTATTATGACAATACCTCAAACCCTGATAACCGCTTGTCAGATTATTTCGTTACTGACTTTGCAGCATCATACACCTTGGATGCGAAGAAAGTAGGGAAATTTGATTTTCAGTTTTTCATCAACAATCTGACAAATGTAAAGTATAATGCAAATGCATGGGTAGATACATATAAGTTTGCAGATGGAACAGAACAAGTTTATAAAGGGTTATTTCCTCAGGCGGGAGCTAACGTGATGGGCAAGATAAGATATCGGTTTTGATATATTTTGATTTACTTTGTGGGATGCAGTAAAACATCCCACAATTTTATATACAACAATGATAGAATATTTTATAGAAAATAATTGGGTCAGTATAGTTGGAGCCATTATCGGCCTTATTTTCCTTTACTTAGAATACAAAGCCAATGTATGGATGTGGGCTGCAAGTATCGTCATGGCAGCTTTTTATTTCTATATATTCTATAGTACGCAGCTATATGCCAGCATGGGTATATACATCTATTTTTTTGGGGCATCTATATATGGCTGGCTGATATGGATATTCCGCAACAGGGATACAGAAACAGGAGATGAGATCATCTCTCACGCCACCAAACGTTACACCCTGCCTATAATAATAGGAGTAGCTCTTATAGCCATATTTATCTATGGCATCCTTATTTCGTTTAGTGCCAATAACGTATATATCACGATTGGAGACTCTCTCACGACCTCCCTCAACATTGTAGCACTGTGGATGATCTCCCGAAAGTGGGTAGAGCAATGGCTATTGGTTATTCCTGCAAATTTAATTTCAAGCATCTTACTCTTTGCTCAACATGATATTATGTCGGGCTGTTTATTTTTTATCTTTTTCGTTGTCTCTATAATGGGATATTACAAGTGGAAAAGATTAGCATTAGCTTCGTGATACAGTCTTGTTATTGTCATAAAACAGAGATATGTAACACAAAAGATATAAAAAATGTTATCTTTGCATCAATGGAGATAACAGTTAGAGCAAACAATTCTACAAGATAATTACATGAAAATCTTCCAGGTTATTACGGTTTCTGAATATGGCGGCGCCCAGACTATAGTTGCAGACCTGGTAAAAAAATTCAGTTCTGAGCACGAACTCTTTCTCCTATATGGAGGTAATGGCGAAGCCTGGAGTAATTTGGGAGATAATTTTACCCGCATTAAGCTAAACAATCATTGTAAAGAGGTTTCAATAAAAGATATAATGCTTTTATTGAAATTATTTTATTACCGTATCAAATACAAACCCGATATTGTGCATCTGCACTCTTCCAAGATGGGAGCGATCGGGCGATTAGTCTTCGGTCGTAAAACAATTGTATATACTGTACATGGATTTGATTCGATAAGGACTGCTTTTCGGAAATTCTTAGTTATCGAAAAATTGTTGAAGCACAAAGCATTCTGCATCATTGGGGTGAGCCAATACGATGTGGATATGATGAAGGAAGAAAATATCTATAAAAACGTAGAAAGGATATACAATGGCGTTGCAGATCACTATCTGACAAACAAAATTGAACAAGATCCTCTGACTGAAAAGTTAGAGAGTATAAAAAAAGATTATCCCAAAACAATCATGTGTATTTCGCGAATATCGAAACAAAAGAAATTCGATTTATTTCTGGATATAGCACATGAAATGCCTCAATATGCCTTTGTGTGGATTGGTAACAAAGAGGAAATAGAGGGATTGCCGCCCAATGTATTTTGCTTGGGTGAAATGCACTCTGCTTTTACTTATTTAAGGTACGCTGATGTTTTCATATTACCATCCAACTACGAGGGGTTGCCAATGTCGATACTTGAAGCTCTGGCATTCAAAGTTCCGGTAGTTGCATCTGCTGTAGGAGGTATTACAGAAGTATTGGACGGAAAGAATGGTTTTGCGGTAGAGAATAAAGCCTCTATCTTTGAAGAAAAAATACAATATATTTTATCTGACGAAAACATTCAGAAAAGTATGTCTGAGAATGCAAGACAATCATATCTTGCAAATTTTACGATAGAGAAAATGGTAGACAGTTATGGCGCTGTCTTTAACACAATAGTAGCAAATAAAAAATGAGCCAGCCTTTAGTCTCTGTATTAATACCCTGCTATAATGTAGAAAGGTATGTGGAAGAATCGATCAATTCGATTCTAAATCAAACATACCGTAACCTTGAAGTTATAGCCATAAATGACTGTTCTACTGACAGAACAGGAGACTTATTACAGGCTATGGCAGAAAAAGATTCCCGTATAAGTGTTTTCACCAATGAAAAGAATCTGAAATTAATACAAACATTGAACAAAGGTATCTTGCTGTGCAAAGGTGATTATATAGCACGTATGGATGCTGACGATATCTCCTTGCCTACTCGCATCGAAAAGGAAGTCGCATTCTTGGAGAAACATACCGATCATGATATAGTAAGTACACAGTTTTATGCCTTCCGATCAGAAAATCCGAATAAAAAAGATCTGAACCATAGCCCGACACACGATCGGGAGTTGCGAGGATATATGCTTTTTCGGTCGGGAATATGCCATCCGGCGGTAATGATTCGCAAGAGAGTATTTACCGACCTGGGATTAAAATTTGAGCCGGAGTATTTACATGTCGAAGACTATGCATTGTGGTCCGAAGCTATGTATAAAACAAAGTTGGGAAATCTGAGTGAGCCTTTGTTACTATATCGCGTGCATAAGCAACAGGTATCCTCTTTGCACGAAGAACTGCAAACAGAGAATAAGAAGAAGGTGTTTAAAATACATTGCAAGCATTTGGGCTTGCCTATCAATGACGACTTTATAAATATCTATACTTCTGTAGCAGAATGTGTTCCTTTACAATCGTCATTCGACTATCTTGACAAGTGTGAAGCATTTATGGTTTCCTTACTCAAACTGAATAAAGACAAAGACTTCTGTGACGAAAATTATCTGGTGAAGCTTCTTTCGCTTACATGGTTACGTCTGTGTGCAAATTCTCGTTTAGGTCTGAAAGTAATAAAGACGATGAAAGCCTCATCTTTATACGATGAAAGAAATTATACATCAAGAGATTTGGCTATTTTTTATACAAAGTGTACTTTTAGACTCAGATATAAAAAGTCCCTTATTTACAAACTAGTATTTAGATAAAGTGTATGCCTAAATTGAAACAGGTATTACCAATGTTGGTTCCTTTATTGGTAACGTTCTATTATATTTATCCACAGGCTTTGGATGTACGAGGCTCATCTTTCATTTCTCTATCGGGTTTGATCGGACTAGCTATCTATGCCTATCATCGTTTTCCATTTCGGGAAGTTGTATATGTGATGGTTGCCACTTTTGCTTTATTTCTGATTTTTTACACTTCGGTATGGTACAATGGAGTCGATGACGGAGGATTTAGCTTCGACTATGTAAAGAGTAGGATTGCCTGGTTCTTTACAGCATATATTATTATGTTACTTATATTTAAGATACATAAAAAACCTACCCTCAACACAGTTCTCTTATACATTATCGGAGCCATCGCATTACAGTCTCTTTGCGCATTTTTGATGTATATAAGCGATCCTGTTAAAGAATTCCTCATATCTTTACAGATGGAAGGTGGAGAGTACACTGAAGAAATCATGGAGGAAGCCGGAGGGCAACGCCTGTTGGGATATGGCATCGGGTTCTTTGGAGCAGGAGCAATCAGTGGTATTGCCCTTATCTTACTTTCCTATCTCTTTATGAGAATGAAACTTACTACCAAAGAATTTATTATACTGGCTACATTGTACGTATTTATTTTTTATATCGGTCTGTTTATGGCTCGTACAACGATTGTAGGTATGGCGGTGGGGTTTGCTCTTATTGCGGTATTGTATTTGTGGGACAACAGGGCAGTGAAGAAACAAGCGAAGACATTTGTCATAGCTGCGGCATTCCTGATGGTCGCCGGATATACTTTTGCAATGTTTTACTTTTCGAGCTTTACTGACTGGGCTTTCGAATTGTTTACAAACCTCTTTGTACACGGGCGATTAGAAACAAAGTCTTCAAGTGGATTATCTCAGATGTTTTTGATACCGACAAAATTCTCAGAGCTGATTATAGGGCAAGGGACAGCCACATTTTTTGGTACCGATGTGGGATATAGCCGGCTCCTATTCTTCTCGGGAATAATAGGAACTCTGGGATTTTTCGTATATCAGCTATATATCATAAAACTTAGCTTAACAAAAGACTGGGGTGTTAATATGGTTGCCATATCGATTTTTGTATACACCTTGGCGCTGAATGTAAAAGGACTTATCGACTTAAATCTCATATTATACATCATATTCTTCTATTTTATGTTCTATAAATATTACGTATATATGCCTAAGCTATATACGAAGAGCAAAATAAAAATGAAGCAAAGAAGTATAAGCAATAAGATATAAAGAAGCCGTAATAGCAAAAACAGCAAAATGAAAGAATGTATTATATTAGCCGGAGGGCTGGGTAGACGTTTACAATCGGTAGTAAGTGATGTTCCGAAATGCATGGCCGAAGTAGCCGGAAAACCATTTTTGAGTTACTTGTTCGACTATGCAAAAAATCAGCAATTCGATCACCTGATTCTTTCATTGGGTTATAAATCGGAAGTTATACTACAGTGGCTCGACGGCAAGTCATACCCTTTCAAGATATCTTATGTCGTAGAAGATTCTCCCTTAGGAACAGGCGGGGCAATCAAGCTGGCATTCGAAAAAGTAGAAACAGATAAAGCCTTTATCTTCAACGGAGATACATTCTTTGATGTAGATACTACTCTGCTAGCAGAGTTTCATAAAGAAAAGAAAGCGATGATATCCCTAGCATTGAAACCTATGACAAATTTTGACCGTTATGGTTCTGTCGATTTGGATAAAAAGGAACGCATCATTCGCTTTAACGAGAAACAGCATTGTGCAAAGGGATTAATCAATGGAGGAGTATACGTAATAAACAAAAACCTGTTCTCGACACTTAGCCTCCCTGAAATATTTTCTTTCGAAAAAGATGTGATGGAAAAGCACATCAGCGATATTCCATTCTACGGCTGTGTGCAAGAAGGTTATTTTATCGACATAGGAATTCCTTCCGACTTTGCGAAGGCAAATCAAGATTTTAAGAACTTGTAAAATTAATATGGACAAACAAAATTTAGACAAATACAAGTATTTATTTCTTGATAGAGATGGCGTTATTAATGTAGAACGCCCCAGCGATTATGTCAAGAATATACCAGAATTTGTATTTACGGACAAAACTTTACAGGCTATCAGAATGTTATCTTCTAGATTCGAACGCATTTTCATTGTCACCAATCAGCGTGGAGTTGGCCGTGGCAAGATGAGCGTATCCGACTTGGAAGAAGTACATAGCTATATGCTATCCCAGATAGAAGCTTCAGGCGGACATATAGATCGAATATATTATTGTACCGATCTGACATCTGACTCTATAAACAGAAAACCCAATGTGGGAATGGCTTTTAAAGCACTTACTGATTTCCCCGAAATAGAGTTCGAAAATTCAATTATGGTAGGCAATAGCATGTCAGACATTGAATTCGGCAACAAAGTGGGAATGTACACAATACTAGTGGGTGATAAATATCCCGAAGGTCATAAAATATACGAGAACATTAACGGACATTACAAAAATCTATATAAGTTTGCAGATAGTCTGCTCAAGATATTTTAAAATATCAAGTCATGATAATAAGAAGTAAAGCCCCATTCCGATTAGGATTAGCAGGTGGAGGAACCGATGTATCTCCATACTCGGATTTGTATGGAGGATGTATATTGAATGCAACTATAAATTTGTATGCATTCGCAAATATTGAACCTCGCACCGACAACAAAATTGTATTCCGTATTCCACAAACAAATGAGGAATATATTTTCGATTCTGCGATCGAACTACCTATCGCCAACGATAAAGCCGATTTGATGAAAGGTATATACAACAGGGTAATCAAAGACTTTATAAAAAAGCCTTTATCTTTTACGCTGACCTGTGCTCTCGAAGTTCCTTTTGGCTCGGGACTAGGAACGTCCTCTACCCTAGCCATTGCTATATTGGGTGCATATACCGAATGGCTCTCTTTGCCTTTGGGCGATTACGACCTGGCATATCTTGCATATCAGATAGAACGGATAGACCTAAAGCAAGCAGGAGGAAAACAAGATCAGTATGCCGCAGCATTCGGAGGGTTTAACTTTATGGAATTCTATGCAGATGACAAAGTGATTGTAAATCCTCTACGCATCCGCAACGAAATAATCAATGAGCTATCTAACAACTTGTTGCTTTGCTACACCAACTCGAGTAGAAATTCGGGAGATATCATCGAAAAGCAACAAAAGAATGTTAAAGATCATCAAGAAAGGTCAATAGAAGCAATGCATCAGATAAAAAAACAGTCTTATGAAATAAAGGAAGCTATTCTGAAAAATAATCTGGACGAAATAGGAGATGTTTTGCATCGGGGATGGACTTACAAACGAGACATGGCGGACGGAATTTCCACTCCGCTTTTCGAAGAACTATACAATACAGCCATATCCGCCGGAGCCACAGGAGGCAAAATATCGGGGGCCGGAGGTGGAGGATATGTGTTTTTCTATTGTCCGAGAAATACACGTTTTTCCGTAGCGAAAGCTTTACAAGGATTGGACGCGCAGATACAACCATACACTTTTACAAAAAAGGGATTAGAAACCTGGTATACTAAATAAAACTAGATGAAAGTAGCAATTCTGATACGTGTATATGACAGGATTGAAGATTTGAAACATAATCTTCGGATCATATCTGATACATGGAAGGAAAATGATTATTATACAATTGTTGTCAGCAATGGCAAGAACAATGGCTATGAGGTCACTCCCGATTCGTTACCGCTCATCGACAAGCTCGTAATACTGGAGGAGAACGCAGGACATAGGCGAGGCAATTCGCAATTACTAATGGAAGGTATTAAATATATTCCATCAGACTGCAAATACACCCTTATCCTCGAAGCTGACACATGGATGTACGGTGATCGTATTATCTCTAAATATACAAGCTTACTTGACAAATCTGATTTTGCAGTTTGGGCCAGTGCCGACTGGTATGACAAATACTATGCCTTAGCTACAGATTTTGCAATTATCAAGACACAATATATTATCAAAAATTCGGGAATCTTTGATTTTGAACTTTTTCCCGAATGTCATATATCCAACTTCTTGAGAGATACAAACGCAGGTTATCTGTGGATAAAGGAAAATACACCTGTGCATGTTCCTAGTTATGTGAAATACAAATACCCCTATATACCAAACATCAAAGAGGGACGTTTTTATGTCTTTCCCAAATCAAAAACAGTTACGCATCATATTGAGTACCTGAAGGGAGGAATGGAGCAAAAAAAACGTTATTTTAATATCATTGCCAACGATGATTATTTCACCGAAACAAAAAGTAATAACAAAAGTTGGAACAGGTTTAAAATGAAGTTTTGGATCGGATTAAGTAAGTTATTCGTGAAGAGAAGTTGGTATAGTGATAAAACCTATAAAGATATAGAACAGCAGAATACTTAATATATGATATTCTCTACATACAGTTTTGTATTTATTTATCTGCCGCTAGTACTCTTGCTATACTTCGGGATGGCACGTTATGTAAGCCGCAGATTCCAGCAAATATTCTTGATCGTAGCATCACTGATATTTTATGGAGCTATATTTTTTCAAGGATTCGAACATCTCTGGTATATAGCTTTGATTATGTCCTCTGTGATAGTCAACTATTCTGTTGCAACCGGCGTGCAGAATATAGCGAGGCCCCCTACACGTAAAATACTATTTACAATAGGTGTTATATTCAACGTTGTGCTTTTAGGCTATTATAAATATTCCAATTTCTTTCTGGAAAACATCAACTATGCCTTCGACACGCAGTTTGTAATAAAACATATCATGCTGCCTATCGGCATCAGCTTTTTCACATTCCAACAAATAGCTTTTCTTATCAGCGTCTTAAAACGTGAAGAAAAAGTACCAAACTTTTGGGATTATACATTGTTTATCGTATTCTTTCCTCAGTTAGTAGCAGGGCCTATAGTGTTTCTTAAAGATGTGCTGCATCAATATCTAGATGAGAAAAATCGTTTTTTCAATGCAAAGAACTTTTCAGCCGGTCTTTTCATCTTTGTTATCGGTCTTTTCAAGAAAGCTGTAATAGCCGATACGCTCGACAATTTTGTATTTTACTCATACCTATCGCCCGAAAAGCTTGGTTTTGCGACCTCATGGCTGACCGCCCTGTCTTATTCGTTTCAGATATATTTCGACTTTAGCGGATATTCCGATATGGCAATAGGATTGGCTAAGATGATGAACATCAACCTTCCGGTCAACTTCTATTCTCCATACAAGTCAGTAAGTATAACTGAGTTTTGGAAACGGTGGCACATCACATTAGGTCGGTCTCTGGCCGTACTGATATATTATCCGCTGGGGGGGAATCGCAAAGGTCTTGCCCGTACATGCTTCAATCTGTTTGCCGTATTTTTTGTCAGTGGTATTTGGCATGGCGCAGCTTGGACTTTCATCGTATGGGGTATTGCACACGGGGTAGTACGCATATTTGAGAGGCTATTCATGAAGCATCTGGAGAAAATACCCAACCTCATACGGATATTCTTCACATTTATGTTTGTAAATGCGGCATGGGTATTATTCCGTTCGCCGACATTCGACATAGCTCTGACCGTTCTTAAAAACATGTTCGCTCCTGAGAGTTTCAACTTCAGTGGTATAGCCCACATGGCTTACAACACGAGCATAACATATCCCGACTCTATGGCTGTGATATATGTATTGGCTATCCTGTCTATTTTGACTACATTGGTGTTTTTATATCCTAAGAACAGTATAGATAAGTACAATGAATTCAAACCGACAGTAAAAAACGCGATGGTTATTGCCTTGCTGTTCACGGTGTCGGTAATTCATTTCTCGAGAGTAGGTGCGTTTATTTATTTCAACTTCTAGCCTATGAATAAGATAGAGAATAAAAACTCATTCAAAAAATTCCTTAGTGTATTTACAATAGCCTCTATTGTAATGCTGCTAGGCGTGGGCTGTCTTACTTATATTGTTGATCCATTTTTCCAGTTCAGAGTCAATGAAGATGGACGCTATTTTCTGAGTCCATGGCTGCAAAATGGAGGACTCGCACGCAACTACGACTACAATACTGTTGTACTCGGATCATCGATGGTGCAGAATTATGATATATCTATTCTCAAAAAGAATAATCCTTCTGTTAAACCTGTTAAGCTATCAAGCGGAGGAATGAACAACGAAGAAATGAAATATCTATACTCGTTAGTCAAAAAAGATAGTGTAAAATCATTCATTATAAACTTTGACATTCCTCAGTTCAATCTCGGCTTTGAAGAAGTCCGTTATCCGCGATTCCTATACGAAGACAAACCTATCAATAAGCTACAGTATCTATATGGATATGAAGCATGCATACGCTTCTTACCCATCGACCTGATACTACCTCTATATCTGAAAAGTAAAGAACAGATACCCGTAGAGTATGTGATGAAAACAGAAATAGATCAAATAGGGAACAACAGTTATTTGAACTATTACGATGCCGATCATGTAAAGGATCTTTACTTAAGTGGACAAACAGTATCTATCCAGCGACTCGATGGAATGAAGGAACGCATGCAGAGCAAACTTGCTTCATTACTGGAAAATATGGCTATAGACGATCATAAAGATATTCAATATACAATTGTATTGTCTCCATACTCGGCTCTCTATTGGTATCATACCAAAGAAAGTGGGTATTACGACCAGTTCATCGATTTCATATATCACCTGCAACAGTCTTTAAAGGCATACAACAATGCCCGATTGATGTTCTTTTTCAACATGAATGAGATTACCGATCTGAATAACTATTCGGACGTTACACACTTCTCTCCGGCATTGACAGACAAAGTACTCGAAAATATTTATAATCCGGAATATGAACTTAACTCATCCAATATTGATAATAAGATACACCAACTGGATAGTTTAGTGAATATATTTGTAGAACAAAACAAAGATTGGTTACCCAAAAATTGACATAATATGTTTGTAGTTAATGGAAGATACTTAACCCAAAAAGCAACAGGCGTACACCGATATGCTTTCGAGATATGTAACAAACTTCATGAAATGGCTGTCGATTTTCATGTGGCCGTACCGAATGAAATCCATCCGGATTATAAGTTCAATTTCAAGGTGGTGAAATGTGGTTCTTTGAATACGCATCTCTGGGAACAGATCTCCCTACCTCGCTACCTGAAGCGTATTGGCAGCCCATTGTTGATAAGCTTTACAGGCTGTGGCCCACTAAATTATAGCAATCAAATCATGACCATCCACGACGTATCGCACGAGCGTTACCCCGAATGGTTCTCAAAAAATTATTACCGTTTCTACCATTACATGATGCCTCGCATCGGGAAAAAAGCACATGCAGTACTTACCGTCAGTGAATTTTCGAAGAAAGAAATAGTGGATACTTTGGGTATAAATTCCGAAAAGATACATGTAGTACATAGCAACGTACCGTTTCATAATAAGCCAAGTAAGGAGGAAATATTGAGTTTCAAACGCAATCCCGAAGCGGAAAGATATATTCTGGCAGTATCATCGATGGACCCCCGCAAAAACTTTATACGACTCGTAGAAGCCTTTGACAAAATAAAAGACAAGTCGGTGAAACTATATATTATAGGTATGTCGTTCAAAGCTTTCAATACACCTGATCTACAAAAGCTAATCGGGGAAAATGTACATCTTCCGGGCTATATACCCGATGAGAAATTACAGACCATGTATCAGAATGCTTTATTATCTGTATATCCATCTCTGTACGAAGGCTTTGGCTTGCCGCCATTGGAATCGATGACATACGGCTGTCCGGTTATCAACTCGGATATACCTGCCTTACGCGAGGTAAGCCAAGATGCGGCATTATACGTAGATCCTTACAATGTAGAAGATATTACTCAAAAGATAGAACAATTGTTGGTTGATGAACCGCTGCGAAAAGAATTACAAGAAAAGGGTTTACTACAAATAAAAAAATATTCGTGGGACAAGTCAGCCAAACAAGTTTACGAGTTGGCTCAAATATTTATGTAAATTTTTGATTCGACTCTCTGATTTTATCCTTTACTATTTGTACCAGAGATACAACAAGAAGAATAAGAGAGGCAGCAAAACAAGCGAATCCAAGTACTTTATCCGAATCAAAATTTAGAATGCCTACTGATGTTAACAATAAAGCAGTAGGAATCAATGCGTATGACATTGTAAAAGGCCTGGAAGTTTTCATTATTGGTATTATTTGTGCTTATTTACTTATTAGATGCATAAAAAGCCAGAAAGATGCAAAAATACAGATTATTTAAATAAATTTAACAAGAATTATGTCTCGTAAATTATGCTATAGTCTCCAAACAGGTCATTATTACTATAAATAAAACAAATTACGGAAGAAATAGTTCATCTGTGAATACGGGTTTCAAGACATTCGCAAATAAAATTATTCTACAATAAGCTACTATGCCATTCTTTTATACGCTTTTTTAGAATGTTATCAATACTAAAAACATACCGACAAGAGCCATACAGAATAAAACTCATAGATTTTGGCTCTTTCTATAAAAAGACTATATTTATAAGAACAGAGTGTATTTATAGCTTTATGCTATATCAACCTTAAATACGTATAATATAGGTCAATAAATGAAATCGGATATGTTCATATAGTAATTACAGATTTTGCTTTTTGATTAAAAAGCTCTTGCTTTTACTTTGAAAATACCTTTATTTAACCTACTTTTGCAGGGTAATAGAAAAAAGCGATTACGCATGTTTTTTTTCTATCATAGTCAACGATCAATACATCTAAAATTAACTATTCTAAATAACTAAAAACAGATTTGATTTATGAGTTGGTTACTTAAATCTTCTATTGGCAAGAAGTTGATCATGAGTATCTCAGGTATCGCTCTTGTCTTATTCTTGCTGTTTCACGCGGCGATGAATGTAACGGCGGTGTTTTCGGAAGAGGCCTACAACACCATTTGTGCCCTTCTTGGTGCTAACTGGTATGCTGTGGCAGGTACTGCCGTCTTAGGAGGACTTGTTGCAGTTCACTTCATTTATGCACTTATCTTAACCCTACAAAATCGCAAAGCTCGCGGTAATGATCGTTATGCAGTAAATGTACGCCCTAAAAACGTGCAATGGGCATCTCAGAACATGTTTGTTTTGGGAGTAATCGTAATTGGATTCCTAGTACTACATTTCAGCCAGTTCTGGTATAAAATGATGTTTGCCGAACTAATGGGACATCATCATGTAGAATTAGGCGATGCTACAGTATCTCCACAAGATGGAGCTGCTTTTATCAAATACTATTTCAGCAAAGAATGGATTGTTGCAGCGTATTTGATATGGTATGTAGCATTATGGTTTCACCTATCTCACGGATTTTGGAGTGCAGTTCATACCATCGGCTGGAACAATCGCATATGGATGAATCGCTGGAAAGTAATTGGACAAGTAGTTGCTACTATTATTTGTCTTGCGTTTGCATTTGTAACTATTTACTTCTACGCAAGAGCTACTTTTTGCCCATTTGTTTAGGCACTGATTATTTTTGTTAATTGATTAAAAGAAAAACAGATATGAGTACTATACTAGATCCAAAAAAAGATTCAAAAATACCTGATGGGCCATTAGCAGACAAGTGGACCAACTATAAAGACCACCAGAAACTGGTGAACCCTGCTAACAAACGTCGCCTTGACGTTATTATCGTGGGTACAGGTCTTGCAGGAGCTTCAGCAGCAGCATCACTTGGTGAGATGGGCTTCAATGTACTGAACTTCTGTATCCAGGACTCTCCTCGCCGTGCACACTCTATCGCAGCACAGGGAGGTATAAATGCAGCAAAGAATTATCAAAACGACGGCGACTCTGTATACCGTCTATTTTATGATACAATCAAAGGTGGTGACTACCGTGCTCGCGAGGCGAATGTATATCGTCTTGCTGAAGTATCGAATAGCATCATCGACCAATGCGTAGCTCAGGGAGTTCCTTTTGCTCGCGAATACGGCGGCTTACTTGACAACCGTTCATTCGGTGGAGCTCAGGTATCCCGTACTTTTTATGCTAAAGGACAAACCGGACAGCAATTGTTATTAGGTGCATACTCGGCTCTGAGCCGTCAGGTGCAAAAGGGAAGCGTGAAGCTTTATACCCGTTACGAAATGGTCGACGTTGTTATGATCGATGGCCGTGCACGTGGTATTATTGCACGCAACCTTGTAACAGGTAAACTAGAACGTTTTGCGGCACATGCTGTAGTAATAGCAACAGGTGGATACGGAAATGCATTTTTCCTTTCTACTAACGCAATGGGTTCTAACGGATCGGCAGCTATCCAAGCATACAAAAAGGGAGCATACTTCGCAAATCCTTGTTATGCTCAAATTCACCCAACATGTATTCCTGTTCATGGAGAGTTCCAGTCGAAATTGACATTGATGTCAGAATCTCTTCGTAACGACGGACGTATATGGGTACCAAAGAAAAAAGAAGATGCCGAAGCAATCCGTGCAGGTAAATTAAAACCAACTCAGATTGCAGAAGAAGACAGAGACTATTATTTGGAAAGACGTTATCCGGCTTTCGGTAACCTTGTACCACGCGACGTTGCATCTCGTGCAGCAAAAGAAAGATGTGATGCAGGATATGGAGTAGGATCTACAGGTCTTGCCGTATATCTTGACTTTAGCGATGCTATCAAACGTCTTGGCCGCAACGTAGTAGAAGCTAAATACGGTAACTTGTTCCAGATGTATGACAAAATCGTTGACGAAAACCCATACGAAACACCGATGATGATTTATCCGGCTATCCACTATACAATGGGTGGTATCTGGGTTGATTATGAGTTGATGACCTCTATCAAAGGTTTGTTTGCACTGGGAGAAGCTAACTTCTCTGACCACGGAGCAAACCGTCTTGGCGCATCAGCATTGATGCAGGGACTAGCCGATGGTTATTTCGTATTACCATATACTATTCAGAATTATCTTGCCGATCAGATTACTGTACCTCGTTTCAGCACAGACCTTCCTGAATTTGCGGAAGTAGAAAATGAAATCAAAGAGAAGATAGCTAAACTGATGGCTATAAAAGGAAAACGTTCTGTTGACTCTATTCACAAACAATTGGGTCTTATCATGTGGGATTTTGTGGGTATGGCACGTACAAAAGAATCTCTTGAGAAAGCAATCGAAGAACTGAAAGCTGTTAAAAAAGAATTCTGGTCGAATGTTCTTATACCGGGCGAAGCCAATGACCTGAATACTGAGCTGGAAAAAGCTCTACGCTTGGCAGACTTCATCGAAATCGGTTTATTAATGGCTTATGACGGATTGAATCGTAACGAATCGTGTGGTGGTCACTTCCGTGAAGAATACCAAACTCCTGAAGGGGAAGCGATGCGCGACGATGAAAATTACTCTTATGTTGCATGTTGGAAATATCAGGGCGAAGATTCAGCTCCTGAGCTTGTAAAAGAGCCACTAGACTATGAGTTTATAGTAAGACAACAACGTAATTACAAGGCATAAAATAAACGACAATGGAAAAACTAATAAATATAACATTAAAAGTTTGGCGTCAAAGAGGCCCACAAGTAAAAGGGGCTTTTGAGACATATTCACTTGATGGTATTTCAGTAGATAGTTCATTTCTTGAGATGCTTGATATTCTGAATGAAAATCTTATAAACCAAGGAAAAGAGCCGGTAGTATTTGACCACGACTGTCGTGAAGGTATTTGCGGTATGTGTAGTCTTTACGTAAACGGACATCCACACGGACCGGATGAAGACATTACAACTTGCCAGTTGCACATGCGTAAATTTAAAGATGGCGAAACTATTACTATCGAGCCATGGCGTTCAGCTGGGTTCCCTGTTATTCGCGACTTGATGGTAGATCGTAATGCTTTCGATAAAATCATTCAGGCTGGTGGATATGTAAGTGTAAATACCGGAGGTATACCTGATGCCAATGCTATTCCTATCCCTAAGGTAGATGCTGATGAAGCAATGGATTCAGCTTCTTGTATCGGATGTGGAGCTTGTGTTGCTGCTTGTAAGAACGGTTCGGCTATGCTTTTCCTTTCGGCGAAAGTGAGCCAATTGGCACTTCTTCCTCAAGGACGTGTAGAAGGTGCTCGCCGTGCTAAAGCAATGGTAGCTAAAATGGATGAATTAGGATTCGGAAACTGTACCAATACAGGTGCATGTGAAGTAGAATGCCCTAAGAACATTTCTATTAGCAATATTGCTCGCCTCAACCGCGAATTCTTATCAGCTAAATTTAAAGACTAATAATCTTTATAAATATATGGAAAGCGACTACCATGAGGTAGTCGCTTTTTTTGTAATATTGCATGATATAAGGCCTAATATTATGACAAAATATTTTCTAATCTTATTTAGCATCACTTGCGTCCATGGATGCATAACATCAACAAGAAGTTGCCCCACCGTAATTAAAGAAATAAACAATGAAGATATTACCATACAATGGTTAAGTAACACCGGACTAAACTCGCAGAAGAACGATATTATAATAGCCAAAACAAAAAAACTCGTTGATACCATTTGTATTTCAGACAATATAGTCGATATATCATTTTATAACGGGATTTTGGGAGAATGTAATATCATTATTATTGGCTTTTTAGGTACTCCTCATAAGAATACACAACAGACTGAGATAAAAAATAAAACATTTAATTATCAAATACTAGCAGATAAAAACTACCTTGAAGTAATTTATATGAATGAGAGAAAGATTATTCATGGTGGGATAATAGATAAAGAATCATCTACTTGGCATAATTTTCATGAACAAAAAGAGCGTTACACCCCAACACTAGATGATGTAAGATATACTGAGAAAATCTTGACGGACAACATTGTTTATATAAAGAGAGAAGAACCTGCCCATTCAGACTTTATAACAAAAAACCTAAATCGTTATTTAAGGCAATATGTAGGATTTATCAATAAAAATGGAGACAAAATCGTTTGGATTAACTTTCTATATAAAAATGACCGTTTTATAAATACAGCTTATCTAAACGATGCTGTGATAACGGTAAATGACGGTGGAGAATATTATTGGTCTATTAAAGTAAATATAACAAAGAATAAATTATACGACATCGCAGTAAATGGAGAAGCATAAAATTATACCTTTATAATAAAAAAGTAATATATGTCTCTAAAATATGCAGTAATAGGAACCGGAGCTATAGGCGGATATTATGGCGGAAACTTAGCTCACTCAGGGCACGAAGTACACTTCTTGTTTCATTCAGATTATGACTATGTAAAGAATCATGGGCTACAGATTGATTCTACTAACGGAAACTTTCATTTATCGGATGTTCTGGCTTATAGCAATACGAAAGACATGCCTGCATGTGATGTTGTTTTGGTTGCGTTGAAATCAACAAACAACAACCTCTTAAAAGAGCTACTTCCTCCCCTCTTACATCAAGACACAGTCGTCATATTGATACAAAATGGATTGGGATTGGAAGCTGATCTACAAGAAACGTTTCCTGAATTACAAATTGCAGGTGGTTTGGCTTTTATCTGCTCCAGTAAGATAGGAAATGGTCATATAGCCCATTTTGATTATGGAAAACTCAATTTAGGATCTTACTCTTGTAGAGATTCTAAAGTGTTGGAACAGGTGTGCTCCGATTTCAAAGGAGCAGGAATAGAATCAAATATTCTGGGACTTGAGTTAGCACGGTGGATGAAGCTTGTTTGGAACATTCCGTATAATGGCATGACCGTTGTCTTAAATACAGAAACAAATATACTGATGAATCATCCGTCAACTGCAAAGCTATTGAAAGAGATGATGCTCGACGTGATACGTGGTGCTAATCACGTAGGACAAGGAAGATTTACCATACCAGAATCTTATGCCGATGAGATGCTGGTTATGACGCAACAAATGAGACCGTATTCACCAAGTATGAAACTTGATTTTGATGCTCATCGTCCTTTAGAAATCGACTATATTTATACACGACCGATAATAGAGGCACAGAAAGCAGGGTACGAGATGACCCGGGTTTCTATGTTGGAAAAACAATTGAGGTTTATTCAGGATCAATATATCAATAAGAAAATAGGGTAGCACAGATTCTTTAATCTAAATCTTGATAAATTAAACGAAATAGCATATATTCACCCCTATCTCCATAATATAACTTCAATGACTTTTCGGTTAAAGTAAACGAATGAACTAACTCTAAATAGCCTTCAAAATATCCTTTAAATCCCTTGATTTGGGGCTCATTCACTTTTGTCATAAGGAAATCTTTAAATGAAATAGATTCTTTATTGATATTATATTCTCCTGCTATACTATTTGCGAGAGTATACCCATAGAATTTATTAGTATTATGAAACGTAAGGGTATAACATGTTTCACAGCTTGATATCTCATTATATTCTGTATTATTACCAAAACCTTCAAGTTTCCAAGAATTCTGAATCTGTTTACTTAGGGTATGTTCATCGTCGCTACATCCTAGAAAAATAATAGCTAATAAAGAAAAAAGGAAAAATTTTATTTTCATAATTTATTTCATTTAAGGGTTACGCTCTATTTAATAGATGATTAGGAGTTATAATACGCTGCATATAAATAAAAATAGGGTTGCTCCATATTTTGTTTGGAACAACCCTATTCTATATTATATTTTATCTACGGATTTATCAAGAATAACACAGCACGGTTTTTATCATTCTCAAGTTCGAACGGCTGCAATCCATCACCTTTCCAGTTTACAGATATTCTGTTTTTGGCAATACCATATTTTGTTTCCAAAGTTTTTGCCACCTCATTAGAACGTTGTTCCGATAGCTTCATATTTATTTTAGCAGTACCTGTTTTCTTATCCGCATATCCTGTTACGACAACAGTCGAACCGGGATGCTCGTTCAAATAATTCACAGCCAACTCAATCTTAGACCATTCGGATGCATCTATCACATATTTATTTATACGGAAAAAGACAGGGTTAGGCAAAAAGAAAGGATCTTTTTTCACAGGTGCTACAACCGGGTCGGGATTTTTGATAGGTCTGGTCTCCGCCTCTATCGGAGGAGCATCTTTTACTGGCGCACACAGTGATGGTATACTGTCCGGACAACCAAAATACTTTCTCCTATTGGTAGCAGCATTTGACAATACTACAGTTTGTCCCGGAGTATCTCCCCTCAATATTGTTACACGATCATCACTGATTAATTGCACAGCCGGATCATTCGACGTAGATGTGGTAGTTGCATTTTGAGCTTTTACGGGAAATACAAATAGCCCTAAAAGCATAAATGACAGTAGAAGTCTTAGTTTCATAATGATATACTTGGTGTTAAGGTAAATACCTATTTTGTTTGTATTAATTGACAAATTTAATATATTTCTTATATTATAGGAAATATTTTAAGAAAAGATTTATGAAATGTAAAAAATGAGATAAATTCCCTCTCTTTTTTGAATAAAATGCTTGATATTAATTCTTTATTCCGGAATACTGCAAGCACCGACATACGACTTTCATTATCTTTGTAACTTAGTTCTTACTTATGGATAAAAAGATTATAATTGAAATAAAAGGAGCGACTCCTCGCATTGATAGTTTAAGATTTAATCATCCCGTAAACTGGACGATTAAAGAAAACGAACACTGGGCGGTTATTGGTCCAAATGGCGGAGGAAAAACGCTCTTGGTAGATATATTATTGGGTAAATATGCACTTAAAGAGGGTGAAATTATTAGTGCTGATGAATCAGGGGTAAATCTATCCGTATCATCTGTTGTAAAAAGTGTTGCTTTCAGAGATATATACAGCATTATTGATACACAGAACAGCTACTACCAACAACGGTGGAATAAGGGAGATGAGCAAGAAGTACCTCTAACAAAAGATTTGGTGCAGAATGTCGATCAAACATGGTTGAATACATTGGTAGAATGGTTCAGGATAGAAGATCTGATGAATAAAGAGGTTAATCTTCTATCGAGTGGTGAGCTTCGCAAATTTTTGATTGTGCGCTCTCTTTTATCGAGACCTCGCATCTTGATACTCGACAACCCGTTTATCGGACTCGATACGTCATCCCGAAAAGTTTTGAATGACCTGCTCACCCGTTTATCCGAACTCGATAATCTACAGATTGTATTGATCTTATCCAACCCCAACGATATACCGGATATGGTTACCCATATTCTGCCGATTAAAGACAAACAGATATACCAACCGATGTCTCGCATGACTTTTGAGGAAGATAAGGAGTTTGTAACTTCATTATTCCCCTCTGTCGGTATCGAAGAACTGGAGACACTTAAGAAAGCATCTAACGATGAAGAGACCAAGACTTATGAGAATGCCGCTATTCTAAAAAACATTCATATCCGATACGGACAACGAACAATATTAAAAGATCTGGATTGGGAAATCAAACGAGGTGAAAAATGGGCTCTGCTTGGAGCCAATGGGGCGGGCAAATCAACCTTATTGAGCTTGATATGCGGTGATAATCCGCAAGCCTATGCAAATGACATAACGTTATTTGACCGTAAAAGGGGTACAGGTGAAAGCATCTGGGATATAAAAAAGCGGATTGGATACATATCTCCCGAGATGCATCTTTACTATCTAAAGAATGTGAGATGTCTCGATGTTGTTGGATCAGGCTTTTTCGACACTATCGGTTTATACAGAAAGTGCGACACAGAACAAGAGGTCGTAGCTCTCGAATGGATGAAGCTTTTCAGAGTGGAACATCTCAAAGATGTATCTTTTCTGAACGTGTCTTCGGGAGAGCAACGCCTGATATTGTTAGCCCGGGTGTTCGTAAAAAATCCCGATCTCCTTATACTCGACGAACCGCTGCATGGACTGGATATTATTAATAAAAGAAGAGTAAAAGAAATCCTTGAAAGGTATTATGATTCAAACAAGTCGCTAATCTATGTCACTCATTATGAAAACGAAATCCCGAGCATAGTGGACAGGCGGAAAGTTTTGATAAAAAATGAATGAAAGTTATAAAGTAATTCTACTTTCCTATCCCTGCATTTATTTTGCAGAAATGTTGTAAAAAATTATTATTTTTGAAGCAGAAATAAATAAGCATAAATTAAAATGATATTCCGTTTTTTACTTTTATCAGATGAAGTTGAAGACTTCAAGCGTGAGATTCAAATAGATGCAGATAATACTTTTCTTGATCTGCATCAGGCAATTATTAAGTCGGTAGATTATAAAGACGGTGAGATGACTTCATTCTTTATCTGCTCTGACGACTGGGAAAAAGAACAAGAAATCACCCTTGTGGAAATGGATACAAGTTCGGACGAAGATTCGTATACAATGGAAGAATCTATCCTGAACGATTTTCTGGAAGATGAAAGACAAAAATTAATGTACGTATTTGATTATATGACAGAGCGTGCATTCTTTATGGAACTACGAGAAATCATTACAGGAAAAAACCTCGAACAAGCCGTATGCACTAAATCTACAGGAAATCCTCCTACTCAGTTTGTTGACTTCGAAACAATTGCAGCAAGTTCTACATCGTTGGATACGGGTGAGACTTTCTATGGCGACGAAGGATACGACATGGACGAACTGGATGCCGAAGGCTTTGACGGATTAGACGATGTTCAGCTGCCTAGCGACGAAGAATATTAATGAAACGCCTGATAGTACTGCTTGGCCCCACAGGAGTGGGGAAAACAGCACTAAGTCTCAACTTGGCTGAGCACTATCTGTCGCCTATCATATCAGCCGATTCCCGACAATTTTTCAAAGGACTTGAAGTCGGCACTGCTGCGCCGACTACAGCTCAAAAAAAACGTGTTGCACATCACCTTGTTGGTATGCTTGATGTTACCGGCTACTATAGTGCCAGCGAATTTGAGCGTGATGCCCTGAATATAATAGAAGATCTTCATAAATCGCACGATGTACTTATAGCCACTGGCGGTTCTATGATGTATATAGATGCTCTCTGCAATGGCATCGACGATGTACCCACAATAGACGAGAGTCTCCGCAAAGAGGTCTATGAATTGTACGAACGAGAAGGACTGGAACCGATACGGGCACAATTGAAAGTACTAGACCCTGATTTTTATAATGAAGTAGACCTAAAGAATTATAAGCGTGTGATTCACGCTTTGGAAGTTTGCCTGATGACGGGCAAGCCTTATTCATCATTCCGAACACAAACAAAAAAAGAACGTCCGTTCGAAATTATAAAAATAGGATTGACACGCGACAGAGCCGAATTGTACGAAAGGATAAACAATCGTGTAGATGAAATGATTTCTTCGGGGCTGCTAGAAGAAGCCGGACGTTTTTATCCACAACGGCACCTCAATGCATTAAATACGGTCGGATATAAAGAGTTGTTCAAATATCTGGATGGCGAATGGACTCTTGATTTTGCTATCGAAAAGATAAAACAAAGCACACGCATTTACTCTCGCAAACAAATCACATGGTTCAAGAGAGATAAAGAAATTCACTGGATAAACTTATCTGAAACAAGCGAAGACGATGCGTTAAAAAAAATAATATCCATTAGCGGATATTAACAAAAGGTGAGCTTTTATTGTTTAATTAAAATAGAAGCTGTATTTTTAACAATCATAAAAAACTATTATATGAGAACAAGGCTATACAAGTATTTAGTTATCTCTCTTTTGGCTGTATTTGGCATTACCGGATTAACGGGTTGTGGAGACGATATTACCGAACAATATTATGTAGGTTCGGAAGTTAAAACAAAAGATTTTAAGGTTGAAAAGAATCAATGGGGATGGAATGACGTTTACAATCGCTATGAAGCGACTATAAGCGTAAAAGAGATAGATGAGAGATTGTATGAATTTGGCACAATTGCCGCAACTGTCTTTGTAAATGAAGAAGCTCCGGATGGGAGCATTTATGAAGTACAAAAAAACTTACCTTTCGTACAAGCATATAAAGACTTAGCTACTCCGTATACCGAGTATATAGGTTTCGATATATTTTATGGAAACGGAACTAATCCTTCTGTTACCTTTTATATTCAAACATCAGATGGCTCTCCTGATACTCCTGTATTACCTGACGCTTATAACTTCAAACTTGCTTTGATATGGGATAGTAAAACTAATTAATATATTATATTAAGCGAGGTGTCTATTGAATAGACACCTCTTTCTTTAATTATATAGTTTTATTATATTCTATATACAACTATTGATAGAGAACATATCCTATAACTTCTTCATATTGCCAGCTCGAGTTCATGCGAGCATCATTGATGTTATCAGTAACATAAAATGTGTTTTTACTTTTATTCCAAAATCTATGTAATGCAACGTAGTTACGCATATCTAAAGGCTTATCATAATATCGAATACTGTATAAACGACTATCTCTTTTATATTGTGTAGGATTTGTTAATCTAGGATCCTTCGAACGAATATCAGAAGCATAATAATATCTATTAGTCTTTATGTGTATATATCGAATAAATGAACCAAATACACCTTGTCCTGCTGAGTACTCATTGCCATATGTTCTGTTTGTTGTATATCCTATAACTTTATCAAAATACCATCCCTGCTTCGATTCATATGTATTTGTCAGGTAAGCTTCTTGTGTTTTACTATTCCAATATCGATATAAAGGAAAAAGGCTGAGGTTATCTGCTTGGTTATTTTTTATAAAATTATTTACAGCTTGTTTTACCAGCTCTGCTTTTGTGTTATCAGCGATCAACATATAGATAGGATATGTTTTATTCCAGTCTAAATCGACTAAAACTGCATTTTTATCATTTATTGACGCAATCCAATTCCCCACATTTAAAGAATAACTTGTCCCTTCTGTTGGTGATATATTTATAGAAAGTCCATTCGTGTTCCCTCCGTAAGATTTTATACTACCATTCCAATTAATGTTTTTACTATTTATTTGGGTAGTTGTGGTTTGCTCCAGCCTGCAGTTGCTCCTAATCCTATCTTTGATAAGCCAAATTTAGCTCCAACTTCAGCTGTTTGCTTTTTACTATTAGTGGTTCCATCTTCGAGTGTTAATCCTCTAAATTCAGATTTGAAAATTCCTCCTGTTGTAAATTTAAACAAAACGTGTGTTCCAAATTTTTCAACTAAATTATATGCTTGATTTAAAGTATTTACTTTTTCCAACTCTTGTTTAAAATAAGGATTTAAATATTTTTGCGCAATGGATAATTCTGTATCTAAAATAAATCTTCTATGAGTACTGAAAATTTCCGCTGTGGCACATGAATAGGCTGATGAATAAGAGACCTTACTTTTAGTTTCCTGACTTGCTTTTACATCTGCGGAAAATAGTCCTCCAGTAAGGCCTTTTGTTATACCATTAGAAGCTACTGAAGCTGAAAAATTGGTTTTAGTAGTAACTTCTTTTACATAGCTGAAATAATCTTCTCCACTATATACTCTAGTATTAGTTCCACTGTATGCTCCTTTATCAAAATATATTAAGTTAGATGGCTCTGTAGTTATTAGTTTCTCTATATCAATTACTTGATATTGACTAACTGCATCTCTATGCGCGTATGGTTTAGTGATAAAATATCCATATCCTAATACATCATATTTTTCATCTCCAGATGACTTAGTTTTAGGATCACTTTCAGAATTTACAACATTTGTATCTTCTAATAAATTTTCATAGCCTTCCGAACAAGAAAAAAATAGAAAGATAAAAAATACTGACAAGTAAATAAAATTATTCTTTTTCATGGCCATTATATTTTAGGGTTAATAATAGAGAAGTTCACGATGCGTAATATTAACGCAATTTTAAGCTAAATTATCAATAGGTCAAATTTAAAACTGTTAATATTTGCAAATAAATTATTATATTCGCTTATAGGATTAATGGTAAGATAATACTAGATGCTATTTCTGATAAAAACCAGCAGATAATAGATGCAATCATAGAGTATCAACTGCCTATTTTGTCAACACACATGAAAGTCGTTTGGGCCGAACTTATTATCCCTATCTCAGTCGTTTAATATACACCTGCTATCGCTTTTTTCCAAAGCTAAAATAAATAAGAAGTGGATGGATTTTCTTATTGCAGAATTATCTTATATTGAGTTCTTTGATGTTATTGTATAATTATCAACTTTTAGTTACTACCCAATAAGAGGAAATCTAATAAAGTGACAATAAAAACATACCGAAAAACTGTTACTTTTGTTACTTTTTGGAATTGAAATAATTTTTACCAAGTAAACATAAAAAACACAAATTATAGCTAAATACACAATTTACAAGGCTTTCGGCCGTTAATTAAAATAAAATGTACTTACTTTGCACTCCATTATCACTGACATTTGTGAATGAAACTTAACTATATAACATTATTCTTTCTGTTTTTCACTCTAGGTTCGGGTGTTGTATATGGTCAGTGGGATTCCCAGATCAGCCAATATTGGAATATGAAGAACTTTTATAATCCTTCGTTTGTTGGAGAAAGAAATGTTATAGAAAGTTCTTTGCTACATCGCCGTCAGTGGACAGGTATAGACAGAGCTCCGGTAACATCGTTGGTTTCATTAAATATGCCTATGAACTTTCTGGGCAAGGAGCATGGAGTGGGTGCGATGGTTATAACTGATAAATTCGGATTATTTACGAATACCTCCACTATGCTGCAATACGCTTATCGGTTTAAGTTTAAGAAAAACAGATACCTAAGAGTAGGCTTACAAGGAGGGATGATGAATATAGACTTCGATGCTTCCGGGATAAAGAATCCACCAAGCGGAGAAGGAGGAACTGGAAACGGATCTGAAGGAGAAACAGACCCTACAAACCCAACCACAGCTATAGGCGAAAAGAAGTTTGATATGGGTGTGGGTATATCGTGGATCACTCCTACTTATTACTTGGGAGCTTCTATAACGCACCTGATGCAGCCCAAGTTTGATATAGATGAACAAACCACCTCTTTTATTTCCCGTATCTATTATCTGACAGGAGGATACAATATAAAGCTGGGAAATCCGTTGATAGAATTGCAACCATCTGCTCTCTTTAAATCTGATGCTGTGACCTATCAATTGGAAGTTACAGCTAAAGCCGAATATAAAAAGATGTTCAATGGAGGAATATCTTGGAGAAAAGGGGACGGTTTTGTATTTTTGCTTGGTGTGAAAATAAAAAATATAGATGCAGGCTATTCATACGACCTTTCAACATCAGAGATATCGAAGGTCAGTCATGGAAGCCACGAATTGTTTATACGCTATAGTATGCCGTTAGAGAAGCGAAAAGACAGGCATTCGGGCAAAAGTATAAGGATATTATAATTATAAAAAAGACGAGTATACAAACTTACAAGTAGAATAAATAAAAAAGTTGACTGACAGAATCAGATCTTAAAAGAAATATGAAACATTTGTGTTTTGCAATTATAACTTCACTCATCCTGTTTACATCTTGTGGTAAATCGGTAGGATCAAGCATCGGCGGTGAAGTAGTTGGCGAAAAGGGATCGTCGTGGGCCGAACCTACACCTTACGGTATGGTATTGGTATCGAGAGGTTCTATAGAAATGGGACCGGCCGAGAACGATTCCCTATGGGATATAAAAGCCAATCCGAAAGGAGTTTCGGTAGATAATTTTTGGATGGACGAGACAGAAGTCACCAATTCCAAATATCGCCAATTTGTATATTGGGTACGCGATTCAATTATCCGTGAACGACTGGCCGACCCTGCCTACGGAGGAAACGAAGCATTCAAAATCACAGAAGACAGATACGGTGACCCAGTAAAACCTTACCTCGATTGGAGGAGACCGATACCAAAACGCCCTTTGGAAGAAGAGGAACTGGCAATAAACAGTGTAACTTTTATACATCCCATAACAGGAGTTAGAGGATTAGACCCTCGTCAGATGAATTTCAAATATGAATGGTTCGATTATACCGAAGCAGCAAAACGTAGAAACCGTTTGATACCTCAGGAACGAACCCTCAATACAGATATTGCAATAGATGTCAATCAAGTAGTAATGATATCAAAAGATACTGCTTATATCAATGAAGAAGGACGCCCTGTAAACCAAACAATAGTCCGCCCTTTGAGCTCATTATTCGATTTTGTACATACCAAGATTGTAAACGTTTATCCCGATACTACTGTTTGGGTAAACGATTTCAACAATGCTTACAATGAGCCATATATGCGGATGTATTTTTCTCACTCGGGGTATAACGATTATCCGGTTGTAGGTGTAACTTGGGAACAAGCTACTGCTTTCTGTGAATGGAGAACCATGTTCTACAAAATGGGACAACCTAAAAATGGACGTCCGATCGAAAACTTCCGATTGCCCACAGAAGGAGAATGGGAGTTTGCCGCACGTAATGGTAAGACCGAAAATAAATATCCGTGGGATAAAGAAGGTACAATGGATGAGAAGGCTTGCTTTATGGCAAACTTCAAGCCGGGAGAAGGGAACTATACGAAAGACGGAAATCTTATCCCTGCTCGGGTAGCGTCTTATGTACCAAATCGTTTTGGTATATATGATTTAGCCGGTAACGTTTCCGAATGGACTTCTACGGCTTATACCGAGTCGGGTACAGCAATGATGAATGATATGAACCCTCAATACAAATACGATGCTGCCAAAGAAGACCCATATGCTATAAAGAAGAAAGTAGTAAAAGGAGGATCGTGGAAAGATATAGGGCGAAACATCAGAGGAGACATGCGCGAAGGTGAGTTCCAAAACCAGCCGCGCTCGTATATCGGATTTAGATGTGTAAGAACTCAGGTAGGATTTGCAAAATCTAAGAAGTAAAGAAAATGAATAAGATATATAAAATATTGGCTGTCGTTATTTGCGGATTGAGCTTTATCTCTGTGTTGCATGCACAAGAACAGCCCGAATCGCTTCGAGACAGAATAGCCAAAAGACAACAGCAACAACAGGGTAATACCCAGCAAAACAACAACGGGCCAAAAGTACCCCAATTGTCTGTGCGTGCAGAAATGATGAACGACACACAGACACAGGATTTATCGAATGCTACATGGATCAGAGAGGTGTATCGTTTTTTAGACCTTACAAAGGGTAAGAATGCTGCCCTCTATTATCCGGTACAGCCTATTGGCAATCAGATGAACTTCTATACAATGATCTTTAAACTGATGGGTGATGGAAACCTAGTTGCTTATGATTGGAATAATGGCACTGACCTTTTTGTGGATAATCTGAAAATCAATTTTGGAGACGTACTCGAGAGATTAGAGATACCTTATCAAAAAAACGGTAATACCTATTCTTATGATGAATTCAGCATTCCCAGCAACGAAGCTTTGGGATATTATATCAAAGAAGCTTGGTACTTCGACCAGTCTAATTCTGTGCTAGGTGTAAAAATAGTGGCTATTTGCCCGGTACTGTTTCGTCAGCAATACGTTGATGGTATAGACTTCGGAACATCTACAAATCAAGGCTTAAAAGAACCTCAGTTTTGGATACCATACGAAAACATACGCCCTTACGCTGCTCGTATGCCTATTATGGCTTCGGATAAGAACAACGTAATGAATAAAACCATTGACGACTACTTCCGTATGCGCTTGTATGAAGGAGAAATATACAAGACTACCAATATGGAAAATAAGTTCCTCAACCAGATATATACGACTCCAGAGACATTAAAAGAGGCTCAAAACAAAATAGAGGGCGAATTGAAGGAGTTTGACAAAGAACTATGGATAGTGAACGACTCGATCAATCAAATTCAAACAGGCAATACAAAAAGTACAAAAAAGAGCAATTATAAAGCACCGAAAACAAAGAAAGCAAAAAGTACCTCTGCTATCTCGTATTCGGCCAGAGACAGACGATAAATAAATAAACTGATATATCTTAAGGGAGAGGTTGTTTGGCAAAAGCAATCTCTTTTTTATTTAAGTTTGCCATATCTACATATCAAAAAGAGCACTTATAGGTTTTATATATATCACATTGAACATTAATATGACATTTTTGTGTTAAAATATTTTACTTTTCAATAAATACATTTTATCTTTGCAAAGAGTTTTAGGTTATTACTATACAAGATAATTAAACAGAGAGTACCATGATAAATAACAGGTACTCTCTGTCTTTTTTTGTCTTATAGGTTTAGGTTATTAAAGTAAAGATTGTTTATTTAAAAAATTGGTTATGAAAAGGTTATTAATTTTAGTTGTAGCTGTGCTTGGATTAGGAGCCAGCTCTTACGCGCAAAACGATTATGATGTTCTTTGGGTATTGAACAACAAATCAACATTCGAAACTGTTGCAGAATATGTTAATGCAACTTCAAATCAGAAAGAATATATGAGAGCTATCTTCTATGATTCTACTGAAAAACTAAAAAGCGCACTGATCGACAATGATAAAGAAGCAGCAGAAAAAGCGCTATTCTTTAATTTGGCTAATGTAAGATCAGTTTTGTCTGAAAAACAGTATAGAAAGTATTTGACAATATTAAATACTACTATCAACGATCAGCAAGGCAAGTACATGGCTAGCAAATGAGAAAAATAAGATTGAAGATAGAAGGATGTTTCTTAAATAGAGACATCCTTTTTTATTTTATCCTTCTTCATCTTATCAATCATCCAAATCAGTAGCAAATAGATTGGCATAACAACAGGATATAGCAAAAAGATAAGGAATACATACCCATGCCTTCCCGAAGCATATTCTCCTATCACCACATCTATTAAAGAATATGACCACACATATAAACACAAATAAAGAATAGGTGCTAAAATACCTCCAACTATTACGACAGGGGAAAAACGTTTCGTCGGCTTCCTGATCCGATATCTCAAAGTAAGATAAACATGTACAATACCCAGTACTAGAATAAAAGCAAGCACTAACCAATTCCCAATTGCCACAAAGACATTAGCAAACCATCCTACTTGAGGTGTGTAAGTTATAACAAATTCATCTGATGGTATGTCCGAAAAATGCAAGTGTGTTACAGCATCGGTAAGACTCGTTTTTTCAGCAGGCAAATTCGTTTCGAATGTGCCGTCCAGTCCTGTTATATCTATCTCAATATCCAGTCCTCCGAATGTACGCCAAAAATGAGCGGGCGCAAGATTGTACCTCAACGTAAATTCTCTGACAGGATTACCGACATACACATTCGCACGCACTGTATACTCCACCCTGATAGCATGCTCTCCCTCAGAAAGATCAATTTCAAAATATTTCAGTCCGATCAAATTCGGAACATTCTCCTGCGAGTACAAGAGATGATTATCCAAAGAATCTACCGACGAAAGAGCCCCCTTATCCTCGTATGAAGAAGGTATCTTTGATATCGCAACTTCTTTATCATCTACCCATACACGAAAGCCATCACTTTCAGACACATCAGTCATTGTATCAAACACAAGAGGAATCTGCTTCCCTACTCTATCTGATTTAACAGTATAGATCACCGTATACTTAGCTGTATAAAAATCAATAATGCGGACATGTAAAGACTCATGCAGAATATCTATATCCTTGCTCGAATAAGCTTCACTCATCGGATTGCCACCTATCCACGGAGATGCCATATTCGCCGAAGTGGATACGCAAGCAATTATAAAAGAGAATAGAAGTGAAAATCTTTTTAGCATAGTTTTGTAAAACATTTATTTTAGGTTATTTATAAGATAACCTTTCGTAGGAAATATCTGGTTTAGCTGCTTTTTTACAGCTTGCTTCTCTTCGGCTGTAGCCTGAGAACAGATACATACTATTTCATCCAGTTTGGTTTCACCGATAATTAATAACAATGGAGAAGAAGGACGTGAATCATACAATTTCTGCAAGTCTGCCATTGCTTGTATAATACGTATTCTTCCACGTGAAGCATTGGCTGCCATTTCGTCCAACCCATTGCGATGATAATTGTACCAGAAAGAATGAAAGGCTTTAGAGCTCTCATCGGTAAGAGCCACAGCAAGATCATACCTGTTATCATTCTTGCCGGAGAAAGGCTCCCACCCTTTTGTATTCAATGATTGAGCCATATTAGCTATTTCCATCGCCCTTGCAAAATACGGAGCACCTCCATTTAAGGAAAACGAATCAAAATCAAGCCCTATAACAACATAGGCATAAAAGGATATTACTGCCACCAAGTTATTGGAAAGTGTAATATTGCTCAAGTCGAGAGATTCCCCCGGTGTATAATTAAACTCAAACTTAGTATCTCTATAGTTGATCAGAGTAGTTATATATGTCGAATTATATACAGGACGGCGTGAAGTAACCTGCATTTCTGCAACAAAACTATTATCCGAAGTCATTTCACTTATCGAGATATTTACAGAGCAATCAATACGCTCATTTCTGTTGAACGAGGCATTTGTCCATGCCTGATCATTCAACAACTGATTGAGTGAACTCTCCATTGCCGAAAACAGGTTTTGGTTTGCCGCAGGAACCTTACTGCTATTTATGGTTAATTTGGCATTCAACTCCTGTGCCTCTATGTCAGCTAAAGAGATTATTGCAGATATTATAAATAAAGTCAGTCTTAACATACTACTCGAGATTATATGTAATACTTAATACCTTAAACTCTGTTCGACGGTTTACCTGATCAGCCATTTCCTGTTGCTCTGGTGTGAGCCCTTCAATAAACTCCTCATTCAGTATATCACCTTCTTTCAAAAAGTCATACCTCTTTACGATAGCTTTGGTAACCGTCTTGGGCTCACTTTTGCCTTTGCCCACAGCCGTCAATCGATCTTTAGATATTCCTCCCGCTATCAGGTAATTGACCACTGATTCAGCCCTGCGTTGCGAAAGTTTGATATTATATTCGTCCGACCCTTTTCTGTCGGCATGAGCCGAAAGCTCGATTGTCACATTCGGATTGGTATTAAGCAAGTCGATCAAACCATCCAATTCTTTTTTTGATTCGGGAAGCAAGGTTGCTTTGTCGAACTCATAGAATATATTTTCCAATACCACCGGCTTATTGATCGGGGTAAGAATGAAATCGAGCATATAGGTTGAATCCTTCTCCATTGGCATAGTTTTGAGAGACATACGTGTATTCAAGTGATCTTTGGCACTTGCCAGAAACACATAGTCTACCCCTTGCTTTACGTCCATTTTGTAAGTCCCGTCGTTTTTTCCGGGAAACCTCATATTCGTTCCATCACGTCCTACCACACGTATAGTGGCATTGGTTACAAACTCATCGTCTGTATCCACAATATATCCTTCGGCTACGGTGGTTATTATCGGGTATGCAAAAGAATATATATGATCAAATCCTTTGCCGTCACCACGGTTGGAGCTAAAGAATCCACTTTCTTTGTTTCCTTCGAACGTTATACCAAAATCATCTGCCTGAGAGTTTATAGGGAACTTTATATTCTCTATCTTCCAGCCTTTAGACTTCTTGTCATATTCAGCCTTATATATATCTAGACCACCCATCCCTACATGTCCATCCGAAGAAAAATAGAGCGTAGAGTCGTTTCGCATATATGGAAACATTTCGTCTCCTGCGGTATTGATGTCCGGCCCCAAATTCTCAACAAATTCTACCAGATCTCCAACCATGCTTGCCCGCCAGATATCTTTACCGCCATAGCCTCCAGGCATGTCGGACACAAAATAAATATAGTCACCCGAGGGAGTTATCGCCGGATGGGCATAAACACTGGTTGTATCACGCTTGTTTATTTCTATTTTCGTACCCTTTCCCCATGACCCGGACGAACGGTATGAGACATATATAGATGGAAAGGAAGTATTTACCGAATCGAGTTTTGTTTGTGTAAAATACATTGCCGAGCCTGTAGCCGAAAATGATGTTGTGCCTTCGTCAGATGATGTATTTATAGGTGAATCCAAGTGTTCAGGTTTCATCCAGTTTCCACTCTCGTCTTTACGAGACATGAATATATCATTGAGCTTAGATCCTGTAATATTACTTATAGTATCTCCTATAACACCTTCTCGGTTAGATGTAAAGTACAACTGATCGTAATCGGGAGGAAGCAACATCGGACTAAACTCTCCCCGATTGGAATTAAATAAATCCATCCTCTTCACTGTATACAATGTCGGATTAGCTTTCCACTCTGGGGCTACCTTTGTACCTTCCAGCCCGTTAAGAGCAAATTTATTATCAGGAAAAAGCTTCAAGAAATCAATGTAGTAACGGGCAGCTTGCTTATAATCTCCCACTTTCTGCAACGATCTGGCATATTGCAGATTCAAAGTACTGTCGTTCACCTTATATCTAACAGCATTTGCATACGCCGCATTCGCTCGTAGAGGGTTGTTTATCAACCTGTAACTCTCCGCCATACGCAAAGCGACTTCCCCTCTCAGCTCTCTCTTCTTTACAGGGATGCTGCGGTATATCTTGCGATACATATCTGCTGCAACAAAGTATTCTCCTTGTGCAAACTTACGGTCTGCATCTTCCAGTTTTACTTGTTTACAAGAATATGCAGACAATAAAAGAATAAGGATACTAAATATGTAAGATATAGATCTTTTCAAGCTTTTTTCAGGTTATTACAATAAGTTGTTACAGTTTACAAATATAACTCATTTCTGCTTAGAATATTGCTTCCTCAAACTGGAAACATGACAGGCTAATTATCAAGTCTTTATTCCTTTTCGCAGAACTTTACAAACGCGGTCATGAGAAATATATTTTCACAAAAAGAATTCTAAGACAAATCTAAATTGTTTTTTTAACGTTTTACCTAACGTTTCATGGTTGCTTGTAGTGGGTATTGCGGGGATTAACTGTCAACGATTCAAAAAGTAACACAGGGAGAAAGGATTGTTAATTAGTGACTAGCACTTCGTGTTTTACCTTATTTTCATTTCCTTTTTGTCATTTCTTTTATTGTTAGCCTTTTAGTCGGACGCAGTTTTGTTTTCTCTGATTCAAATTGTTGATTTGCAACTCCAATAAACCAAATACCAAAATCGCCCATATGCCCATATAAATCTCGATCTATACTATATTTATGACAAATTTCCATGACGTCTATCTTCTCAACTAATTCTATAATATTTTTGTGTCGAACTGGTGAATACCAATGAATATTCGGTTTATTATCCCATTCTGCATAGTTGATGATTAATATTTCTGCATTTTCGAAATCATTCTTAGTAGGCTTATTTTCTTGATTAATCCTTGTACTTGCAATAAGATTGTACCCATATTCTGTATCATGGACTGCTTCCAAGACAACTGCTCCTCCGTAATTTCCATTTTCGAGTTTGAAAACCAAACAATCGCCTTTTTCAAAAGCAGGCTGCCGAATTATTTTCTTTTTCCTTGCTTTCGCTTTAGGTCGCTCTTCTTGAAGGTTTAAAAGAAATCTTTGAAGAATATCCTTTCGCTTCTTAATCTCTTTTTCAGGAGCCTCAAGCCGCCTCCAGACTTCAAGGTCATTGCCTGATTCTATTATTTCCCTTATTCGGAGAAATAAATCTTCCTCTAGTTGCTTACATTCCCATTGGGCTTTGGCTAATGCAAACCAAAAATTATTACTCTCTTCAAGATCATCAATTATTTCTTGGTTTTCTCTGATTAGTTTTACTGATATTTCAGCGACTTCAAGCCCATCATTGTATAAATCAAAAAACTCACTGTAAATGTCGGCATAAGTATCATTTGATGATATTGCAACTCCCCAAGTTCCCATAATTTAGTTATATATTTTTTATACTTTCTAATTTTTCACTTCACTATCCACTTAGATTGTTGATTTGTCACTAACTTGATCATTACCGCTATAAAATGACGTTGTCTCTTATTCTCGGGAACAGCTGACGATATGCATGAAAGCAAAGATATTGATAATAATTGTCATGAAGAATATCTTGTCCTCATTCTCTGAAAGAATATTACAGTCTAGTTCTCTTGAAAGTATTGAGGCTTAGGAATAAATATTCCTAAGCTACTCTCAGAAAAAATATTAGGCAGAGCGAAGCAGAGCCAATGATACATAACTGTAAATGCTTTATATTCCTTAAGTAAGAAAAATTCAGTAAAAACAAATATATCTAAATAATAAGAAAGGGATACTCTATGCGAGTATCCCTTTCAAAAAAAGTATAGTTAGATAGGTGTTATCTTACTTTCCATTTACTCTGAAACGTTCATTACCGTTCTTAATGAAGTCTACTATTTGATTGGCTGCAGCAATACCGGCATTGATATTTGCCTCTTCGGTTTGCGCACCCGATTTTTTAGGTGTAGAGAAATATCTTCCTGCAAATTTTTCTGTCATTTCAGCATGATTGCCGGGAAGTACATCTGTTACATATTTGAAATCTTTACGTTCTTCCATTACCTTCACTATCGAAGCTTCATCTACTACTTCTTTACGAGCAGTATTAAGCAGCAATGCATTTTTAGGCATTTTGCTAATCAATGCATAGTTGATAGAATTAGCAGTTTCGTCTGTAGCAGGCATATGCAAAGATACGTACTGACATGTAGTGTATAATTCTTCAGCAGAACCAACAGCTTTTACGCCTTCTTTTTCGATAGCTTCTTTAGACAAGAACGGATCGAAGGCATAAACTTCCATACCAAAGCCTTTGGCTATACGAGCAACATTGCGTCCTACATTTCCATAAGCATGGATTCCCAATTTTTTACCCAAAAGCTCTGTTCCCGACGTACCTTTAAAGAAATTACGGATGGCATATACAGCAAGACCAAACACCAACTCTGCAACAGCGTTTGCATTCTGACCCGGAGTATTCATCACACATATATTGTTTGCTGTGGCAGCTTCCAAATCAATATTATCATAACCGGCTCCTGCACGTACAACAATCTTTAGATTCTTAGCAGCATCCAATACTTCCTTATCGAAGATATCGCTACGAATAATTGCAGCATCAACATCAGCTACCGCATCTAGCAATTGTTTCTTCTCTGTGTACTTTTCGAGCAAAACCAATTCAAATCCGGCTTGCTCTACAACTTCTCTGATTCCAGTTACAGCCTCAGCAGCAAATGGTTTGTCTGTAGCAATAAGTACTTTCATTATTTAGCTATTTTCTTTTCAAATTCTTTCATTGCATCTACCAATGCCTGAACACCTTCGATAGGCATAGCATTGTAAATAGATGCACGGAAACCACCAACAGAGCGGTGTCCTTTTAGTTCACACAATCCTCGTTCTTTCGCAAATTCTAAGAATGCTGCTTCATTTCCTTCATATTCGGAAGTCATCACAAAACATACATTCATCAACGAACGGTCTTCAACCTGACATGTACCTTTAAACACGGAACTGCGATCTATTTCGTTATATAGCAATGCAGCCTTTTCTTTGTTGCGTTTATACATTGCATCAAGACCTCCATTCGCTTTCAGCCATCTCAATGTTTGCATTGCAGCATATACAGGAACAACAGGAGGTGTATTGAACATCGATCCGTTTTCGATATGCGTACGATAATCCAACATTGTTGGGATAGGGCGATTTACCTTTCCTAATATTTCATCTTTTACGATAACGAAAGTCACTCCCGATGGAGCCAGATTTTTCTGAGCACCACCATATATCAAAGCATATTTTGATATATCTACCGGACGAGAGAAAATGTCTGACGACATATCTGCAACCAATGGCACCGGAGAATCGAGATCAGTATGTATCTCTGTTCCGAAAATCGTATTATTGGTAGTGATGTGGAAATAATCCGCATCGGTAGGAATTGTATAATCTTTTGGGATATAAGTATAGTTAGCAGCTTTAGATGATGCCACTTCAACTACTTCACCAAACAGTTTAGCCTCTTTCTGAGCTTTACTTGCCCATGTCCCCGTATTCAAATATGCCGCTTTTCTTTCTAGTAAATTAAAAGGTACCATGCAAAATTGCAAACTTGCACCTCCTCCAAGGAAAAGCACCGAGTAGCCCGACGGAATTTCTAATAATTCCTTAAACAGTTCAACTGTTTCGTCCATTACAGCCTGAAAATCCTTGCTCCTGTGGCTTACCTCCATTAAAGAAAAAGAAGAACCATTAAAATCCAGAATAGCTTTTGCTGTCTCCTCCATTGTTTGTTGGGGAAGGATTGATGGCCCTGCACTAAAATTATATTTCTTCATTTTATATATTAAATTAGGGAATTAAGAACTCTTCAATATTAATTTTTGGACTTCAAAATTACTAATTATATATGAAATACTGTGATTAAGAATGACTTTTATTGATTTTAATTTCAAGAATCTAGCAAAATGCTTTTTGTATCAGGGGTATTTGGATTTTTTACATATTATGATACTTTTAGCTATTGTTTTTATATATTTGCATATAGCAAAAAGTAAGATAAGATTGCATTGCCTTAATTGATTTTTAACCTTATAATCCATTCAATTTAAACAGCATGGCCCTAATAAAACCGTTTAAAGGAATAAGACCACCCAAAAGTATTGTTGAGCAAATTGCCTCACGCCCCTACGACGTTTTAAGCTCTCTGGAAGCTCGACTCGAAGCAGAAGGCAACGAAAAATCTCTTTACCGCATCATAAAACCGGAGATAGATTTTGAAGAAACAATCGACGAACATCACCCAGATGTATATCAACGAGCAGTACAGAATTTCAACAAGTTTCAGGAAAAGGGTTGGTTGGAGCAAGATACTGAAGAGTACTACTATGTATATGCGCAAACCATGAATGGAAAAACTCAATATGGGTTGGTAGTATGCTCTCATGTAGATGATTACATGAATGGAAAGATAAAAAAGCACGAACTCACACGCAGAGATAAGGAAGAAGACCGCATGAAGCATGTACGTGTGAACAATGCGAATATAGAACCTGTATTTTTTGCCTACCCTGACAATAAAGACTTGGATAAGATAATAAAAAATGCAATATCTACTCCGGCCGAATATGACTTTGAAGCAACAGACGGTGTAGGGCATCATTTCTGGGTAATAAAAGATCAAGAGGACATACAACAAATAACGGATATATTTGCAACTATACCTTACCTGTATATCGCCGACGGACACCATCGCTCAGCAGCGGCAGCATTGGTAGGAGCCGAAAAAGCGAGATTAAACCCTCATCATAAGGGAGACGAAGAGTATAACTACTTTATGGCTGTTTGCTTTCCCGACAACCAACTCAATATAATAGACTACAACCGTTTGGTAAAAGACCTGAATGGATTGAGTGTTTCCGAATTTCTCAAAAAACTAGAAGCACATTTTATAATAGAAGAGAGGGGTTCTGACATTGAAAAGCCAACCGCTTTACATAATTTCTCCATCTATCTTGACGGCAAATGCTATAGCCTGACTGCAAAAGAAGATACTTACGACGACAACGACCCTATAGGCGTCTTGGATGTGACTATCTCTTCGAAGTATATATTGGACGAAATTTTAGGCATAAAGGATTTACGTTCCGATCAGCGTATCGATTTCGTAGGAGGAATTAGAGGATTGGACGAACTGAAAAAACGTGTAGATAGCGGTGAAATGAAGCTGGCATTGGCCTTATACCCTGTCACCATGAAGCAACTGATGGACATTGCCGACTCGGGCAACATCATGCCACCAAAAACGACATGGTTTGAGCCTAAACTACGGTCAGGACTTGTTATCCACAAGCTGGAATAACATATCTTTTCTTTAAAACCGAAACAAGAAAAAGTAAAAATAAGCCGATGTTGCAGAACTCTACAACATCGGCGTTCTTTATTTGTTATATAAAAAGGTATATTTGTCAATTATACAATTTAACACCACCACAGAATTATGATAATAAAACATTTTACAGACAACGATCTGTACAAATTTTCTGTCATGCTAGCTATCCAAAAGCTATATCCGTGGGCATACGTCAAATATGCTTTCACGAACCGAGGGAAGACTCAATTTCCTGAAGGATTCGCCGAACGGATGAAAGAAGAAGTAGCATCTATGGCTAACTTGCAATTAACCGCCGAAGAGAAAAAATTTATAAAGGCCAAATGTTATTTCTTCGATCCTGTATTTGTTGACTTTCTTGAAGGATTCAGATATAAACCGGAGGAAGTAACCATCACTCAAGAAGGAGGAGACCTCAGCGTGGTAATAGAGGGCTATTGGTACAGAACTGTACTTTGGGAAGTTCCGCTACTGGCAATTATCTCTGAACTTTATTTCCAGATGACAGGAGCTACCCCGCAAAATGTAGAAGAAAATGCAATCATAAAAGCAAAAGCCCTGAAAGAAATGGAAGCCGATTATTCCGAATTTGGTACTCGCAGACGTTTTTCTTTCGACGTAGAAGATAAAGTTATCGGAGCGCTTCAGGCTCATTCGGGAAAATACTTCAAAGGAACAAGCAATGTATACTTTGCGATGAAACACAATACGATTCCGATTGGTACAATGCCGCACGAATGGTTTATGTTTCATGGCGCAATATTCGGTTATCGATCGGCAAATATCAAGGGATTGGAAGCGTGGGTAGAAGTATACGACGGCAGTCTGGGTATTGCATTGACAGATACATACACTACCGATTCTTTTTTCAATTCGTTCAGCCTCAAACAGGCCAAACTATTTGACGGAGTACGCCACGATAGCGGAGACCCTCTTGTTTTTGCAGACAAGGCGATCTCTTTTTATCAACAAAACCGCATAGATGCCACGTCCAAAACATTAGTATTCAGCGACTCGCTAAACCTAGATACAGTTAAGGAAATAAAAGATCATGTTGCCGGACGTATACACGACACATATGGTATCGGCACATTCTTTTCGAACGATGTAGGATCTAAAGCGTTGAATATCGTTATCAAACTAACGGATGTAAAACTACATAAAAAAGATGCGCACTTCATGAAAGCCGTAAAACTTTCGGATGTAGCTGGAAAGCATACCGGAGATCCGAGAGAAATAGATTTAAGCATAAAAACATTAGGACTGGAATAATAAACAAATAATATATGTCTAAGCTATTTAGTAATTTATCGATACGTAATCTTACTCTCAAAAATAGGATTATCATGTCTCCCATGTGTCAATATTCGGCGCATGACGGTTTCGCTACCGATTGGCACTTTGTCCATTATGCCAGTAGAGCTATAGGCGGTGTAGCAGCCGTTATACAGGAAGCAACCGCCGTTTGTCCCGAAGGTCGAATTTCGTATGGAGATTTGGGTATATGGAAAGACGAGCATATATCAAAACTCAAGGAAATTGTAACAGCAATCGAAGGAAACGGCTCTATACCGGGAATACAATTGGCTCATGCCGGGCGTAAAGCAAGCTGCGAGTTGGGATGGAAAGGTGGAGAGCAAATAAAAGAAGGCGAAAATAGTTGGCAGACTGTAGCCCCCTCCCCTATCTCTTTTTATGAGACTGATAATACTCCGGCAGAATTAACAGAGGTTGAGATAGAAAAAATCATATATGATTTCGCTCTGGCTGCGCAACGTTCGATAATAGCGGGATATAAGATAATAGAGATACATGCGGCTCATGGATACCTTATCCATCAATTCTTATCTCCTCTTACCAACAAAAGAAAAGATCAATATGGTGGTACATTTGAGAATAGAATCCGGTTATTGATTAAAATAGTGGATGCTGTACGGTCATTATTGGATGAAGACCACTCATTATGGGTAAGGATATCAGCTACCGACTGGGTAGAAAATGGTTGGAATCCGGAAGAGTCTACACAATTAGCATCGTTATTGAAAGATAAAGGAGTAGATGTTATCGATGTATCATCCGGAGGTAATCTACCGCACGTAAAAATACCTGTAGGAAAAAATTATCAAGTACCTTTTGCAAAACAAATAAAAACCCGAACAGGAATACTTACAGGAGCTGTAGGGCTTATTACTGAAGCCGATCAGGCAGAGGAGATTTTACAAAAGGAGGAGGCCGATCTTATTTTTATCGGCAGAGAATTATTAAGAGACCCTTATTTTGCGCTTCATGCTGCAAAATCCTTGGGAGATGATCTAAAATGGCCTCTTCAATACGAAAGAGCAAAGTAAAAGTATAGAATTAAGCGGCTGTAATGGAAAGGATGACAACCCCTTTTCATTACAGCCGCTTCTCTTTATTCTTCCATCAAATCGAGGACTCTATCATATCCCCATTTTTCGGCAACTTCATCATCGGATGTGAATCTATTTTGCCATTTAAAGTCGACAACTTCGATACGCTTCGATGCCGAGCCATCCCATTCCACAGTAAAGCCCTGATTCTTAAGTTGGGCGACAATTTTGTTACCTATCAATATAGCTTCCTTGTCATTCTTCTCTTTTTCTCCATAGAAGCCGACACTTAGCACTCCGGTTTGTATTACACGTTCCAAATCCTGCCCGTGATAATAACAATATCCAATAGGTTTTACCCCATTATCTTCCAGATCTTGCCATACATCCTGCACATCATATATAGCTTCAGATTGTGTATATCCGGCATTGTGCAACGCTACAATTTTCTCTTTACAAAGATTATCGAAAACGGTATGCAGCTTATCCGTATCAGTAGGGCGTTGCCATGTTTTACTTTCAGATTCATTTTTCGCATACTCCTTGCCAAAAATATCCCGAATCCACTCTTCAGAGATTTCGCTTTCCCAGCCTTCATCTTCTACAGCTTCAATAGCCTCTGTAATAATATCTTCTAAAGATTCAAATCCTGATTTTATACTAATAAGGAAATGATCATAGAGATACTTTTCATTTTCTGTCATAGTGTAAAAAAAATTAAGACACTTCCCATCCTTCAGAAACAAAAGAATGTGTACTTGTTTAGTTAGGTATCAATTATTTAAAGTTAATATCAATTCTAGTCCAATCTCATAATATTAGCACCCAGCTGATTAAGACGCACGTCGATATTCTGATATCCACGGTCTATCTGCTCTATATTGTGTATCGTACTTTTTCCATCGGCACACATAGCGGCAATAAGCAAAGCTATACCGGCACGGATGTCCGGTGAAGTCATCGTTGTGGCACGCATAGGACGTTTTCCTGTACCAATTACCGTTGCACGGTGCGGATCGCATAGTATGATCTGTGCTCCCATATCGATAAGTTTATCCACAAAGAACAAACGGCTCTCAAACATTTTCTGATGTATCAACACACTCCCCTTAGCCTGAGTAGCCACCACAAGTAGCACACTGATTAGGTCGGGAGTCAACCCCGGCCACGGAGCATCGGCAATAGTAAGAATCGACCCGTCGATAAATGTATCTATAGTATATTCTTTCTGTGCAGGGATATATATATCATCTCCTCTGCGCTCCAATTGGATACCCAAACGGCTGAATGTATCGGGGATAATACCCAAATCATCGTAGGCTACATCTTTAATTGTAACTTCCGATCCTGTGATAGCGGCCATACCGATAAAACTACCGATCTCAATCATATCAGGCAATATACGATGCTTTGCAGCACCCAAAGAAGTTACTCCTTCGATACGCAATAGGTTAGAACCCTGCCCATCTATCTTGGCTCCCATCTTGGTAAGCAAACGGCAAAGTTGTTGTATATATGGCTCGCAGGCTGCATTGTAGATTGTAGTTTCTCCTTCGGCTAATACCGCTGCCATAACAATATTGGCTGTACCGGTAACAGAAGCCTCATCGAGAAGCATATATGTACCTTTCAGCTTTTCGGCTGATATATTATATATCTGTTCTGCGTCGTTGTAATTAAATTCAGCTCCTAGTTTTTGTATCCCGACAAAGTGAGTATCGAGACGACGACGACCGATTTTGTCTCCTCCCGGCTTAGGCAGAATAGCCCTGCCAAAACGAGCTACAAGAGGCCCTATGATCATTACCGAGCCACGCAGAGAGGCACTTCTCTTCAAGAACTCCGGTGTTTGCAAATAGTCTATATTTACATTTTCGGCCTTGAATGACCAGGTATCTTCTGCCAACCTTTTGGTTTCGACACCCATGTCGCTCAATAGACGTATCAGGTTGTTTACATCCAGAATATCCGGAATATTTTCTATAATAACTTCCTCTGCGGTAAGTAATGTCGCACAAATAACCTGTAACGCTTCATTCTTTGCTCCTTGTGGAATAATTTCTCCACTCAAGCGACAACCTCCCTCTATTATAAATGATGCCATGATTTTAGCTAATATGATTTTTTAATAAATTCTAACTTCGGGTTCAAGCTCGATACCAAATTTATCGTTCACTGCTCCCTGCACTTCTTTCATAAAATTGACGATGTCGTTTCCATCAGTTGTGCCATAATTGACTATAATAAGCGGCTGATTGGGATATGTACCTACATCGCCTATTCTTTTTCCTTTATATCCGGCTTTGTCAATAAGAAATGCGGCTGATGTTTTTACCAACCCATCTTTATACGGAAAAACAGGCAGAGTCGGATATTCCAGTAAAATCTTATCCACAACCTCTTTTGTTATATACGGATTCTTAAAGAAACTTCCGGCGTTTGGCAATACCCTTTCATCCGGCAATTTTCTTTGACGAACACGTATAACAGCATTACGTACATCCTCAACTGTAGGTTCTTCTATTTCCTCCAGTTCTTTATTCAGATCTGCATATTTGGGAGTGTAAACGAAAGAACGTTTCAGATGGATAACAACGGATACGATCAAATATTTATTTGTCCTTTTGAAGATACTGTCACGATATCCGAACTCACATTCCGCGTTCGAAAACGAAACAATCTTCCCTGTTTCCATATCTATTGCAACAACTTCTCGTATCACATCTTTTACTTCAGCTCCATAAGCCCCTATGTTTTGTATAGGTGCTGCACCTACTGTACCGGGAATGAGCGAAAGATTTTCGAGCCCCACGAAACCACGTTCAACACAATAAGCGACAAGTTCATCCCAGTTTTCGGAAGCATTGACTTCCAGAAATACATCATCGTCTTCGTCATCATCGTCTGATATTTCACGAAGTCCTTTGATATGGGGATAAATCACTAGTCCATCAAAGTCTTTGGTAAAAAACAGGTTGCAACCGCCACCTATTATTAGCTTTTTTTCGTCCGGGTAATCAGATAAACACTTGCGAAGCTCTTCGATTGTAGTGGGCTTGCAAAAAATCTTTGCTTGAGCTTCTGTTTTTAATGAATTGTAATCTTTTAATTGGGTTTGCCTATAATAGTCCATTTCAGGAATTATTGATTCTACATAAATCCGGTATCAACGCTTTCGCTTCAACCAGAAAATTAATATACCCAGTGCGACAACAATTCCAAGAACAATGAGAACTGTCTGCCAATGGGTCATGATGAATTTGATGATAAATATTAAAGCTATGACGGCAAGAATAATACCGACTATTTGCAAAACTCTGCGGATTGTCTGCTTTCTTTTTGCGGCCTTTTCCTCTTCGCTTATATCGAGGGTGTCGTCCTCTTCGCTTTCACGACTTCCGTCTATATCAACATGCTCTTCGCTTTTCACATCTTCAAAAGGAACGTAACCTTTTTCAACTTCTTCCGAAATAGATTCGATTTCCTCAAAGTCTACATCTTCAGTCTGAACCAACGCTTCTTCTTCACCCTCGTATATCTCCATCGGAATATCATCAGGGTTGATATAGTTATCTTCTATCGCTGACTCTTCGTTTTGATCCAACGGTAATTGATTTTCTGCACTAGTCGGCTCAACAATCTGAGGTGTAAACTTACCGGCTTGCGCCCTTTCGGTATCAGCAAGACGGATGATTGTATCCACACGTGATGAAGCCACTTTTGTGTCAAAGTCTCCGCTCTCAACCATAGATATCAACTCGTCTTCTATAGCCGGATATTTGATCATAAAAGACTTCAAAGCATTCGCGAAATCACGAAAGCGTTGTATCTTTTCTATTTTTGTCTTCACTTCTTCCCCGTTTCCTGAGGATAGGTCAAGCACTTTATCTGCCAATATAGATTTTAGGCGCTCCATAAATAATTAATCAGAAATATATTTATCTGTTTCCGTACATTTGTTCGTAATATTTCATATAGTCGCCCGAAGTAACTTCTTCAACCCAAGTCTGATTGTCGAGATACCAATATATTGTTTTCACAATACCGTTATCGAAGGTCGTCTCAGGCAACCATCCCAGTTCGTTCGATATTTTAGCAGGGTCAATAGCATAACGTTGGTCATGTCCCTGACGGTCTTTCACAAAAGAGATGAGATTGTCGTTGATCCAACTTATATCGATACTTCCATCAGCAGCCACGTCTTTTTTCTTCAATATGTCACGATACTTAGGCTCCTTCTCCATAATATCGTGTATTGTTTTTATTACCAGTTTAACGATCTCTATATTTTTTCGCTCGTTATGCCCTCCTATATTGTACACTTCGCCTACACGTCCTTTGTGCAGAACAATATCGATAGCCTTACAATGGTCGTCCACGTATAACCAATCTCGCACATTGCTACCATCACCATATACCGGAAGTTGCTGTCCTGCCAGAATATTGCGTATAATCAGAGGAATAAGCTTTTCAGGGAAATGGAATGGTCCGTAATTATTCGAACAGCGAGTTATATTAATCGGCATCTTATAGGTTTCGCCATAAGCTTTTACAATCAGGTCGCCACCTGTTTTTGCTGCACTATAAGGAGAACGCGGGTCTAAAGGAGTTTCTTCTGTAAAGTAACCTTCTTCGCCTAACGATCCATATACTTCATCTGTAGATACCTGCAAAAATTTTACCCCTTCGCGCCAAATCGGATAATTATTTTCATCTTTGCCTATAGTCCAAAACTTTCTTGCTGTATCCAACAAATTCTGAGTACCAAGAATATTTACCTGTAAAAATAATTGAGGATTCTCGATACTTCTATCAACATGACTCTCTGCCGCAAAGTTGACAACATAGTCTATCTGATGATCCGAAAAAACTTTCTCTGTAATATTTTTATCACAGATATCTCCCTTTACGAATGTTACGCGGGAGTCTTTCAACTCCTCAGCCAGAGTTCCAAGATTTCCGGCGTATGTAAGTGCATCAAATATAACGAGTTTTGCTTCGGGATGTGTCGCCAACATGCGTTTCACAAAATTCGAGCCTATAAATCCGGCTCCGCCTGTGATCAAGTATGTCATTGTTTTATATTCTTATTTATTATTCATCACAAAAATAAGAAAAAAACAATATTAAAAACATTCGAGACGGTATTATATGAGGTAAATTTATTTATCTCAATCCTTCTATTTTGAAAAACTGTCACGTTTATGTTATATTTTTTAACAAATAGACATTTTTTTCATATATTTGTGGCATCCATAAATCAAAATCCATTTTTTATAATGAAGGTAGAATTAGTATTACAAGACTTAAAACGCAGATTTCCGAACGAACCTGAGTATCTTCAGGCTGTTCAGGAAGTATTAGAATCCATTGAGGAGATTTACAATCAACACCCTGAATTTGAGAAGGCAAACTTAATAGAAAGACTATGCATTCCTGATCGTATCTTTTCTTTCCGTGTAACGTGGGTTGACGACAAAGGCAACACGCATACCAACATGGGATACCGCATACAACATTGCAATGCCATAGGCCCATACAAAGGCGGCTTACGCTTACACGCCTCTGTAAATCCGTCTATATTGAAGTTCCTTGCTTTTGAGCAAACGTTCAAAAACTCACTCACTACGCTTCCTATGGGAGGAGCAAAGGGAGGTTCAGACTTTAGTCCCAAAGGGAAATCTACCGCAGAAATCATGCGCTTCTGTCAGGCTTTTATGCTCGAACTTTGGCGCAACATCGGCCCCGACACAGACGTCCCGGCAGGAGATATAGGCGTAGGTGGTCGCGAAGTAGGTTATTTCTTCGGAATGTACCGCAAATTGGCTCGTGAATTTACAGGAACATTCACAGGTAAAGGGCTTACATTCGGAGGTTCGCTCATTCGCCCGGAGGCTACAGGTTACGGAAATGTATATTTCCTACTCGAAATGTTGAAAACAAAAAACATTGACATAAAAGGTAAAAAATGTCTTGTTTCAGGTTCAGGAAATGTAGCGCAATATACTTGCGAAAAACTGATAGAGCTGGGAGCAATACCTGTTACATTATCAGACTCTAACGGGTACATCTACGATCCGGAAGGAATAACAACCGAAAAACTGGAGTATGTAAAAGAGTTGAAAGAGCTTTACAGAGGCCGTATCAGCGAATATGCAGAAACATACGGTTGCAAGTATGTTCCGAATGCACGCCCTTGGGGAGAAAAAGGCGATATCGCATTACCATCGGCAACACAGAATGAAATAAACGGAGAGGATGCAAAAAAACTCGTAGCAAATGGTGTTATCGCAATATCGGAAGGAGCTAATATGCCATCTACACCTGAGGCTATAGAAGTATTCCAACAAGCGAAACTACTCTATGCACCGGGTAAAGCGGCAAACGCCGGAGGTGTTTCTGTATCGGGATTGGAAATGACACAAAACTCGGAGCGCATAAGCTGGTCTGCTGAGGAAGTTGATAAGAAGCTGAAATGGATTATGCAGAATATCCACGAAAATTGCGTGAAATACGGTACAGAAAAAGACGGATATGTAAACTATGTAAAAGGTGCTAACATAGCCGGATTTATGAAAGTTGCTAAAGCCGTAATGGCTCAAGGCATCGTATAAAGCCGTTTTATGAATAAAAGAGGCTGAGTAATTACTTTTACTCAGCCTTTTCTTTTCGCTAAAATCCATAAAAATTAATTTATATCTTTGCAATACTTCAACAATAAAACATCTGCCAAATATGAATAAAAAGTATATACTTTTCGGTCTCATAACTATTTGTAGTATCTCTTTTATGAGTTGTTCTCAAAAAGATGAAAAGCAAATAACAAAAAAGGAGGCCGCCTTATCTGCAATCTATAACAGAAAAAGTGTACGCAGTTTTATCAAAGACAGACCTGTTTCGAATGAAGATGTTCAGGCATTAATAAAGGCCGGTATGTCTGCACCTTCGGGAAAAGACACCCGTCCGTGGGAATTTGTGATTATAAATGACAGGGCTATATTGGATAAAATGGCAGAAGAACTGCCTACAGCCAAAATGTTATCTCAAGCGCCAATGGCAATTGTTGTTTGTGGAGATACCATCCGCTCTTCATACTGGTATCTCGATTGTTCGGCTGCAACAGAAAATATTCTTCTGGCCGCCGAAGCAATGGAGCTGGGAGGCGTGTGGACTGCCGCTTACCCCTATCGGGACAGAATGACTACAGTGATAAAACATACGAATATGCCAGCACAAGTTCTACCACTGGTAGTAATACCAATAGGCTACCCGATGGGAAACCATTCGGTAAAAGATAAGTATGACGAAAAGAAAATACACATGAATAAGTGGTAGTTTTATACATCTACCTGAAATAATCCGTATTTTTGTAATGAACAAATACCATCGATATGAATGATTGGAAAGACCGTCTGAATGTTGTGTATTCCACAAATCCGGACTTCAAATATGATACAGACAAGGAAGAGGAACAAGACACCTTCCCGAAAGAGAAACAGCAATTACGCATCCAGCTCGATAAGCGCAACCGAAAAGGAAAAGCCGTGACTCTGATCACAGGATTTGTGGGGACAAGCGAAGATCTGGAAGAATTGGGTAAATTCTTAAAGGTTAAATGTGGTGTTGGCGGATCGGCAAAAGACCACGAGATAATTGTACAGGGAGATCTCCGTAACAAAGTATTAGAACTACTCCAAAAAGAAGGGTATGTCAAATCACGCATCATTTGATGATGAAATAAACTTATACGTATATAAAGCCTCTGCCGGCTCGGGTAAAACACACCGACTGACAGAGAAGTATCTTAATTTGCTTTTCTCGTCCCCCTTTGCATACAGGCATATACTCGCTGTAACCTTTACCAATAAGGCTACAGACGAAATGAAAAGCCGTATAATAGAAGAGTTGGCAAATATCGCCACAGGGAAGGAATCGGATCATATAAGTTTTCTCTCAAAAGAATATAAATACAACGAAGAACAGGTAAGGAAAGAGGCTCGGGATATACTGGTGCGTATCCTACACGACTATTCGTCTTTTTCGGTAAGCACTATCGACAAGTTTTTCCAACAAACAATGCGGGCTTTCACCCGAGAAATCGGCTTAGGTGGTGGGTACAATGTAGAACTGGATACCAACAAGGTACTGGGCGAAGCCATCGACTCCATGCTGTACGATCTGGAACAGACAGACAATAAACTATTATTGGATTGGTTAATCCGTTTTTCAGAAGAAAAAGTAGAAAACGGAGAAACCTGGAATATCCGCAACGATATACAATCCCTATCGTCTGAAGTATTTAAAGAAAGCTACAAAGCATACAGCAATCAGGTGCAAACAGACATCAGAGATAAGCAGCTGATGACCGACTACAAAGATATGCTGTTTACCATTATCAGGAATTTTGAAAAAGCATCGCAGCAGATTGGAGAAAAGGCATTGAACATAATATCTCGCTTCGGGCTCAAAGGTGAAGATTTTAAAGGAGGAACCCGCTCTCCGTTTCTTAATTTCTTGAAATGGGCTAACGGAACGATTGCCGAACCAACAGATACGTTCCGCACGTTAGCTGATAACCTTAGCGGCTGGTACACCAAAACGACAGGTTCAGCTACACGGGATAAAATAGAAAGCGTATATCCTGAACTCAACATCTGTGTATGCGACATCATAAACCACTATGACAACTCTCTGATCTATCAGACAGCATACGAAATAAACCGCTACTTCTTCACATTAGGAATCCTGGGAGACGTAGACAAAAAAATACGAGAATATAGAACAGAGAATAATATCATGCTAATTTCGGATACGACCGAACTGCTAAACCGTATCATAGAGGGCAATGAATCTCCATTTATATACGAAAAGGTCGGTCAACGAATCAACAATTACATGATCGACGAGTTTCAAGACACATCCGGCATGCAGTGGCAGAACTTTCTTCCTCTGGTAAAGGATAGCCTTGGCAGCGGAAACAAAAACTACATAGTAGGCGATGTAAAGCAAAGTATTTATCGTTGGAGAAACTCAGATTGGAAACTTCTGGACGAACAACTCGATATCGATTTCCGAAGCGAGGGCATAGAACATGATACGTTGGATACCAACTGGCGCAGCTCCCGCAATGTTATTTCTTTCAACAATGCAGTATTTTCTATTGGTTCGGCGTTGCTGCAAGATACATTCAACAAATCATTGCAAGATATTGATAATGCAAGGCTCAAGCCATTCCTCACACGGATAACAAAAGCTTACGACGAACTGTATCAGGAGATACCCGAAAGCCATAAAAACAACGAAGGGCGAGTAAGAGTAGAGTTTATTGATACTGACGAGCATATATGGCAGAATTATGTATTGGAGCAATTACCTGTCGAGATAGAACAGTTGCAGGAAAGAGGTTACAGCCTCAAAGATATTGCCATACTGGTACGTACAAAAAAAGAAGGAGCAGATGTAGCAAATTGCTTGTTGGAATATAAAAAGCTGCACCCAGACTCAAAATATCGTTATGATATTATATCCGATGAAGCGCTGTTTGTAAGCAACTCAAAGAGCATCAAACTTATAATTGCCCTACTAAAGCATTTGCACAATCCTTTGGATAAATCGTTAAAGGCCTTGGCTGTTTTCGAATATTTCAAATACAGCAAGCAAATGAATGCCGAAGAGGCGCTGTTCAAATACTTCTCGGCAAAAGATGATCTGCCTCAACAGATAGAGGACAGGCTGAGCCATATACGAGAACTGCCATTGTATGAAATGACGGAAGAGATCTTCAATCTGTTTCGTGAAGCTATGGAAAACGATGAGCAGGTATATATACAATCGTTTTTAGATATGGTGCTCGATTTCACGGTTCGTAATTCTTCCGATCTGGATGCATTTCTCAGATGGTGGGACGAGACGGGTACAAATAAAACTATTTTTACCCCTGATGGCCAAGATGCGATACGGATTATGACAATACATAAGTCGAAAGGGCTGGGTTTTAATGTTGTACTGATTCCCTTCTGCAACTGGGAGATAGATCATAAACTAACTACAATATTGTGGTGTCACCCACAAACAGAACCATTCAACAGACTACATCTCGTTCCTGTAAAATATTCACAAAAGCTAAAAAACACCATTTTTGCTTACGAATATTTTGATGAGCGGCTTCATGCATTTATCGACAATATCAATGTATTGTACGTGGCTTTCACTCGTGCGAAAAACGAACTGATAGCTTATGCTCCCAAGCCGAAGAAGGAAGAAGTGAGTAATATATCGTCTTTGCTATGGGCTACAATAAACAGCGGTTCTGTAGGGAATGGCAAGCAAGCTTACACAGACTTGTCTCAACACATAGATGAAGAAACTGCAACTTTTGAAATAGGTGAAAATTATATACCAATCAAAAAAGTTACACACAGATCGGTAGAAGAAATCAGTGTAGATAGCTTATCAAGCATTCCTTATGACGAAAGAGTAAAACTATTGTTGAAAAACAAGTACTTTTTCACCGACACCGGACAGCGAGACTACGGCACTCTGATGCACGAAATTGTGAGTAAGGTAAAAACAATTGACGACGTACAGAAAGCTGTAGAAGAATATCACATTGCAGGAGAGATTACTGCTACTGATAAGAGCAAGATAATAGGACTACTAGAAGAATATCTTTCCAATCCTCTGGTCGCCCCGTGGTATAGCGGTGAATACAAGGTATTGAACGAGATACAGATATTACAGCCCAAAGGCAAATTTGTTCGTCCCGACCGTGTGATGATAAAGGGCAAGGAGGTTATTGTAATTGACTATAAATTCGGCGAAAAGGAAGACAAAAAATATATCCGTCAAGTGAAATATTATGCCGATCAGATCCGTAAAATGGGCTACACCGACATAAAAGGATATATTTGTTACATCAGATTAGGTAAAATTGTAGAAATATAATTTGTGGAGAATCCTTTACAAAAGCCGACTTCAAAAAGCTTCGACATTCCAATTAACTAATTATTTAACTATTTTACTATTTTTAATACAGTGTAAATAAACTATTTACACATATTCTACGTTTATATTATGTGTTTTTCATAGTATTAGATTTTAAGGTTAACAATAAAGATTGGTTGTCGGGATGACAACCTTTTCTTTTTTATATAACCTCTAATACAATAAACGATTAAATAATATCAACGATAGGTATTCGACCTTCTCTTCTCAATCTGCTTTTACAACTCTTACCGACCTTACACTATAGTAGAAAGCGTATTTATTGTTCAGCCATTGATCAGGATTTGTGCTCAGGTCTTCGTAGTGAAATTTGCTATGAACAGCAACTTTGTCCGTAAACACAATATCTTGTATTCCATTAGCCACCTGCTCCTTCAAGGATGCTTCCCGAGCCTGATAGACATCCGATATTAACTTCATTGATGGGTATTTTCTATAATAATCTATACCATATAGACTAACCAATGCTATTATCGCTATCAAATTCGCATATTGGAACAACTTGTGTCTTATTTCTATATTCGCATATAGGATACCAATGGCGATAACTATAAAAACAATCTGCCCGAACATAGCCCAAGCAGGGAAAACAGGTGATACAATCATTATAAAGAAAGAAAGCTGACCTGCAACAAAGAATAGTACTGCTGCAAACAAAACCTTTTTATATTGATCTTTCTCCATATTTTTTCGGCTCTTGAAAAAGAGAAATAAAAAAAATAAAAGGAGCAGCGAAACAGGAAGCATATAGGGCAAATATCGAATAGACATCATATCCGATAAGTTTGACCAGAGAATTTCAAGTATTGATAATCCCTGCTCTCTCATATTTTGCTTAGCAACGAGTGCCGCACGAACATAATTTCCGGGTGCGAGAATCATCAAAGCAAAGCCAAGGCATAATCCAATCAAACCTGAGATTGCCCATTTAGGAAGCTTTAAATTTCTCTTATAATAGATACAAAAAGTAAAAATCAATAATATAGCAACTGAGGCGGTAGATTCATTTGTCCATCCGGCTATGATTCCTGCGAAAAAAAATAATACAGTTTTATAAAGTTTATCATCCGTACGCTCATCAAAAAAGTAAGACACATAGGGATATATAAATAGTATAATGAGTAAGGTTCCCCACAGATAGTTAGCACTTCCTGTAATCCAAAACACATCGGAGGTAAACCGGGGAACAAGAAACCACACAGATACACTGATCAGTATCAGCAAAAAGGCGTTGGTTGACTTACCCTTATTGCAAATACAGTACATTGAGCAGATTAGAATTACATAAGCTAATGTATTTAATATATCATTGAAGGGTGTACCTATCCACAGAAGAAATTGGGCTATGAAGTGAACAACCGACCGTCCACCCCAATTGAAATAATGGGCATACTGAGATTCGAGTATATCTTTAAAGCTCGCTATCTTTTCATTGCTTGAAGGGAAACCATAATCGACCAGTACCTCTCTGAATGAATAGGCCCAATCGTCGGCATGGAGAGGGAATAAGTAGTTAAAGTAATAAATAGTAGCACCAATACAAAAAAGTACAACTACAAAGAGAAATCTTTGTAGTTGCAAGTTTTTTGTATTTAGTTTATCTATCATACATAAATCTTATTTCTCTCTGATAATGATATTAATCGGAGTACCCGACAAATCCCAATTATCACGAATACGATTTTCGAGAAAACGTTTGTATGGATCTTTTATCCATTGAGGAAGGTTACAAAAAAAAACAAACGTAGGAACATGTGTATTAGGTAACTGCGTAATATACTTTATCTTGATATATTTTCCTTTATTCGCAGGAGGCGGAGTGCGCTCTATGATAGGGAGTAATATCTCATTCAGCTTATGTGTTGGAATCTTAGTTTTTCTACGACCATAAACTTCTTTAGCTGTTTCTAATACTTTCAGAATACGTTGTTTGGTCATAGCCGAAGCAAAGATGATCGGGAAATCAGTGAAAGGTGCCAATCGTTCCCGAATTGCATTTTCGAAAGTCTTTATGACAACCAGTTCCTTATTCTCTACCAAATCCCATTTGTTTACACAAACGACAAGCCCTTTACGGTTTTTCTGAATAAGAGAAAATATATTCATATCCTGACTCTCTATCCCTTGCGTAGCATCAAGCATCAGAACACAAACGTCTGAATTTTCAATCGCTTTTATGGAACGAATCACCGAGTAGTATTCCAAATCTTCGGTAACCTTTCCTTTCTTACGGATACCCGCAGTATCTACAAGATAAAAGTCCAGATTAAACTTATCGAACCGTGTATAAATCGAATCACGTGTTGTGCCTGCGATATTGGTTACAATATTACGTTCCTCATCCATCAAGGCATTTACCAAAGATGACTTCCCTGCATTAGGTCGCCCAACAATGGCAATACGTGGTATATCTTCGAGATGTTCCTCTTCTCCCTTTTTTGTAAACTTGGTTATTATCACATCCAAAAGATCTCCTGTACCCGAACCGTTGATCGCCGAAATATTAATAGGATCACCTAAGCCGAGAGCATAGAACTCTGCCGACTGAGCGTGCAAATTAAAATTATCTGCTTTATTGGAGACAAGAAGGATTGGTTTCTTTGAGCGGCGAAGCATGTTTGCAACGCTCGAATCCAAATCTGTAAGTCCGTTCATTACATCTACCATAAACAGAATTACATCAGCTTCTTCTATAGCAATGGCTACTTGCTTATTTATTTCATTTTCAAAAACATCCTCAGAATTCACAACCCATCCACCTGTATCCACAAGCGAAAAATCCTGACCACCCCACTCTACTTTTCCGTATTGGCGGTCACGGGTCGTACCCGAAGTTTCATCGACTATAGCCTGGCGACTTTCTGTCAATCGATTAAACAGGGTTGACTTACCCACGTTGGGGCGTCCAACTATAGCTACTAAATTTCCCATATTTGTATATTGTACTCTAAATTTTGTGCAAAGGTACGTATTTTTATTGAAAACACTTTCAACGAAAAAGGCTTGCGTATGCAAGCCTTTCATATTTTTATAACTTATATCCTATTGAAAGTGTGATACTCGTGTAATCCACATAATCGTATCGCCTACAGGCAGGCTCGTTTTATGGGCACTTTTAAGAGCATCATCTAAAGTGAATTTTTCTGTCGGTATGCCCTCAAATAGTGAAATATTCTTATCTGTACTCTTATATCCTACATAATGCTGTCTTATCCTCAAATTTTTTTTACTACCACTTCCATAGTATTGCTCTATGCCTCCTGTAGTAATATACAACAAAGTATCATTCTGGAAGCGATACTGGCTGCGTTCTTTGACTATATCTCCTTGATTTACATAAACAAAATCATCATCGAACAATATATATGTATCAGTAGGGTATTGTTCATAGAGACGAGTAAAGACGGTTGCGGGATCAAATCTCTTTGGAAGAACTGTATCAGGACCCAATACAGTACCTTTATAGATATTAAAGTCTGTAATAGACGAACTAATGTATCGTATATTATCCGTTTTATTTTCGTTGCTGCATGCTATCAACAAAATTGCAGATAAGACAAAAAGTATATATCGTTTTTTAGAAAAAATCATCTTACGGTCAAATTAGATTTAGGTATCATTTGAACTGATAAATTGCATTACACCATACAAGGGTATCTTTCGGGTCGGTCATCTCGCTCAGTGAAGAAAGCCCTCTCATTTCGAGCGTTTTCTCCAAGCTTAAAGCCTGATTAAACGAACGTATAGTATCATTACCTCTTTCGTTACGATAACGCACCAAAGCTTTAACCCTATATAAGTTATCTGCATTACCAAGAGCCACAAATACTTTATGCCAAGTCTTGTTTACCGTATCAAGTTTATTTATAAATAGAGAATCTTTTTCGTAAACATAGCTGGATACTATTTTTTTTTGTCCTAAAGAATCAACATAGGTCAATTTATCATTGTCAAATTGAATCCTTATATTATCATATAAATCATATTTATACGAACCTTCAAAGAAATAATTTGCCAACTCAGTTCTTCTCAATTCATTAAATTGCACTTGCTTTCCACCTGTAGCCGAACCCGCATACACGGCGAGGCTAGACAAGTCTACATTTGTTACCTGTAGTACACCATCCACTTCCTCCTCACTCGAACAGCTGACAAAAAACAGTGCGCAAAATATTATATATAATATACTTCTCATTATCCGGCTTGTTTTTCTAAAACGTAAAGATAATCAAAACAGTTTTATTCCTGCCACAAAATAGTTATCTCCTGAGTCGACAGTCTCTATCGGTTCTAATTTTATATAGCGAACTTTTTCTGAATTCGTTGCAAACAAAGTAACTTCTTGTTTTACCGGATTATTAGCTATATTATTGAAAATAGCATTCTTCTTAACTTGTGCCCAATTCTTGCCATCTAAGCTGATATAAAAATTATATCTGAGAATATTTGATGATTGTACTTTATTGAAAGGAACATAAGTAAAACCTTTGATTAACACAGCTTCACCCAAGTCGATTACCAATGGAGTCTTTTTCTTTACTTCGAGGAAAGTATTATCATCAGTATCTGCAATTTTTGACAGATCAGCAACAGGCGATACTAATTTCCATTTAGATGTAGAAAGGCTCTTATTATTTTCTTTATTTACTGCTTCTGTCGCCGAGAATGATTCGGGAGCATTATACAAACTTACTTTGCTGATTAGCGGACAAGCAAGAGCAGTAAAAGCTATCTTCAGTTTTTGAGTAGAGATCGCAGGGAAGCGTAAAATACGTTTGTAGCCTATTGTTGTAGCATCCGTCAAGTCTTTCCAAACTCCGTTATCCCAATATTTTACACTAAACGATGCCACTCTTTGCCCTAATGGGATATATTCTTGTAATGCCAAACGGTTAAATGTCTTCGCTTGTTTCAAATCAATTTCAATAGACGGATTTAATTCACTATCGTCTGTAGCCCAATACGTGTTATAGTTATCGTCAAGCAGGTTTGCAACAGAATATTGGGCAGCGTTGTCTCTAACATTACTTGCTTTTATTTCAGCGCCTTCAATCAAATCTTTGCTAAATGATTCTTCTCTTGCTTTACGAAACTCCATCAAACGAATAGAGTCGTTGGCATTAATACGCCCTGTGCGATCGGGAGGAACATTCAACAACAAGTTAGAATTACGTCCCACAGAAGTATAATATATATCCATCAATTTATCTACTGACTTTACCTTATCGTCTGTAGACGGACTATAAAACCATCCCGGACGAATAGAAACATCCGTTTCGGCAGGAACCCATGCTTCACCACCTTGTACGCCTGTATTTAAAATATCTACTGACGGTGCTCCGTGTCCCGGTTCATAGCCCTTAATATTAAGTGTAGACCAGTTAGTCTTACCTGCAACACCTTGCTCATTACCCATCCAGCGACAGCCTGGGCCTACATCACTGAATATTACAGCTTGAGGTTGATTTCTATATACTGTATTGTGAAATAAGTTCCAATCATAGACTTGTTTTTTGCCGTCTTTCCCTTCTCCGTTTGCACCATCAAACCATTGCTCAAACACTTCTCCGTATCCTGATAGCACTTCGTTTAATGTATTTGCAAAAACCTGATTATACTCAGGGGTTCCATAAGCAGGATGATTTTGATCCCAAGGAGACAAATAAACTCCAAACTTTAAACCATATTCGCGGCAAGCTTCAGAAAGCTCTTTCAACAGGTCTCCTTTTCCATCTTTCCAAAGGCTTTCTCTTACTGTATGCGTACTATATTTACTTGGCCACAAACAAAAACCATCGTGGTGCTTTGCCGTGATAATGATACCTTTCATACCTGCAGCCTTCGCTGTAGCTGCCCATTGACGACAGTCCACATTGGTAGGATTAAATACCTTCGGGTCTTCTTTTCCATTCCCCCATTCTACATCGGTAAAAGTATTAGGGCCAAAATGGGTGAACATATAATATTCCATTTGTTGCCAGTTGACCTGATCTTGCGTTGGTATCGCTCCATAAGCCTTTAGTGGCTGATTCTGGGAATTAGCAGTTTGATATAAAAATAAAAAAAGGAAAAAGGTTAAACTCAATTTGAATTTCATGTTATCTCAGTTTATTAGAACTATAAAAATAAGTTTGGTAATTCTTTTGCTTGAACGAAACAAAAGAACAAAATATTATAAACAGGTTAATTTATCTGCCAAGCGCTTCTAAATTTGCAGCCCGCAATTGTTTAGGGAAAGTACAACTTTCGTCTATTATATAAACCCACTTCGGATTTTTTATTATTTTCTTCGAATTTGAGCTGCCGAATGTACGATCACCATCTTCTACAGGATCAAAATATTCGGAAAAGTCCACTTGTTCGTTTTCTTTAGACGAAATAATAAATATACGATTCGTCATAATGAAGTAACCATAAGTCTTTTCTCCCGGTTCATACATTTTGTTCCATTCATTATCGAGAGCTGTAATATCCAATTTCAACACGCCTTTATCTTTCGAAAATAAAATTTTGGTTACCGGCCAAAGATATCCGTTTTTCCTGCGAAAAATAAAGTTGCTGATATCGGAAGCTAAATGGCCTATCTTTTCATTCTTCAACGAGTAACATGATAAAGTCAATTTATTTACGTCACCGTCTGAATGAGAAATAGCAAATATCTCGGATAAAAAACAGATACAGAAAATTGTTAAGATTGCAGCTTTTTTCATAACAGTACTAATATTTCAGCGTCACAAAAATACACTATTTTTTCTCTTTTCTGTGCTTAATATTATAAATGCTATAAATAGTTAATCTTTTTTATCAGATCAGACTAATAATTTATTTTTGTATAAAGTTATAAAATAGTTAAAGGCATGAATAATATTGTTCAGATATTGAAAAAAACCGGCCTTTTTTTATTTGGAGTTCTATTAGTAATTTGGGGCTATAAGGTAAATGCCGCCAATACTGAAGAAAAAGCCAAAGAGGAAAAAGAAAAGAATACAAAAGAAGTTGAACACCCCATCGTCTTACCCCCTGCTGACGAACCCAAAACCGAAGAGCAGCCCGTAAAAGAAGAGGTAAAGAGTTTAACTGCTCCGGCTAAAGTATCTACTGATAAGAAAAAAGCAGAAGATGTGAAGCCTAAAGCTTCTACCACACCCCAGACAAAAAAATCAGCAACAGCTGTAGAGAGTAAAAAGGAAAACCAGACGGAAGAAAAAAAGGTAGAGGAAGTCAAGCAAACCGTTATAGAAAAAGCAACACCCGAAGAATCGTCAGGAACAGAGTAAACCTGTAAATGGAATTATTATACAAAGCCCAGACCCGATTCTTATTCCATTCGCATATAAAAATCAAGATATCTGCTTTTTACGAAGAAAGCATATTTGATGAATTATTTGCGATTCTCGAACATGTGGATAAGAAATACAATTCGTATCAAGCAGGTTCTTATTTCGACATAATAAATAAGAACAGCGGCAGCTTTGTAGATGTTGATAAGGAAACTGTAAATATATTAAATCAGGCAATTACAATCTCAGATTTCTTTAATGGAACTTATGACATTACAGTCATGCCACTTATTAGGCTATGGGGATTCTACAAAGATGAACAACGGCAAACACCCTCAATCAAAGAAATAGAAGATGTAAAAAAGCTGATTGATTATAGGCACATAGAGATAAACGGAAAAAAAGTCAAGATAAAAAAAGGACAGGAAATCATTACTGGTTCGTTCATAAAAGCCTATGCTGTAGATCGTCTGACTGAAAGAATGCTTGAATTGGGAATAAATGATGCGATAATCAATGCCGGAGGCAGTACGATAATGGCAATAAATAACGAATCGCACCTACGATGGCAAGTCATGGTGAGGCATCCCCAAACGGAAGAAGTTTTATTCAAGTTAAACATTGCAAATCAGGCATATTCTACATCATCTCAGTCCAAAACTTTTGTAAGTATAGATGGTAAAGAATATGGGCATATACTAAATCCTATTACGGGTTTCCCTTCGACAAACAAGCAGGTGGGAATTATCAGCGACAAATGTATGGTAGGCGATATGATCTCTACGGCTCTGTTTAACGAATCGGCAGAAGGATTTTTAAAAAAGATTGATCTGCTATCGGAACATTACAACATAAAAGGTTTTATGCTCGATAGTGATAATAATATTATATACACTCAAGATTTCAGATAGTTATTTCAAATTAAAATAACAAAAGCTATGATAATGCACATACTTTCGATGAAAGGGAAAACCAAGAAGAAGAGTATTCAGGATATTGAAGACGCTCCATTTCTATACATTCCCCTCGCAGAATATTTAGGCTGTGCTCCTACTCCTGTTGTCAATGTTGGCGATAAGGTCAAGAAATACCAATTGATAGGAGAAGTAAAGGATAAGTTTGCGACCAAAGTACATGCGCCGGTATCGGGCGTGATTTTGGAAACAAAAGACTATCCTTTTGCAGATGGCTCTTCTGTAAAAACCATCGTTATCCAGAACGACTATAAGGACGAGGAAGTAAACGACATTTCGTACAAAGATTACAACCAATGTAGCCCCGAAGAGTTGATAGAGCGAATTAAGGATGCAGGTATAGTAGGACAAGGTGGAGCTCAATTTCCAACAGCTATAAAATATAGCGTTGGGGAACATAAGATACATACCTTTATTGTAAACGGTGCAGAGTGCGAACCTTATCTTACGTCAGATTATTCACTGATGGCAGAACGTACCGAAGAGCTATTTAAAGGAATTGATATCATAAAAAAGATACTTAATGCCGACAATGTTATCATTGGTATAGAGCATCAGAATAGAGAGCTTTTAAAAGTATTTGCTCCATATCTGCAACAAGAAGAACATAAAGGCTACAAAGCAATATTATTGCCCGATCAGTACCCTCAAGGTGGCGAGCTGCAATTAATAAAGTCTGCCACAGGCATTGAACTACCAAGATCGAAGCGACCAGCCGAAGCGGGAATTATAGTGAGTAATATCGGTACTATCTACTCTGTTTATCAGGCGGTAGTAAATCACAAACCAGTTATCAGCCGAATAATAACAATCTCAGGTGAGCGATCTATTAATTATGGCAATTACGAAGTGAAAATAGGAACACCGATACGACATATCACAAAATCGCTAGGGATAGAAACTTCGGGTAATACCATCATACAAGGAGGTCCGATGATGGGAAAGGCAATACAAGACCTGTCGATACCTGTAACCAAAGGTGCATCGGGAATACTATTCCTAAAGAAAAAAGAAGTGAAACGGAGTAATTGTATCTCGTGCGGTTATTGCGTCGATGTATGCCCTATGCGTCTGATGCCAATGAAGTTTGAAGAAAACTATAGAAAAAAGAAATACTTCAATCTTGAAAAATACAGTATCAGCAGTTGCATCGAATGCGCAGCTTGCGAATACATCTGCCCAAGTAATGTGCCGCTTATAGAAAGCATAAAAGAAGGAAAAATAAAACTTAAAGAACTAGCAAATGCAATCAGATAAAACAATATTTGCTCCCTTTGTCAGGAAAAGTGATAGTACCAGCCGTGTAATGGCAGATGTTATTTTAGCATTGCTCCCATGTATAGCCATGTCTTATCTGGCATTCGGGTTTGTACCTGTCATGGTAATCTTGGTTGCAGTAGGAAGTGCGTTATTAACAGAATTTTTATTCTCCATTATCTTTTCCAAAAACACGGAATCTCTTTCTGATGGGTCAGCCATTATTTCGGGAATTCTGCTTGCATTCACAATAGCACCTTTCACTCCTCTCTATGTTGTTGCATTCGGAGGAAGCATGGCCGTTCTGTTCGGAAAATTACTCTGGGGTGGCTTAGGACGTAATATATTCAATCCTGCGCTGATCGGACGAGAGTTTATGACTGTATTCTTTCCCGCTGTAATGGCTTCACGCACTATTTGGTACGACAAGACGGCGGTGAATATAAATGAGCTCAATATATTTAACGACAGTTTTATAAACCAACTATTTTATAAAGCATCGGGAGCAATAGGCGAATATTCGATATTCTTTTTAGTGCTAGGCGGTTTGTTCTTGTTGATTAGGCAAAGAATCTCATGGCACATCCCATTTGCCTTATTAGCGGCTTTCACTGTATTGCTTCTTACCGTGTCCAACCTGACCGAATATACAATACAGTTTTCTTTGGGAGGCTTATTACTGGGCACTATATTTATGGCAACAGACATGCCCACAAGTGCAAGCACCAACTATGGAAAGTTATATTATGGAGCGATGATAGGTTTAACAGCAATACTCTGCATCATCAATGATGTGAAGTATGAATACATGTCTTACTCGATACTATTGTTGAATGCCTTCGTTGTACCTATCAACTGGGTATTCCGTCCGAATGTATGGGGACAAAAATTAGATCTTCTTACCCGTTTGTGGCAAGGTCTATCACTTACGGCATGTATACTAATGGCTACATTCGCTGTTATCTATCTGCATCATACAGGGTTGATAATGTATCTTGTATTTATTTATATTGCTTATTGCATCATAAGGTTCATAGCGAAGGGAGTAAAAGCGGAATAGCAGAGAAAAATATCAATACAAAAAAAGAGCAGACCGTCAGATCTGCTCTTTTCTATTTTTTATATCTCACCGAATTATAAGTTCAGACCCATAATTACAGAAGGGAAAATCCCAAGTAATAGATTCAAAGATATAGCGATTACAGCTACAGCTTTATATTCGAAAGGAACTCGTAGAGGCTCTTCTGTCTCGCTTTCTTTGGTGATCATTATATTTGCTACTCCCAGATAATAGAACACTGCTATAATCGAATTTATAATACCGAATATAACAAGAACTAAGTGGCCTGATTGTAACATCTGATCAAACACAAAGAACTTCGCAAAGAAGCCTGCAAAAACAGGAATTCCACTTAATGACAACAATGCGCAAATAAATATTGCAGTCAACACCGGCTGACGTTTCACCAAACCAAAGAAATTTGTCATATCCTCATTGTCTTTTCCTCGGCAAACACCAAGTATTACAGCGAATGCAGCAATACCCGCCAAGCTATATGCTGCGGCATAATACAATACTGTATTTGCAGATGTGCCAATTGAAAGTAAGGTCATCATCATAAATCCGGCGTGTGATATCCCCGAATAGGCCATCATACGCTTTATGTTTTTCTGCTTCATTGCTGTTACGTTTCCGACTGTCATTGTCAATATAGACAAGACGATCAATACGATCTGATATACAGGTGTTACCGCAACAGACAATATTGTTACTACCTTAAACAATGCCCCTATTGCAGCCACCTTTACCAAGGTACTCATCAGAGCAGTAGAAAGTGTAGGTGAACCTTCATAAACATCAGGTGCCCAAAAGTGAAACGGTACGATAGATGCTTTAAACATCAAACCGACAGTCAACATCACAAAACCTAGACTAAACCATATAGGTAAAGATCCAGCCTGAGCAGTAGATGCAATAGCAACTGTAGCTATATCGAACGAACCAAATGCACCATATATGAGAGCAATACCAAACAGAATAAAGCTGGACGCAAATGCACCCATAATGAAATACTTCATACCGGCTTCGTTACTTCGCAAGTTCTTCGGATCGCTGGCTGCCAAAATATAAGCGGCAATAGACAATACCTCAAGTCCCACAAAAAACATAATAAAATTTCCGAAAGAAACCATAGCCACAGCTCCGGCCACTAGAAAGACCTTCAAGGCTACATAGTCGGCAATCTTATCTATTCTGTCTTGATAAAACTTGGGACTCATCGCAAGAATCAGTACAGCAAGAATAATAAACAGGATAGAGAATCCTTGCGAAAACCCTGTTGCTACCAACATATTGTACTTATCCGTACCAAGGAAAGATTGTCCTAAGTAAAACTCGGTAACAGTCAACCCCAATACAGCAATCAGTCCAATTAGCGTAACTGGTATAAGGATTTTTCTCAAATTGAATATCTCTAATAAAAGGCAGATTATACCTAATGCTGAGATGGCTATCAATGTACTCATTATATATCTGGCTATTTTTATCTGTTAATATACATTACTATCTCTGTCAGGCTTGTAGATACCAAGTCTGTAACCGGCTTCACATACACCCCGAAAAATATAAGTACTCCTATTATTAAGGCGAAAACTACCGTTTCGGTCTTCGACAAATCCCTGAACGGATTCACGGATGGTTCTCCTAACATTACCTGCTGATACATTCTCAACATAAAGAGAGCACCAAGGAACAATGCTGTTCCTATTGTAAGGGCGTACCAAAGATTTACCTGATACAATCCGAACATTATTGTAAACTCTCCGATAAAGTTAAATGTAAGCGGTATACCGATAGAAGAAAGGATGCTTATAAAGAACGCCACCGAAAACTTTGGAGCATGTTCTTTAATACCACCCATCTTACTTATAGTCAATGTATGCATACGTGTTTGGATTACATCTGCGGAATAGAACATACCCACAATACCAAAACCATGAGCCAGTATAAGTATCACAGCTCCTTCTAGTCCATCGTATGTCAACGCATAAGAGCCCGCCGCAATAAATCCTACGTGAGACAATGATGCATACGCTAAAAATCTTTTCAAGTCGTCCTGACGCAGCGCCATAATAGCTCCGTATACAACTCCAATAATACAAAGGATCACGATTATTGTTCTGAACTCGTTTGATGCGTAAGGAGTTACGGGCAACTGCCAACGAATAACGCTATATGCTCCCATCTTAGACATAATACCTGCAAGTAACATAGTACCTATTGCCGGTGCTTTCTGATACACATTTGCCTGCCAAGTATGGAAAGGGAAAATCGGTATCTTAATAGCATAAGCAAGGAAGAATGCCAAAAATATCCAGATTTGTTCTGTTTGGCTCAGACTTGCATTATAGAATGCTTCTAGCTGAAAGCTTCCCGTTTTTGTATACATGTATATAATGGCAGCAAGCATAAACAATGATCCGGCAAATGTAAAGAGGAAGAATGTCATCGCAGCCTTACGTCTTTTGACGATTTCGCCGTTACCCCACAATACGATGATAAAATAGATTGGGATAAGAGACATTTCCCAAAACACATAATATAAAAGAGCGTTGCTGCTTAAAAATGCGCCTACCATAGCAAAAACCATAAACATGACTAAGCTATACAGCATCTTTTCATTCTTAAATTCGCGCGATTGCGTACCCAGTATAATTATAGGCAGCAGTATCGTAGTCATTAATATCATAGCCATCGACAAGCCGTCGGCCTTTAACGAAAACGAGATATTAGGCTTACTAATCCAATCTATGCTGAAATTTGCTCCTGCTGCTCCGTATTTAAGACATAACGCTACCGAAAAAATAGCTGCGGCAACACCGAACAACATAGCTACTTTAGAGGCAAATCTATTTCCTGATAAATAAGTAAGAATTGCACCTACCAATAATATGATTAATATAATAGTGATATTCATGTTTCTTTTTTAATTTTTATACAAGAAATAAACAGATGATTAGTGCACTGAATCCCAACACAAAGAAAAACAGATAAAAACCGAGACTTCCATTCTGTAGTCTTCGCGCCGGAACTGTCAATAACTCGACCAAGCCTCCGAAGCTTTTCAGTATATTTTTTAATGCTCTTTCTACTACACTTTCAAAGAAGCCGGCTAAAGCATAAAGAGGTTTTACAAATAATGCATCGTATATTTCATCAATGTAGAATTTGTTATAAGATACTTTAGCAACTCCCGAAATCTCATCATCCTCAGCAGGGACTTCAGATTTCTTTATATATTTAAAGTATGCCAATGCAATACCAACTATAGCGATGATAGTAGAAATTACCATTGTCATCACCATCTGATCTACAGGAGCATGTTCGCCTGTAATACCCGGTAATATTGGCTCTAGGTAACCGTTCAACCAGCTAAGCCCTCCGAAAGGAATACTGATAAGCCCTCCGAAAAATGCTAAGAAAGCCAGCACGATAAGCGGCAGAGTCATACTGCTTGGCGATTCGTGCAAATGATGTTTCTGTTCTTCTGTACCTCTAAACTCTTTGAAGAATGTAAGATATAGCAAACGGAACATATAGAATGCAGTAAGCAAAGATGCTAACGCTGCTAGAATCCATAAGAAAATATTATGCTCGAAAGCTGTCAGCATGATTTCATCTTTGGAGAAGAAACCTGCCAAAGGCGGAATACCTGCAATTGATAACGTAGAGATCAAAAACGTATAATACGTCGTCTTCATCTTATTCTTAAGACCTCCCATCTTGCGCATATCCTGTTCGCCTCCCATAGCATGAATAACTGAACCCGAGCCAAGGAATAAGCAAGCCTTAAAGAATGCGTGTGTAATCACATGAAATACTGCCACGTGATAAGCACCCAGCCCAAGAGCCAAGAACATCAGCCCGAGCTGCGATACGGTAGAGTATGCAAGTACTTTCTTTATATCATTTTGTGTAAGAGCTATCGTTGCAGCAAATAATGCAGTTACAGCACCTACAATAGCAATCAGAGTCTGAATATCGGGAGTGAGATCAAATATAAAGTTCAATCGTGTCACCATAAATATCCCCGCTGTAACCATCGTTGCAGCATGTATGAGTGCCGATACAGGAGTAGGACCTGCCATCGCATCGGGCAACCAAGTATATAAAGGTATCTGTGCACTTTTACCTGTAGCCCCTATAAACAATGCCAATGTGGCAACGCCCAACAGTGGGTCGGGACTGGTAACAAGATCTTTTAGCGAAACATAGTCCACCGTTTTGAACATATAACCCAATGTAAAAATACCGATAAGGAAACCTAAGTCTCCGATACGGTTCATCACAAAGGCTTTCTTTGCCGCATCGTTGTTTTTATGATTTCTCGACCAAAAACCGATAAGCAGATAAGAACACAAACCTACACCTTCCCAACCGATAAACATAACGAGAAGATTGCTTCCCGAAACAAGTATCGTCATAAAGAAGATAAATAAATTCAGATATGAGAAATAACGGTCTATATTTTCATCATCGTGCATATACCCCATCGAATAGATGTGTATCAGCGTACCGATACCTGTCACAAACAACAACCATACTAGCGACAGTTGGTCGAGGGTGAAAGACAGATCAGTTGTAAACTCCCCTAATGCAATCCATTGAAACAGGTTGACATTGAAAACCTGACCTGTAGAAAGATTTTGGATGAAAAGGTAAAGAGATATTACAAAACTTATAATTACAGCTGTGGTAGCAATAATTCCGGGTAATGTGCGACCCGTTAGTTTTTTACCAACCAGCAAATTAATTGAGAAACCGATAAACGGACTAAGCAAGAGTATTAATACTAATATTGTTTCCATCCAAATTTATCCTTTTAAGTTTTTCAATTCATCAATATCTATCGTGCCTATGTTTCTGTAGATGGCAACCAAAATAGCCAATCCGACAGCCACCTCTGCCGCAGCTACGGCCAATGAGAATATCACAAACACTTGTCCGCTGGTATCCTGATGATACACAGAAAAAACAGCCAACAACATATTGGCAGAAGCCAGCATCAATTCTACCGACATCAACATCACAATCGTACTCCTACGATACAATATTCCAATTGCACCCACACAAAACAATAGTATGCAGAGGTAGATGTAATTGTCAATTCCTACTTGTTCTAATATATTATTCAGCATAGCTTAAGCTTTTTTCTCTTTTTTAGAAATAAGTACTGCCCCGATCATAGCCGTTATAAGCAATATAGAAGCAAATTCAAATGGCACTAAATACTCGTCAAGCAGCACCTGACCAATAATACTTACCGACTGATAGTCTAACCCCTCGGTTTTGTATGTTTCTATCACAGGCGTAGCCTTCAAGAGCGCAGCCAACAGGACAATTCCCATCAAGCAGCTCGATATTGTAGCCGCCACACGACTGATCACTTTTTTCTTTGGCTCGTGGCTTTCACTCAGGTTCATAAGCATCAGAGTAAATAGCAATAACACCATGATAGCTCCGGCATAAACCACAATATTTATAACCGATAGAAACAAAGCATTCAGCAGCAAAAAGTGCCCCGATATGGAGAAAAAACAGATAATCATATACACTGCACTATGGATAGGATTCTTAGACAATACCGTCAGAAGTCCCGTACCGAGTGTTATGGTTGCCAGAATATAAAAAATTATTGTAATCATATCATTATTTATCTCGTATCTCTATTTAATCATATTTGCGTGCTTTGGCATCCTCTACCGAAATCACGAGTTTATCTTTTCCATAGATAAAGTCTTCACGTTCTAATTTCGGCTTCACCAGGAGCTTAGACTTGGTTAAGAAAATAGCTTCTTTCGGACAAGCCTCTTCGCATATTCCGCAAAATATACAGCGTAGCATATTTATTTCATATTCCGAAGCATATTTTTCTTCACGGTACAGATGTTCTTCTCCTTTTTTACGCTCAGCAGCCACCATCGTGATTGCTTCTGCCGGACAAGACAAGGCACACAACCCGCATGCCGTACAGCGCTCGCGCCCCTGATCGTCACGCATCAATACGTGCTGTCCACGATATACAGGGCTAAATTCGCGTTGTTGCTCAGGATACTGAACAGTCGACTTCTTCTTGAAAAAGTGCTTAATTGTAATTATAAGCCCTTTTATCACAGCAGGAAAGTATATCTTTTCTGCGAAGGTCATGTTTTTATCAACAACCTCCGTCTTTCTTCCTGATAATGATATTTTTTCTATTGACATCGCTAATTTCTTATTTTCATTTAAAAATCAGGACAAAAATTCCTACCAAAATGATATTTACTATTGCCAACGGAAACAGCATTTTCCATCCCAGTTTCATCAGTTGGTCATATCTGAATCTCGGTATTGTCCAGCGCACCCACATATAGAAGAAAATGAAGAATGAAGTTTTAGCTAGAAGTGATAGTACACCCAGACCACTAGCCATATTTATACCCCAATTCTCTGTTACCCAATCTATTCCCGGATAATTGTATCCTCCAAAGAAAAGAACAGAGATAAATGCAGATGAGAAAAACATGCTCGCATATTCAGAGAACATATAGAATCCCATTCCCAACGAAGAATATTCGACATGGTGTCCGTTAACCAGCTCCGACTCACATTCTGCAAGGTCGAACGGTGTACGGTTACATTCTGCAAACGAACAAACAAGGAAAATAATAAATGTCAATGGCTGATAAATCACATTCCATTGCATACCATGCCAGCCACTTTGCTGTTGAGTGATATCTACCAGGCTCAAAGAACCTGTCATCATAATCAGCGCAATAAGAGAAAGCCCCATTGCTATTTCATACGAAATCATCTGTGCTCCGGCACGGATACTTCCCATCAGGGAATATTTATTATTTGATGCCCATCCTCCGATTACAACACCATATACGCTTGTAGATAATACAGCTACAATATATAGAATAGCCACATTTACATCTCCGATGTAAGGTTTAACCTCTCCATAGCCTGCTATAACAAACTTCTCTGCCCATGGGATCAACGCCCCCCCAAGCAAAGAGACTGTCATGGCAACAGCCGGACCGACAACAAAGAGAATCTTATTCGGCGTATTTGGCATGAGGTCTTCTTTGGCAAACAACTTAGCTCCATCGCAAAGAGGCTGTAGCAAACCAAAGATACCTGCACGGTTCGGGCCGAGACGATCTTGTAAAAAACCGGCCACCTTACGTTCTGCATAAGTAGAATACAACGCAAAAAGCATTGTGACAGCAAACACAAGAACGATAAGGATCAACTTTTCTAAAATAAGTGCAATCTCCATTATTTTATTTATTCTTTTGTTTTCTTTATAGCTTCCAACTCCTCTGCATCATAAGGAGAATCAGGCATGCTTATTTTCTTCTGATCTTCTTTACGACCTTCCAATACAAGTTCGTCTGTATTTATCTTAACCTTATGTATCGGCTCTGTATAGTTGTTTACATTGATTACAGATGGCTTCTCAAATTTGCGAGGGCCTTCTATAGTCCAGTCTTCAACATTCTTATGTTCGAAACGACATTCGTTACAGATAAATTCTTCAACTTCGTGCCATTCATCTTTACGGGCTGTCACACGCTGAACTTTGTCGCCAAACATCCATAGTGTTACTTTTCCGGAACATTTTGTACAATGACGGTGTGCATTGAATGGTTTGTTGAACCAAACACGAGACTTGAATCGGAATGTTTTATCGGTAAGAGCTCCTACAGGACAAACATCGATCACATTGCCCGAAAAATCGTTATCGATCGCACGTTCTATATATGTAGAAATCTGAGCATGATCTCCTCTTCCCACTACTCCATGAACACGTTCAGGAGTTAATTGATCAGCCAGTTTTACACAACGGTAGCAAAGAATACAACGATTCATATGCAATTGTATGTATGGGCCTATATTTTCGGGTTCGAATGTTCTTTTTTCTTCTATATAACGCGACTTGAAATTATTATTACCATAAGCAAGGTTCTGCAAATCGCACTCTCCCGCCTGATCGCATACCGGACAGTCGAGAGGATGATTGATCAACAAAAATTCGGTTACAGCCTTTCGTGCCTCCAGAGCCCTTTCGGATGTCGCGCTTTTCACTTCCATACCGTCCTGAACAGCTGTTACGCATGACGGCTGAAGCTTAGGCATAGGACGAGGGTCTCTTTCACTGCCTTTGTTAATCTCCACCAAACAACAACGACATTTGCCACCGCAGTCTTCCAGCTTAGAGTAATAGCACATTGTAGGAGGAACACTGGCTCCGCCTATCATACGTGCCGCCTGCAACACTGTGGTTCCAGGTTCGACGTCTAAAACATGTCCATCTATTGTAATTTTCATATTGCTTTACTTCAAAAGGTGACGAACTTTTTCCATAGGCTCGTCTACAAAATGATCTCTATTTTTTATCTTTTCAGGGAAGCGTACATGGTATTCGAACTCTTCACGGAAATGGCGTATTGCTGCTGCAACCGGCCATGATGCCGCATCTCCAAGAGGACAAATCGTATTACCTTCAATCTTACTTTGTATGCTCCATAGCAGGTCGATGTCTTCTTCTCTACCCTGTCCTGTTTCGATGCGATGAAGGATTTTATCCATCCATCCTGTACCTTCACGACATGGAGAACATTGTCCACAACTTTCGTGATGGAAGAAACGAGAAAAATTCCATGTATTACGAACGATACATGCTGTATCATTGTACACAATGAAACCTCCCGATCCGAGAGAAGAGCCGGTAACGAAACCTCCGTCAGCCAGTGATTCATAGCTGATCAAACGATCTTCACCATTTGCTGTTTTAAATATATATTGAGGAGGTAGGATCGGAACCGAACACCCACCGGGTATTACAGCCTTTAGTGGACGATCGTCTAGCATACCACCGCAATATTCGTCTGAATTGAAAAATTCATCGACAGTCAAACCTAATTCTATTTCATATACACCCGGATTCTTAATATGACCCGAAGCCGACATCAGCTTGGTTCCTGTAGATTTACCTACACCAATTTTAGCGTATTCAGCACCGCCATTATTTATAATCCACGAAACAGTAGAAATAGACTCCACATTGTTCACCACTGTAGGCTCACCCCACAACCCGCTAACAGCAGGGAATGGCGGTTTGATACGCGGATTACCACGCTTACCCTCGAGTGATTCTATCAAGGCTGTTTCTTCTCCACAAATATATGCGCCTGCTCCGCAATGTACATACAAGTCGAGATTATAGCCTGTACCCAATATATTTTTGCCCAGCCAACCATTGGCATAAGCTTCCTTAATTGCTTTTTCTAATATCTTGAATATCCACATATATTCGCCGCGGATATAGATATATGATAAATTAGCCTCTAATGCATAACTGGAAACAATAGCACCTTCGATTAGCAAATGTGGAATATGATGCATCAAGAAACGGTCTTTGAATGTACCGGGTTCCGATTCATCGGCATTCACAACCAAGTGTCGAGGCTTGCCGGACTTCTTATCAATAAAGCTCCATTTGAGCCCCATCGGAAAACCTGCGCCTCCACGACCTCTTACTCCTGAGGTTTTCACTTCCTCTACAACCTCATCGGGGGTCATAGTTTTCAGTGCTTTCTCCACAGACGCATATCCACCATTCTTGCGATAAACTTCGTATTCCGCTATTCCCGGAATATCTAATTTCTCTAATAATACTTTTCTAGCCATCGCAATTAATATAGGTTTACTTTTCCTTGTTTACAATCTTCGATCAGTGTATCAATCTTTTCTTTGTTAAGATTTTCATGATAGTTGTCTCCCAACTGAAGCATAGGACCGTAGCCACATGCTCCAAGGCACTCAACCCCTACTACACTGAACATCCCGTCAGGTGTTATTTCGCCGGGTTTAACACCCAGTTTCTGACAGGTATATTCCATTAAGTTTTCACCACCACGCAAGCCACAGCAAGCAGTACGGCAAAACTCAAACATATATTTAGCTATCGGTTTTTGATTGAACATCGAATAAAATGTTACTACTTCATAAACTTCGATAGGTGTAATCTCCAATATCTCGGCTACTTTATCCATCAGTTCGAGGCTCAGCCAATTGTCATGAGCATCCTGTACGGCATGAAGCACGGGTAGTAAAGCAGATTTCTTTTTATCGGCAGGGTAATGGCTCAACAATTCATTGATACGGGCCATCAGGCTCTCCGACATATTTATTACTTGTGTATATTCTTTAGTTTCCATTGACATGATTATGCATCTAATTCTCCGGCAATAACATTAATACTTGAAAGCGTGGCAACAGCATCCGAAAACATCCCGCCTTTTATCATTTCAGGGAACGCCTGATAATAGATAAAGCATGGTCTGCGGAAGTGAACCCTGAAAGGAGCTCGTGAGCCATCGGTAATAAGGTAAATACCCAATTCTCCATTAGCACCTTCTACGGCATGATATACTTCAGCTATAGGAACGGGAACTTCACCCATCACGATCTTGAAGTGTTGGATAAGCTGCTCCATCTGTGTATACACTTCTTCTTTTGGAGGAAGGTAATAGTCAGGCACATCTGCATGGAAGCTTCCATCAGGCATATTATCGCGAGCCTGACGAATTATGCTCAAGCTTTCTTTTATCTCTGCTGCACGCACACACCAACGATCGTATGTATCGCCGGATGAACCTACAGGTACTTTAAAATCAAAATCTTGGTATGAACTATATGGATTCGCTACACGCACGTCGTAATCGACACCGGCAGCACGCAAGTTAGGCCCTGTAAACCCATAGTTTATTGCCTTTTCGGCTGATATCGCACCTACACCAACGATACGATCCATAAAGATACGGTTGCGGATAAACAGTCTCTCGAGCTGATCCCATGCTTTAGGGAAGCCTTCGATAAACTCATCTAACTTACGCCATGCGGCTTCGCTCCAGTCTCTTTCGAATCCACCGATACGCCCCATATTTGTAGTCAAACGCGCACCGCAGATTTCTTCATAGATCTCGTATGCCAACTCTCTGTATTGCATTACATACAAGAAAGGAGTATACGCACCAAGGTCGACCCCCAAGATAGAGTTACATATCAGGTGATCTGTAATACGTGCCAGCTCCATAACGATAACACGCATATATTGCGCACGTTTAGGAACTTCTACGCCAAGTGACTTCTCTACAGTCATCCACCATGCCATATTATTCAGAGGGGCAGAACAATAGTTAAGACGATCAGTCAGGGTTGTAATCTGATAGAAAGTGCGGTGTTCTGCAATCTTCTCAAATGCACGGTGAATATAACCGATAGTGGTATCAGCATCCAGAATGCGCTCGCCATCCATCAATAATATATTTTGAAACACGCCATGAGTAGAAGGGTGAGTTGGCCCGAAGTTAAGAACGGACAACTCTTTATCGTCCCCAAAGGCTTGTTCTTTTATCATTTTCGCAAAGCGATGTTCCGGATTTATTAGTTGATCTGACATTTCCTTACTTTGCTATTTAGTTTGTTCATAATTATTGGGAGTTCTACCAAAGAAGCGGTCATCCTTATCCGTACGCCCAGCATCCTCGAGAGGATGATCTTTACGCATCGGAAACGATACCATCCCCTCATCATTAAGTATACGCTTAAGATTGGGATGTCCTTTGAAAATTACCCCGTAAAAATCATAAGTCTCGCGTTCCATCCAATTGGCTGCAGCAAAAACGTCCACTACAGATTCAACATACGGTCTGTCTCCATCAAGAAACGTTTTCACACGTACACGTACATTGTCGATCCAGTTGTGGAGCAAATAAACAACAGCAAACTGAGCCTTCTTGTCATTATCAGGATAATGCACCCCACATAAGTCTGTCAAGAAGTTGAAACGCAGAGTTTCATCATCTTTCATAAAACGGATTACTTCTTTGATTACCGCCGGAGCAGCTTCGAAAGTAAAAATATCCCGTTCCATTCTGAAATTCATCACTTCCGTTCCGAATTTCTCGCTCATCTTATTTTCAATAACTGTAGTATCGAGAGCCATTATTCAAATTTATATGATTCAAGAAGCTCCTGATATCTTTCCGAGCCTCTACGAAGAATAGATTCATGTTTTACTAACTCCTGCAATTGCATTACGCCATCCAATATCTGTTCAGGACGTGGAGGGCATCCGGGAACATACACGTCTACCGGAATCACCTTATCGATACCTTGCAAAACCGAATATGTATCGAAGATACCTCCCGAAGAAGCACATGCACCGACTGCAATCACCCATTTAGGTTCGGCCATTTGTTCATATACATGGCGAAGGATAGGAGCCATCTTTTTAGAAATAGTCCCCATTACCATTAACATATCTGCCTGACGTGGCGAAAAGCTGTTACGCTCTGCCCCAAAACGTCCCATATCGTACGTAGCAGCCATTGTAGCCATAAACTCAATCCCGCAACAGGATGTAGCAAATGGCAAAGGCCATAGAGAATTGGCACGAGCCAAACCTATGACGTAGTCAAATTTTGTAGCAAAAAATCCATGCCCCCTATATCCATCCGGAGCAGGTACTACATTTATATTAGAAGAATTGCTCATACTTGTTTAATTTTTATCTCTCCCAATCCAAAGCCTTACGTTTGGCTTCGTACAAGAAACCTACCACAATAATTCCGATAAAGATTCCCATCTTGCCAAATCCTTCCCAACTAAGCTCTTTAAAGTTTACAGCCCATGGGTACATAAAAACGATCTCGATGTCGAAAAGAACAAACAAGATCGCAACAAGGAAATATTTAACAGGGAACGGAGAACGAGCATCGCCTATAGGATCGAGACCACACTCAAAATTTGCATTTTTCCGTGCACTCCTACGACTTGGACCTAACATCTTAGAAATAAATACCGTAGCAAATACAAATATCGCAGAAAACGCGATTTGCATCAGAATAGGTATAAAATCATATATACTTGAATTCATATCCTTAATTTTAACACACTTTGTTTTTACAGATTACAAAGATACTCTATTTATTTCTCAAAAAAGAACAAAATGACTCATATATTTTATCAATAAGTCAATAAACAAATGGCATCAGAAGCCAAAATGCAGCATTTTGTCAAGTGCAGTTTACAATATTGTCTTTATAGAAAAACATTATTATTGTGAAAAGAATAACATCAATTTAAGAAATAAATTTTTAACATTTAAGACTATTTTAGATCTATTTTATATGTAAGTTTTCATTTGCGAAAATGATTTATTCAAAGCAACAACTCCCATTGCGCTATATACAGAGAGATTACTTCGATGAGTGCTGCGCAAAGATAGATATAGAGACAATATCAGACAGTTTTCCATAAACAAAAAAAATGTTATAAGACATAGCTATTTTTTAACATAATTAATATTTTATTTCATACATTTACATAATTTATGATCTATCAACATCTCAATAACCAAACAATGAAGACAACTTACTTATTAGCTATAATGCTATGTTTTATTTTTCTGTTTCATGTTCAGGAAAGTCATTCCCAATCTAAGTATGGCAATGCAACTATGGATGAGTTGAATATGACTGTATACCCGGAGGACACAACAGCCTCGGCAGTTATCCTACTCAAAAAAGGGGACTTAAGGTTTATCTTTAGCGAACTGTATGGATTTCAGTTTGAATACGCCATACAAGTTAAAATAAAAATCTTGAAGACAGAAGGTCTTGATTGGTGTAACCAAGAAATCTCATACTATGAAACCAATAGATCAACGAAAGAGCAAATCAATGGCTTATCGGGCACAACATACAATCTTGAAGATGGAAAAATCACAAAAACAAAGCTTGCGAAGGAATTCATTACCGACGAGGACATTGACAACACATTGAAAGTAAAGAAATTTTCTATGCCTGCGGCAAAGGTGGGGTCTGTGATTGAGTATAAATATACAATCGTATCCGACTACTATTATAACTTAAGAGACTTCCGATTCCAAGAGTCTATTCCTATTGCTTATGTGAACTTTGAGGCTAAAATTCCGGAATACTTCCGATACAACATCAACTATCAAGGATATGCCAACTTAAAGTCTAGCAAAGAGCCGGACAATGAATCTTTCCATATAAGATATAAAGATGACTACGGACGTTTACAAGCAACGACTGTAAGATGTAATGCAGAAACATTGAAAAGCGAAGGCTTCAATATTCCGGCAATGAAGAAAGAAGCATATCTGTGGACTATAAATGATTATATAACACAAGTATCCTTTGAGCTAAAAAGCATACAGATGCCCTACAGCATGACCGAAAATAAATCTAGTTCATGGGAGTCTATAGATAAAGATATCCTTTCTAGTCCTCTTGGAAGCAACATGAAAAAGGCTGATCTGTTTAAAGAAGAAATAGCTAAAGGAGAGACGACTTTTAAACGGGCAAAAGAAATACAGGATATGGTTAAATATCGGGTGAAATGGAATGACAAGAGAGCTATCGTTCCGGGTAACCTAAAAGATGCTCTTAAAGAAGGAATAGGCAGCAGTGCTGATGTAAACTACTTACTCATAAATGCTCTAAAAGCAGGAGGATTCGACGCATTCCCTGTTATACTCAGTACCAGAACAAACGGAAGATTACCAATATCCCACCCTAGTATAACCGCATTTAATTATGTAATTACAGCACTGAAGATAGATTCACTTATGTATTATACCGATGCGTCTGCTAAGTATGGAGACTGGAACTTACTACCTGAAAAGTGCATGGTACCTCAGGCACGTATAATGAGTGAGAGTGGAGGCAGATGGGTTAATCTTAGCAACGTTTCGAATGGCTCTGTATTAAAAACAGCAAAATTCACATTCAATGATTCCAAATATATAGGAACCATAACAGATACCCGAAAAGGTAATGCCGCCTATGATATGAAAGTATCCTATTATAACCACAAGAACAAGGAAGACTTCATTGAATCATTAGCAAAGAGGACAAATTGTAAGATCGACAGTTTTTCAGTTTCGGCTATCGATGATACTTCAGCTCCTATAAAGATGGAATATACACAGGTTGCGGACGCCAGCTTAGGGGATGATTTCTTATATATCAATCCGATGATGGAAAAACACATTTCCGAAAATCCTTTTCAAAGAGAGAAAAGAGAATATCCTGTAGAATTCGATTATTTGACAAATTACCTCCAAGTTGTAGATATAGAAATACCTGAAGGGTATGTAGTAGACGAGTTGCCTCAGGCTGCAAAATTAGTATTAAATGATAATGATATCGTTTTGACATATCGTCTGGCTCAGACCGGAAATGCAATTAAGCTACACTATCAATTCCAATTAAAGAAATTAACGTTCTTGCCAGAAGAGTACGAGTCACTAAAAGACTTTTATGCTAAAATTGTAGCTAAAAACAGCGAGCAGATCGTCCTGAAAAAGGCCTCTGCAATTTAAAATGCTTATCTTAATATGAATATCAGATATATATTTGCATGTGTTCTCTTATTTGTTCTATCCCAAACGCAAGCCTATGGGCAATTTGTTATACAAAAGGTTGATAGTTTGCGAGAGAACGCATGCGCCATCGTAGATAATTATTCTGCAGTATTTAATCAAACTGATTTGAATAATGCAACACTATCAGTGAGTAAGGTAATAACTATCCTAAATGAACAGGGAGAGGAATATGGTTATTTCAACGAAACGTATGATAAATTCAGAGAGTTGAAAGATTTCTCGGGCGTAATAAAAAATATGTCGGGGACAGTAGTCAAGAAGATAGGAAAAAAAGACTTAATATCTTCATCCTTATCTGAACATTTGAGTACCGACGACTACTCTATGTTCTATGAATATAAGAACCCTACATACCCTTATACTATAGAGTATACCTATCAGGAAAGATGGAAAAACGGTATTTTATACTACCCTCCTTTCATACCTATTAATGGAAGTCTGTTATCGCTAAAACAAGCTAGCTATAAGATTGAACTCCCAACAGGAATGAATCTTCGCTATTATTCTAATTATTCTTGCAATATTAAAGATGAAACTGTCGGTAATAAGCATATATATTCGCTATCACTCGAAAACATGAAAGCTATCGACAGGGAACCTTATGGTCCTCCATTTCGCGAAATTATTCCAAAAGTACTATTAATGCCAAATGATTTCTGCTATGATTCAACCTGTGGCAATTTGTCTAACTGGGAAAATCACGGCAAATGGATATCAAGCTTGTTAACAGGGAAAGATATTCTTCCTGCCGATTTTGTGATTAAAATCAAAGATCTCACAAAAGATGCAAAAAACGATAGAGAAAAGGTGGCTATTCTTTATCAATATCTACAGAATAACACAAGATATGTCAGCATACAATTGGGCATAGGAGGCTATCAGCCTATCGATGCAACATCTGTAAGTAAAAGTGGATTTGGCGACTGTAAGGGCTTAACCAATTTAATGATGGCCATGCTAAAAGCCGTTGATATACCTTCCAATTACAGCATAGTAAGTATGAGAGAGAAGGATATACTACCTGATTTCCCTAACTTTAATCAGTTTGACCATGTTATTCTGCTGGTCCCTTTCAAGAACGACAGTATCTGGCTGGAATGTACAAGCCAAAAGCTTCCTTTTGGATATATACATGATAAAATTGCAGGCCATAATAGTCTTATTATAACGAATGAAGGAGGCAAAATGTGCCGTTTACCCGAATATAAAGACGATCAAAATTATCAGGTATCGAAGCTAGATATAGATATATCCGAAAACGGAATGGCAAAAGGCAAAATGCAGTTTACAGAACATTTACATTTGTACTACAAGTTTTCTTATTGGATGATATCTAAAGACAGAGAAAAAGAGATGAACTACATCAATACGAATGTGAATATGCCAAAAATAAAGATTTCACAAATCGAAGTCTCTGAAGACAGGTCGTCGCTACCATCATGTACATTATCTGCAAATTTCGAAGCTGAAGACTTTGTGAATAAAACCGGAATGCGATTATTTGCATCTGTATGCCCTTTGAGAAAAGGTAATTATAATATATTTACATCTTCTACACGGAAACAGGATATCGTAATAGAAAATGGATATTCTGACTCTGATTCTATCACATTCAATATCCCTGAAACATACACGATTGAGTCATTACCTAAAGATATCTCGATAGAGACTCCATTCGGGAAGTTAAAGACACAATGCAAGGTGGAAGATCGTAAAATTATATATATACAGAATATAGATATTTTTACAGGAAAGTATGACAAATCGAGCTACAACGAAATCAAATCTTTTTTCTCTGAAATAAATTCAGCAATAAAGAGAAAACTCGTATTAAAGAAGATCTGATAAAATAGTTAATTCTAAAAGATAAAGCTGGAAGTTACTAGGTAGCTTCCAGCTTTATCTTTTAATAACACATTTTAGCACACCGATTCTGTTTAACAAATGCTCTATACTTGCCTAGGGTAGAGAATATATGGCAATATCAAATCAGCCAGCATATCTTAGGCATATCATTATCTAAAATCGTTCTTTTACGTGCATTGCATCAATACGAAACAAAAAAAGAGTGGAGATATACTCCACTCTTTCCTATTCTTATATTTTCGTTAGCCGAAATTATTCAGCAAAGAAGATAGCAACACGGTTCCATGCATTTTCTGCATATGGTTGTTCTGTGTCACCTTTCCATTCAACTTTAACGCGGTTGCTGTTGATGTTGTATTTGTTGATCAACGCATTAGCAACATTCTTAGCACGTTTTTCAGAAAGTTTCATGTTGATAGAAGCTGTACCAGTTTTCTTATCAGCATAACCTACGATCTTAACATTTTTGCTAGGATTATCTTGTAGATATTTAGCTGTGTTGTAGATGCTAACTTCTTGGTTTTTGTCAATAACTGCACTACCAAGACGGAAGAATACTACGTTAGAAACGAAGTTTTTAACCTCAGCTGGTTTAACTTCTGGACATTTTGGACAATCTGGACATTTTGGAGCTTCAACTTTTCTGTTTTTCAAAGCTTCATTTTCTTGACGCAGTTTGTTGATTTGACCATTTAGATCATCAAGAAGACCTTGATCCATCAACAATGCTTCAGAGAAGTCATTTCTCTTACCGATTTTGAAGTTAAATCCTACGAATGCAGATAGCATGCCATCCCATTCGAAATCTCCACCACCCATACGGTCGAAAGACTCTTGAACCATATTTCCAGCTATTTCTACGAATAGAGAAGCTCTGTTAGACAGACGGAAATTGTTGATAATACCGGCATTCCATGTAGCAGAGTTGTTCTTGATAGATTTCCAATCTTCGTCAAATCCATGAACAAATCCTATACCAACATAAGGTATAAAGCTGTAGAAGCGATTTTCGTTATAATGTCCCAAATAGTTAGAAACATTGAACAATAGGTCAACGTTAGCACCTAAATAATGAGGGTGATTCATAACTGTTGCTCCTTGATTAAATGTGTGGTAACCACCACCATTAAATTTCAAACGTGCTCCGAAATAAGGATTATACCATTTACCTACGAAAACAGTTGGAGCTAGGTTAAGGCGGTTAGTGAATTTAGCATCACTTGCGTTATCATTAAGATACATTGTTGCTCCACCACCAATTCCTACGAACCAGTTATCCCAAAAACCGTTACGCGCAAAAGTTGCATTGCGACCAGCTTTAGTACTAAATCCGCTATCTTGAGCAGAAATAGCCATAGCCGCAAAAACTAAAACTAAAAGTAAACTTACTTTTTTCATAATCAATCTTTTAAATTATAATTAAACACTCTTTTTTTTAATTTAATATATTATACTCAGTATACCAAGCATACATCAACCTCAAGCCATCTTCTATTTCAACTTGATGTTGCCAGCCCAAAGAATTAAGTTTTGATACATCTGATAATTTTCTCATCGTTCCATCTGGCTTATCTGTATTAAACCACAAACTTCCGGAGAATTCGACTATTTCTTTTACAAGGTTTGCAACATCTTTTATAGATATTTCAATACCGGTTCCAATATTAATGTGTGTGTTCTTTATCTCCCTTCCATGTATAACATCAACTAAGTCAAAAAAGTTTACAGACTCCATCACAAAAACAGTGGCATCACCCATTTCCTGACTCCACAGGAATTCTCTCATCGGTTTTCCTGAGCCCCAAAGTTCGACCTGAACAACATCTCCAACTTTTTTTATACCATACTTAGCTAGTATTTCTAGTATTTCTGTTTTAGATGAGGTTCCAGATACTCCCTCTATCGGCCTAACATTCAAGTCCTGCTCTATAATATCCCAAGCATTATTTTCTAAGCATTTCCCCAAATGTACTTTTCTTAGAACTGCTGGCAATACATGAGATGTTTCAAGATTAAAATTATCATTCAAACCATATAGGTTTGTTGGCATTACCGCTATAAAATTCGTTCCATACTGTATATTATAGCTCTCACACATTTTCAAACCAGCTATTTTAGCTATTGCATACGGTTCATTTGTGTATTCCAAAGGACCTGTCAACAGTGTATCTTCCGTCATTGGCTGAGGTGCTTCTTTGGGATAAATACAAGAACTACCTAAAAAGACTAATTTTTTAACATTATTCAGATATGATTGATGAATTACATTGTTCTGGATCATCAAATTTTCATAAATGAATTGCCCCCGATATGTATTATTGGCAATAATACCTCCTACTTTAGCCGCCGCTAAAAAAACATATTCAGGCTTTTCCTTTGTAAAAAATTCGGATACAGCTTTTTGATCTGTAAGATCTAATTCTTGATGCGTTCTTAAGACAAAATTTGTGTATCCTTTGCTTACAAGACTTTTAAGAATTGCAGAACCAACCAAGCCTCTATGGCCGGCTACATATATTTTAGCATTCTTTTCTATCATCTATATTTTCTTACTTTTATTCAAAGTAATTCAAAATTCTATATCCTCCATTTTTGAGGTATTCTTCTTTCTTCATCAGCTCAACATCATGAACAACCATATCCTGACATAAAGCTTTAAGATCGTATGTAGGCTCCCAGCCTAATTTAGTCCTGGCCTTTGTATTGTCACCAATAAGAATATCAACTTCTGTCGGACGAAAATAAGCAGGATCGACACCTACAACAGATTGTCCTATTCTCTTAATGAAGCCTTCCAAATATTCGGCTCCAACTATTTTAGAGAATTTATTCTCATCAACACCTATAATATAGCCTTCTTCCTTTTCATCTTCACCTCTAAACTCAACATCTACTCCGACCTCTAAAAATGACATTTTGATAAAGTCACGAATAGTAGTTGTGACGCCTGTAGAGATAACATAATCGTCAGCAGTATCTTGTTGAAGAATAAGATACATAGCCTTTATATAATCTTTGGCATGTCCCCAATCTCGTTTACTGGAAAGATTTCCCATATAAACCTTATCTTGAAGCCCTAAGACTATACGTGCAACTGCACGTGTCACCTTTCTTGTAACAAACGTTTCACCCCTCAATGGAGATTCATGATTAAACAAGATACCATTGCTGGCATGCATACCGTATGCCTCTCTATAATTAACGGTAATCCAATATGCATACATTTTAGCGACGGCATATGGACTTCTCGGATAAAATGGAGTTGTTTCTTTTTGGGGTATCTCTTGCACCAAACCATAAAGCTCGGATGTTGAAGCCTGATATATCCTTGTTTTATTTACCAAATTAAGAAGACGAACAGCCTCTAATATACGAAGAGTACCTATTCCGTCTGCATTTGCTGTATATTCAGGGATATCAAAACTAACCTTAACATGGCTCATTGCCGCAAGATTATATATTTCATCGGGCTTTACGTCGCCGATTAGCCGTGTCAGATTCATACTATCTGTCATATCACCATAATGAAGAATCATATTTCTATCTTCAAGATGAGGATCTTGATATAAATGGTCTATACGATCTGTGTTAAACATGGAAGATCTTCTTTTAAGTCCATGTACTGTATAGCCCTTTTTTATCAAGTATTCTGACAAATAAGCTCCATCTTGTCCTGTAACGCCTGTGATGAGTGCTACTTTACCCATATAGTTTACTTAATAAAAAAATCTTTATTAAGATTTATGTTAATGATCAATTTTATACTTAACCTTTCCCAATTATTGTATCTTTTAACCAATACGAATAATCAGTTCAAGCAACAAAGATATATTTTTTTTAACTAAAACAAATAAAAAAGTCCTTAAATTAGAGATTTCACATTGATTTTCTCTCATTTTTTGACGTATAAGTCTCTAATCCTGAAATTTGCAAAAAGCATTTTTTTAACTATTTTATTTATCATACACTCCAATCCTTCCGATCGGCAGGTATTTCAACAATACTCTTGAGTATAATATAGTTATATAAATTGTATCTTGTATCAACTTTACTATTATAATAATGGAGAGAACAAGCGCATGACAGACTCTTTAAATTTTTCAATCCGTGACCTTTGATCCCATTCTTCCACAAGCAACTGTGTTGAACTCTCCATATCTTTCAAGAATATCTCTTGGGCTTTGCGGCAAGTCTCTTCGCTATATATAAAAGCATCAATTTCGAAATTATGTTCGAAACTACGCATATCCATATTGGCCGAACCTGTTATAGTAAGAGAGTTGTCTACCGTCATTAGCTTGGAGTGAAGAAATCCTGCTTCGAAAAAATAGACACTTACTTTGGCATCCAAAACTTCTTTCAGGAAAGACATGGATGCAATATGCACAAATGTAGTATCGGAATGGCGGGGCAACATCAAGCGCACATCCACACCACGCATCGCCGCCATTTGTATAACCTGCATTAATGAGTCGGTAGGAATAAAATAAGGGGTTTGTATGTAAACACTTTCTTTGGCATTAGAAATGGCTTGCAGAACACCTAAGTGTATATCTTTAAATTGCCCTACGGGTCCACTTGTAACCAGCTGAATCATATTATCTCCCTGACTATCAAGTATAGGATAATAAGTATCTGATGCTAGAAATTCTTTACGAGACGAATACCAGTCGATAAGAAAAGATGTCTGTAATCCTGCCACAGCTTTGCCTTCTATCTTGACATGACTGTCTCGCCAAATTCCACTTCCCACACCTTTGATATATCTATCTGCAACATTCATTCCACCAACAAAACCAACTTTACCATCAATAACTACAATTTTTCTGTGATTCCGATAATTCACTCTACTTGTCAAAAACTTGAATGCCACCTTCAAGAAAGGTTGCACTTCAACGCCTCCAGCTTGCATATCGTTGAAGAAGCTACGCTTTGCTTTCCAAGAGCCAACATCATCATAAATAAGACGCACTTCAACACCATCCGCTGCTTTACGCAGCAATATATCTCGGGTTTTACACCCTATCTCATCATCTAAGAAGATATAGTATTGGATATGTATATGCTTTTCCGCTTTCTCAAGCTCCTCAAACAAAGCCTCAAACTTATCGGGTCCTGAAGAATAAAAAGTAACGCTACTACCGCCATATAAGGGTGTACCTTTCAATCGGTTCAATAAGTTTACTAACCCTTTATATTCTACAGGTGGATTCAGCGTTTCCAATAACTCTCGCCTACCAATAGACCGACGATTGAGCTTCTTGTACATCTTATGGGATATCAGACGCTGCTTACGATTATCTTCGCCGAAGAAATAGTATATGATAAGACCTACCAAAGGAAGCAACAATAGAATAAGCACCCAAGAAATCGTTTTCAAGGGGTTCCTATTCTCCGAGATAATCACAACCATCGTACCCAAAGCCGTAACCACATAAAGTATCTGGAAAAGAAGGATAAGATGATCTGTTGCTTGCGCTGCTACATCCATACGCAAATAATATACATTTTTTTCAAAGTTATAACAAATTTAAACTCAAGCTCTTTTTTTATCAAATAATTCGAAGGACTTATCTCCACTATCTGATATTTTCTTGAAAAAGCTCTTGTATGAATGATTGTAAAGATGTCATTTGTGTTATTATCGAATATCTATTTTTCTTTTCTGTCGATAAGATAACAGATAATAGCTCCAACAGTATAGCATAAAATATCGCCCCAAGAAAATGATGTACCTAAAACAATCCTCATTACTTTATAATCTTGAAGTCCGAGTACTTCTACCATCTTGAAGTATTGCCCGACCTCTACCATATAGGCGAAAAAGAGCACACCCAAAGCTAAATACAAGGGCTTTATCCGGACAAATGACTTTACAAAATAATAGATCAATATAACAACTAAGATATCACCTCCATAAGGACGAATAAAAGCATCATCTAAAAATTTAGCGATAAGGACTTCTACAAAAAAGAGAACAATAGATATCAAGAATGACGATCGATCAAACCTCCACCTCATATCTATTTCCTATATTTTTCTTCAATATCCTCTTGCATCATGCTCATGTATGACTTGTAGCGGCTCTCGCTTATATAGTGATTTTCTACAGCATCACGCACTGCACATCCGGGTTCATTTATATGAATGCAGTTATTGTAACGACAATCTTTAGACGCCTTAAATATCTCTGGAAAGAAGTGAAATATTTCATTCTTCTCCATATCTACAGTACCAAAGCCTTTGATACCAGGAGTATCTATAATAAATCCCCCCTGTGGCAATTCTATCATTTCCGAAAAAGTGGTTGTATGCATTCCTTTGCCATGATAACCGGATATTGCACCCGTCTTTAGGTGAACATCAGGTACAAGCGCGTTGATAAGTGTAGACTTTCCGACGCCCGAGTGACCCGAAAACAAGGTAGTTTTGTCCTTTATTCTCTCTTGTAAAATTTCTAATCCTGTATTATGTAAAGCTGATATCTTGATGCTTGGGTAACCAATATAATCATAAAGACTAATAAGAGCATCCATGTATTCTATCTCCTCTTCTGCGTATAGGTCTGTCTTGTTGAAAATAAGATTTACCGGCACACGATACGCTTCGGCTGCAGCCAAGAAGCGGTCAATAAAAACAGTAGAGGTTACCGGATGATTTACGGTTACAATCAAAAAACACAGATCGATATTAGCGGCCAAAATGTGCGATTGCTTCGATAAATTAGACGAACGGCGTATAATATAATTCTTACGGTCTTCGATCTCCGTTATCAGAGCAGTGCCTTCATTGTTTGGTACAATGGTTACTCTGTCTCCTACAGCAATGGGATTGGTGCTACGTATATCTTTAAGACGAAAGTTTCCTTTTACCTTACATTCAACGTCGCTGCCGTCATCGGTACGAACCAAATACCAACTACCCGTATTTTTTATTACAAGACCATTCATCAATCAATCCTTTAAAATACAAATGTGCCAATGTGCCGATACTGTAAAGCGATCAGCATATTGGCATATTCTATTTTCGGTATATTTCGTTATACAGTTAAAATCTCTTTTTCTTTAAGAGCAAACAGGTCGTCTATCTTTTTGATATACTTATCATGAAGCTTTTGCATTTCGTTTTCGCCATCTTTGGCTACGTCTTCCGCCAAGCCTTCTTTCACTGATTTTTTGATCGTATCAATTGCATCACGACGAGCGTTACGCACACTCACTTTAGCATCCTCGGCTTCCTGCTTCGCTTGTTTTACCAAGAGTTTACGACGCTCTTCTGTCAACGGAGGGATAGAAAGACGTATCACCTCACCGTTATTATCGGGTGTGATACCTACATCAGAGTTCAGGATGGCTTTTTCTACCTCTTTCAACATTTGTTTTTCCCAAGGTTGAACGATGATAGTTCTAGCATCAGGTGTATTGATAGCCGCCACACCACTTAGCGGGGTTATTGATCCGTAATACTCAAGTTTTATACCATCAAGAATATGCGGATTGGCTTTTCCGGCACGAATACGAGATAACGTTTCGTCCAGAAACTCTACAGAGGCCGACATCTTAGCTTCCGCCTTTTGTTCGATTTGTTTTAGGTCTGCTGCCATAAATATATATTTTTTGTTTTCAATATTTTAAGATTAAATAAATCTACTTACACTCTACTCGGCAACTGGGTAAGACCAATAATAAGTTGCCCTATCCCTGCCAAAATAAGTAAAGAAGTAAGCAAGGTATGTGCAGTAATGGTAATAAACGCACCTACAGCACAAACCAAACAGCCCATAAAGATATTTCTTCGTGCTGTTTTCATATGTTCTTTATCTACCTGATGTATAATCTGGTCGAGTAAGATATAAGCGTCTTCTTCGTTAAGCCCTCGTTCGATTAGAAAGATCTTCACCTTTTCGGGATTTTCCCTTTTTCTAATCAAATATACAACCTGATTATACAACTGATCTTCAACTACTACTTTCTCTCTGTTATGCATGTACATATGTACCTATTTTTTCACCTTTAATTAGCTTCTCTAAATTGCCCGGAGTATCCATATCGAAGACAACGATAGGCAAATTATTCTCCTTACACATCACCGTCGCAGTCATATCCATAACCTTCAGTCCGCGTTTGTAAACCTCATCGTAAGAGATGGAATCAAACTTAACGGCTGTAGGGTCTTTTTCGGGATCGGCAGTATAAACTCCGTCTACACGTGTACCTTTGAGCATCACATCGGCTTCTATTTCTATTCCCCTCAGCGAAGAACCGGTATCTGTTGTAAAAAATGGATTGCCTGTTCCGCAAGAAAGGATAACAACTTCACTATTTTCCATAGCCTCTATTGCTTTCCATTTGCTGTAGATTTCTCCTATAGGTTCCATCCTGATGGCTGTAAGTACTCTCGACTTCTGACCTATTGCAGTAAGAGCTGAACTAAGAGCCAGACTGTTTATCACAGTGGCCAACATACCCATCTGGTCTCCTTTTACCCTGTCGAATCCTTCGGAAGCTCCGCTCAGACCTCGAAAAATATTTCCTCCTCCAATAACAATACTTATCTGTACACCCATATCGGCTACAGCCTTTATTTGCGTGGCATATTCATTCAGTCGGTTTACATCTATGCCATATTGCTGTTCTCCCATGAGGGATTCACCGCTCAGTTTTAGGAGGATTCTGTTATATTTTACCATTTCTGCGTTTATATTAGTGCAAATCTAGTATAATTTGTGAAATTATAAAAGTCAAACTTTACGAATTGATTTTTATTATAATTTAAAAGTACTGATATAACAGCATTTAGTTATTTTTACACATCTAAACAAATTTATTATGATCACTCAAAGCTGGCTCTTATTTGTCCTTGCACTATTACTTGGATTCATTACGTTCGTAATCGTATTATGGACTATTATCAAATGGAAACATAGCAAGGATCGGAACATAGGCTGCGGACTAACATTTTTATTCTCTATGTTAACTATAATCTGTACTGTTATAGTAATAGTAAAAGTTGTGGAAACGATTAGGGTAATTGTTCCTAATAAAATTGAAGAAGGGGTTGATATATTCGCCAACAGTTTATCTTCAAGAAATACAGAAACTCCTTTTATGGACAGCCTGAAATCTATGCAACCGACCGACAGTATAATACCGAATAGTTATTTCTCTTACGCGGGACTTCGCGATTATTTCCGTATGCCCGTGATATATCCGTATTCGATAACTGCTATTGATGTTCTCGAAAAAGGGACTTTACAAGACGAAAAAGGGATAAAGTACATAGCTGCAGATCACAATGAAAACGAGCCTATTCTTCATGATATTACTTACTTCACCTTTGACAGAAATATTCTGTTAGCAAAAACGGAATCCTCTTCTTCGCTGAACTCTATCAGATTCTATATTTTTAATCTAAGCACAAGACAATTAGAGGAATTCAATACCGAAAAAGAGATGAAAATACAAGCTGCGAAATTTGGCTTTGATACAATAAAACCAATGATAACCATACAAGAATATTTTGATAATTTCTGAATGTAAGAAACTCTGTGATACTCTTTTTATTCTGTGGTAAAAATAAATACATAAGAGCGAATGTGGCAGTAGTTATTCATTATTTAGAGCCTTATTGTAAAAAGATTCTGAAATATGAATTCGAAGCTTCTATTATTTCAAAATAAGTGCTCAAAAAACATTATCTTTGTCTGACTTCATACAGAAAAATGATATGAGAAATATATGTATCGCCTGTCTAATCTTTTTATTCACCATGTGTAATAATAAACCAAAAGAACCCATAGTCGTTATACAAACAAGCTATGGCAATATAAAAGTTAAGCTCTATAATGAGACTCCGGGGCACAGAGATAATTTTCTGAAATTAGCAGAAGAAGAATTCTATAAGAACCTCACGTTTCACCGTGTTATCAATGATTTTATGATACAGGGTGGAGATCCTCAAACAAGGAATATTGCAGATTCTGCAGCTTTGAAAGAAGAGAAAACGCTCGGTGATACAATCCCTGCCGAAATAAAGTTTCCCCAGCTATACCACAAACGGGGAGTATTGGCGGCTGCACGATGGGGTGATGCCGAAAATCCAACAAAAGCCTCTGATGCATCTCAGTTCTATATAGTGACAGGTGAATTATGCTTCGACGATAAATTATCAGAGATAGAAAAACAACGTTTCGAACGTTTTAAGCAAAAGATATATAAGGAAATACAATCGGCACACCTTGATGATCTGAAAGCATTACTAAAGAGCGGCGATAGTATATCTGCATCTGCAATGCGTGCTGATTGGCTGAAACAAGCGGATGAGCAAGCCAAAGCCCGAAAGTCTGAGGTTTCGTATACAGACGAGCAGCGGGAATACTACAAAACAAGGGGTGGCACTCCTTTTCTGGACAATGAATACACCGTTTTCGGCGAGGTAATAGAAGGAATGGACGTTGTGGATAAAATACAAAGAGTAAGAACCAACGAAAAAGACAAGCCTCTTAAAAATATCTTGATGAACGTAGTGGTTCTGGAGAAATAAAAATTCCAACAACGTATTAACAGCAAAAAAATGAGTGATACAGATAATAAAAAGTGGAAGGTATTAAATAGTGAATATCTTTCGCAAGAGCCTTGGTTTACCGTACGCAAAGATCATGTAGAATTACCGAACGGAAACCAAATTCAAAATTATTATGTATACGAATATCCCGACTGGGTATGCACCATAGCAATAACCAAAGACAAACAGTTTGTGATGGTACGCCAATACAGGCACGGACTGCAATGCACCTCACCGGAGCTATGTGCAGGTGTATGCGAAGAGGAAGACCCTAGCGCAGAAATTTCCGCAAGAAGGGAACTCCTCGAAGAAACGGGCTACGGAAACGGAAAATGGGAGTTATTTATGACTACTTCAGCAAATCCCGGTACACACACCAACACTACTTACTGTTTTCTGGCTATCGATGTAGAAAAAATATCGGAACAGCATTTAGAAGATACCGAAGACATTTCGGTTCATCTGCTATCTATCGACGAATTAGTAGAGCTATTGAAAAAAGATGAGATCAGGCAATCTATGCACGCCGCCGCATTGTGGAAATATCTGGCAACGAATCATCTTATCTAAAATTCGAGCTGATCTTTGTAATTTCGTGAATTTGGATGAGGAACACCAAATACTTTTGATGAAATAGAATCGATCTCTACTTTCCAAATTTTTACGTTATTTACAGCAGGCTTAGAATAAGTGAATGCCCTTGTTGTGTATTTCTTCATCATTATATCCAGAGCTTTCACTTTATTATCGTAATCTTCTTCAAATACGACCTTGCCCCTGCAAATAACACTACTTCCTTTCATACGATAACTACATGCTACCTCTTCATTCTGATAAGTTAATGACGACTCACCACAGAAAGTAATACATACATTCGGGTTTATGTGAAGCGATTCGATACTCTTGCCCTCCTGTGCCGAATGTAGGTAAATAACATCATCTTGATAACCGAAATTCATAGGGATGACGTAAGGAAAACCGCCCTTATCTATCATGCCGACATAGCATATGGTGTTTTTCGAAATTATCTCTTCTATCAAATGACGTTCTTCAATATTAATCGTTATCATAAGGCTGTATATATTCTTTTATTCCTATTAATCAAAAGAGCTGCATTTTGAATACAGCTCTTTTTTATTTTATTTCTTATTTACCTTTGAGCAATCCGTTATACATTTTCTCATTCCGTATAATCTCGTATGCTTTCTTAAAGGTTTCGCTATCTTCGTTGAATACCCTCACCATCGTCTCCGTATCATATACATCACGTGCTATATATGCTTTTATCTGACGCTTGAGTGTTTCTTTCGACTTCTCGTATCCATCCTCATCAAAGTCCACTTTTTCATCTTTTCCTGCTGCTATAAGCTTATTCATAATCTCGTCCGAAACTTGATATTGCTTGTAGAAATCAGTAGCTGTAGGATATTTTTGTAAAATCTCAGTCCTGTGATTATCCACTTCATTATAAGCTATGCGCAGCGTTATGCCTTTGTTCCAAATTTTTCGGTAATATTCAGATGCAAAAGTCGTATCGGCAGGCACGAAATAGTCGGGCATGATACCTCCTCCGCCATATACCGTACGATGATTCAGCAAAGTTGTATATTTCAATGAGTCTGGGAAATGTATACTATCAGCATGCATCATCTCGCCTTTATTATAGCGTTCTATTACATCCAGATTGTATGACATAATATCTCCTTTTGTATACGGTTTTTGTATAGAGCGTCCAGTAGGAGTATAATAACGGGCAACAGTGAGCCTTATCATCGATTCGTCAGGAAGCGGTATTTGTCGTTGAACAAGTCCTTTCCCGAAACTGCGACGACCTACAATCACACCTCTATCCCAATCTTGTACGGCTCCTGACAAGATTTCACTAGCCGAAGCAGAACCTTCATTGATAAGTACTACAAGACGTCCTTTCTCGAATGCGCCTTTAGCTGTGGAAACTTCATCCCTTCTCGGCTGGCGTAAGCCTTCGGTATATACAACCAACTTGCCTGCATCCAGAAAATCATCAGCTATTTCAGTAGCCGGAGCCATGTATCCGCCGCCATTATATTCCAGGTCGAGAATAAGATTCTCCATTCCCTTTTCTTTAAGCTTCTGAAGGGCTTTTCTGAATTCTTCGGTAGTGGTTGCTCCAAATCTTATAATACGTATATATCCGGTCGTTTTATCTACCATGTAAGTGGCATCGATACTATAGATCGGAATTTTGTCGCGAATAATCTTAAAGCTTAGTAAATCAGCTATTCCCTTGCGTTGTACTTTCAGGTTTACAGATGTTCCTTTCGGTCCTTTAAGACGTGACATAACGTCCTTGGTAGACATTTTAACTCCGGCGATAAGCGTATCGTCTACATATAATATCTTATCTCCTGCCCTAAGACCTACCTTCTCGGATGGTCCTCCGGGAAGCGCTTCGATAACATACAGTGTATCTGTAAGCATATTGAAAGAGATGCCTATACCATCGAAATTACCTTCCAGCGGCTCGTTCATATCTTTTACCTCATCGGCACTGATATATGTAGAGTGAGGATCTAGTTTTTCTAACAAAGCTTTCACTGCATCTTCGGCCAATTTGCCGTCGTCTACCTTATCTACATACATATTCTCGATAACGGCGATTGTTGTAGCTACTTTCTTAGATCCTTCGCTCATCTTAAACTGAGCAGAGGCCGCCAAAACAATGACAAAAAAACCGAGAACCGACATTAGAACTCTTTTCATACTAGAATTACATTTTGGATAATCGCGGTTAACGCTGATTAAATCTGATTTTTAACTAATCACTATTCAGTCCAGACTCATACCTTTGGGTATAAACTGACTGACATCGTGTCCGAATCGCAACAGTTCGCGTACAATAGTAGAACTGATATGTGTTAGTTCCGGTTCTGTAAAGAGTACGATTGTTTCTATTCCCGATATATTCCTGTTCATATCGGCAATCGTTTTTTCGTATTCAAAATCATTTACAGAACGGATTCCACGTATTATGAAATTTGATCCTGTTTCTTTGGCATAGTCTACAGTAAGGCTATCATAAGTACCTACCACTATGCGATTGTCGTCTGTATACAAAGAACGGATCATATCGATGCGCTTGTCGAGCGGAAAGTAAGTTTTCTTGGTATCATTCACTCCAATAGCAATAACGATCTCATCTACCAATTCGAGAGATCGTTTCACTAATGAATAATGTCCTATTGTAAAGGGATCGAATGTCCCCGGAAAAATTGCTTTTCTCTTCATTCTTTAGTTAGCCATATCGGAGATAAACTTGATCCTGACAAGGCGTATTTCATCTTCAGAATACTCGCCAAGTTCATTGATCGCAGCTTCCAGATCTTCCGATTCTGCTTCTTGAAAATATTCAAATATATCGTCGAGATGGTCTTCATCTATAACCTCTCTGAGGAAATAATCTATATTTATTTTTGTTCCTGAGAATACGATAGCTTCTACTTCGCTGAGCAATTCAGCAAAATCAATCCCTTTCGATTCGGCCAAGTCGTCTAATGCTACTTTGCGGTCGATAGCCTGTACGATGGCTACTTTTAGTTTCGATTTGTTTGCTACTGTTTTTACACGTAAATCTTCAGGTCGTTCTATTTCATTTTCTTCAACGTGCTTCTTTATTATTTCAAGAAACTCTGTCCCATATCTCTTTGCTTTACCTGCTCCTACCCCCGGAATATTTTGCAATTCCTCCATTGTTATCGGGTAGATTGTAGCCATAGCCTCCAGAGAGGGGTCTTGAAATATCACGTATGGGGGAACATTGTTGTGTTTTGCCATCTTCTTGCGAAGATCTTTCATGATAGAAAACAAAACCGGATCTACTGCCGATCCGCCACCGCCGCCTTTCACCACTACATCATCTATGTTCTCATCATCAGACAAGTCTTCTTCGTCTGCTGTGGTAATCTTGAACGATGCCGGTTTTTTCAAGAAATCTTTTCCTTTTTTGGTTACTCTCAGTAAGCCGTAATTTTCGATATCCTTATCGAAATACCCGGCTATTAATGCCTGACGTATAACGGCGTTCCATGTTTCATCATCGGTATCATCACCTGATCCAAATACATCTAAATCCTGATGCCCGTACGTTTCTATCTCTGAGGTTTCTTTACCTCTCAAGATATTGATAACGTAATCAGTTTTAAACTTTTCTTTTAATGCAATTACAGCTTCAATAGCCGTCAATAATAAATCTTTAGCTTCCACTTGTTTTTTAGGATTTACACAATTGTCACAGTTCCCACAATTTTTCTCTTTATATTCTTCTCCAAAGTAATGAAGAAGTACTTTCTTCCGGCATAATGCAGTTTCGGCGTATGCTGCGGTCTCAAGGAGTAGCTGTTTTCCTATTTCCTGTTCAGCAACGGGCTTACCCTGCATAAATTTCTCCAGTTTCTGTAAGTCTTTGAATGAATAAAACGCTATACATTTTCCTTCACCGCCATCGCGTCCCGCCCTACCGGTTTCCTGGTAGTATCCTTCAAGGCTCTTTGGCATATCGTAGTGAATCACATATCTCACATCGGGCTTATCGATCCCCATACCAAATGCAATGGTAGCAACAATTACATTCACTTTTTCCATCAGAAATGCATCCTGATTGGCAGAGCGTGTACTTGGGTCTAGTCCGGCATGGTACGGCAGTGCATTGATATTATTTGTTTGTAATATTTCGGCAAACTCTTCCACCTTCTTTCTACTCAAACAATATATAATTCCAGACTTTGTGCCTTGCGATTTAATGTATTTTATTATATCCTTATCTACTTTATCCGTTTTTGAACGAACTTCGTAATATAGATTTTCCCTGTTGAATGATGATTTAAACACATCTGCTTCCACCATTCCAAGGTTCTTCTGTATATCCATTTGCACTTTTGGTGTTGCCGTAGCAGTAAGTGCAATGATAGGATGCTTGCCTATTTCGTTTACAATGGGACGTATACGTCTGTATTCAGGACGGAAGTCGTGCCCCCACTCCGAAATACAATGTGCCTCATCGATAGCATAAAACGATATTTTTATCTGACGCAGAAAGTCTATATTCTCTTCTTTTGTAAGAGATTCGGGTGCTACATATAATAGTTTTGTCTTTCCCGAAAGTATATCACCTTTTACTTGTTCTATCGCAGCTTTGTTTAGTGACGAATTCATGAAGTGCGCTACGCCGTCCTCTTCACTAAAATTTCGCATGGCATCCACCTGATTTTTCATCAGGGCTATCAGGGGAGAAATAATTACTGCTGTTCCCTCCATCAAGAGTGCCGGTAGCTGATAGCAGAGGGACTTTCCGCCGCCCGTAGGCATCAACACAAAGGTATCTCTTCCATCCAGCAAGTTTTGTATTATTGCCTTCTGGTTACCTTTAAAATTGTCAAAGCCAAAATGCTTTTTCAATGAACACGTCAATATATCCTCTATATCCGGCATATAAATAGGCTATTAATTATTACGAAGATAAACCCCTAAATTTAATTCTCCAATATAAAATAGGCTATTTTTTGTCAAAAAAACAAACTTTATAATGAATTTCTTAGTTTTACGACTTGTGAGTTCTCCAATTGCTCTACGGCGTACTCTTTAGTAACATGCAGTTGAGCCTGCTTTGTGGAAGGGATATTGAACATAGCATCCATCATAATGGTTTCGACTATGGATCTCAATCCTCTTGCTCCCAATTTATATTCCACTGCCTTATCTACAATGTACTCATATACATCATCTTCGAAGGTAAGATCAACGCCATCCATTTTGAACAATTTGACATACTGCTTAATGATAGAGTTTTTCGGCTCGGTAAGTATCCGGCGAAGAGCACTCCTATCCAGAGCGTCAAGATATGTCAAAATAGGCAGACGTCCTATAATCTCAGGGATCAATCCGAAAGACTTCAAATCCTGAGGTGCTACATATTGCAACAGATTGTTACGGTCTACCTGCGCGTTGCTTTTAGACGAAGCATAACCCACAACCATTGTATTCAACCGTTGCGCTATCTTCCTTTCGATACCGTCGAAAGCTCCGCCACAAACAAACAATATGTTTTTGGTATCTACGGCAATCATCTTTTGGTCAGGATGCTTACGTCCTCCTTGAGGCGGAACGTTTACAATCGAACCTTCCAGCAATTTAAGTAAGCCCTGTTGTACACCCTCACCGCTAACATCACGGGTGATTGATGGATTGTCGCTCTTACGGGCTATTTTGTCTATTTCATCGATAAAAACAATTCCTCTTTCTGCTGCTGCCACATCATAGTCTGAGGCTTGCAACAGTCGGGTAAGAATGCTTTCTATATCTTCGCCTACGTATCCGGCTTCGGTAAGCACGGTTGCGTCTACGATTGCGAAAGGGACATGCAGTAGTTTGGCGATGGTACGTGCCAACAATGTTTTTCCTGTACCTGTAGGGCCAACCATAATGATATTCGACTTTTCTATTTCTATATCATCTTCTTTCCCTTGTAGTATACGTTTGTAGTGGTTATACACAGCCACAGACAGATAGCGCTTGGCATTCTCCTGACCGATAATATATCCGTCAAGGTATTCTTTTATCGTCTTTGGGTCGGGCAATTGTGTTTTATCAATACCCAAAGATGTTTTCTTTGCCTCTACGCTTTCTTTTACAATCTGATATGCTTGTTCAGCACAGCTATCGCAGATGTCAGCCGACATACCGGAGATAAGCATATTTACATCCTTATCGCTTCTGCCACAGAAACTGCAATAGCCGTTAGTATCTTTTTTTGCCATTTATCCTTTTGTGAGTAAATGAATCTGATTTTTGAATTATTGTTTATTTTTCATCAAAACATCATCTACCATTCCATAGTCTTTAGCCTCAGCCGAAGTCATCCAGTAGTCACGGTCCGAATCTAGTGCCACTTTGTCAAATGGTTGTCCCGAGTGGTCTGAAATAATAGTATAAAGTTCTTTTTTCACCTTACCAATCTCACGAGCGGTGATCTCGATATCTGAAGCTTGTCCTTGAGCACCACCCAACGGCTGGTGAATCATAACACGTGAATGCTTCAACGCAAATCGTTTTCCTTTCTCTCCGGCAACAAGCAATACGGCTGCCATAGATGCTGCAATACCTGTACAGATTGTAGACACATCGCTGTTGATAAACTGCATAGTGTCATAAACTCCATATCCTGCATACACCGATCCTCCGGGAGAATTTATATAAATAGATATATCTTTGCCCGAATCGGCAGAATCAAGATATAGCAATTGAGCCTGTATTACATTGGCTGTATAGTCGTCGATCTGAGTTCCCAAAAAGATAATACGATCCATCATCAAACGAGAGAATACATCCATCTGAGCAACATTCAACTGACGTTCTTCGATAATAGTAGGTGATATATAACTGCTTGTTATATCGATATATTTATCAAGAGCTAGCCCATTCAAGCCTAGATGCTTCGTTGCATACTTTCTAAATTCATTGTTCATAACATTTTCTTTTTTTATTAAATAATGTTTTACCATTATTACTATAAACAATTATCATGCCACTCGTACAGGCATAAAAAAGAGGCTAATAGCACAGCCTCATTTCTTATAAACAAAGTTATAAATAAAAAATTGAAAAGCTGGAATAATAATGTATGTATTTTCCTTATTTATAATGTTAAAGACAAACGGACAGAAAGAAAACACTATCCTTCCTGTCCGTTATTTTTATCTTTTTTTCATTTACGCTTCTGTTTCTGCTTCAGCTGCTTCTTCTTTCTCAAAGAACTTGCGAAACTCGTCAAGCGAGATTACAGTTTCTTCGAGCCCTAGTTTTGATTTCAATACGTCGATGATCTTATTTTCCATTGCGCGATCGAGCAGGTTACGTGCATTGTCTTTGTTTTTCAACATATCATTTGCATAGTTCTCAACCATTTCGTCAGGAAGATTCATCATTCCATATTGGGCAAACTGAGCTCTTGCCGCTTGCATAGCAATGATTTTCATATCTTCGTTTTCGATCTTGATATCGTTATCTTTTGCTATTTGCTCTTTTATCAGGTGGAATTTAAGATCTGCTATGATTTTCGGATAATCTGCGTCTACAGATTCAGCAGTTCTTTCTTCGCCCGAAGCAATAAGCCATCTTTTAAGGAATGCATCAGGGAATTGCAAGTCTCCTGTTTTCTTTTCAAGAAGTTCTTTCGCATCCAACAGGAATTTGTAGTCACTATCCGGTGCAAACTGCTCTGCGATAGTTTCTTTTACTTTTGCTTTGAAGTCAGCTTCGGTAGTTACATTGCCTGCACCAAAAACTTTATCGAATAAGTCTTGGTCAAGTTCAGCTTCCTGATAACGAGTGATCTCGGTGATAGCAAACTGAAACTCAGCAGCTATTGTTTCTACCGCATCCTTTTCGATATGAAGCATAGATGCGATTTCTGTTTCGTTACCATTGTAAGCTTTACCCGGATTGAATACAATCACATCTCCGGCTTTTGCACCTACAAATTTAGCTTGCTCTGCTTCGTCTTTCATATACGAAGGCATTACAATGCCTGCTTCTACAAAGATGCCACCTTCTTTTACCTTACCATCTTCCAATTCAGAGATTGTGCCTCTGATAAGGTCTGTTTCTTTTGCACCCTCTTCTATTTTTTCATATTTGCCATAGTTAGCTTTATACGAAGCGATTTGTTTATCAACAAGCTCTTCGTCTACCTCAATAGCATAATATTTTACTTTATCTTTTTTTGTCAGTGATAATTTTATTTCCGGAGCAAGAGCCACGTCGAAATAAAATTCATAGTCACCTTCGAGTGAGAAATCTATTGGTTGTTGCTTTTCTTCGTTCGGAAGAGGCTCACCCAATACATTCAGTTTGTTGTCTTGTATATATTTATATAGATTTTCGCCAACAAGCTTGTTTACTTCTTCTGCCAAAATCGATTTACCATACATTTTTTTCACCATACCCATAGGTACAGTTCCCGGACGGAATCCCGGTATGTTAGCTTTTTTTCGGAATGTCTTAAGTGCGTTATCAAGCTTTTCTTGATAATCTTCTTTCGTTACATTTATTTGTAATATAGCGTTTACACTATCTACATTTGTTAGAGATACATTCATCTTAACGAGTTTATTTAGTTATTGTTACAAATTTCAATCGAAATGCAAATGGAGTAAAAACACCACTCTATTTTTTGGTGGTGCAAAAATAGTCTTATTATTGTAATATTCAAAGTGAAATATAAAAACTTTATTTGTTTAACATACTAAAACATTAGATAGTTTATTAACAAACTAACTTTTACACAATTCATACTTTCTGAATTATTTAGGTATATCAGTGCTAAAAACTTAACAAAACAAGAGAGAGCTTAGCTGTAAATTATAAAATCAGAAGCGTCATTTTTCAAATAACAAATTATCTAATCTTAAAAATATTTACCATCATCAACCGACAGAGAAAAGTAACACTTAAAAAGATTAGAAACCTGTTACTTTTGTTACTTTTTACAGACGAAACATTTTCGCAAGTATAAATCCAAGCAAAAGAAAAACATCAAGCCACCTACTCTACACATTACGTGATATTTGAGTATACAAAAGACCTTTCAAGCACAAAAAAATTATATAAAAAAGAGGGGCATGCGTTAAAAAGATGTTTTGCAACATGTTTTATAATATTTTTTGATTAACTTTGCTTATAACATATTTTACATTATCAGTTTTGAATGATGACAGATAGTAATGCTGTTAGCTTGTCGGAAAGTATTCCTGAAATATGGAATCTGTTGAATGACAAAGAACAAACTATAATTGCCGCTAATGCGAGAATTATGGACTTCAAGAAAAATGAAGTGATATACAGGGAAGAAGAAATTCCAATGGAATTGATGTGCCTGTGTAGAGGGAAAGTGAAAATATACAAAGACGGTGTTGGCGGACGTAGCCAGATTATCAGAATGATAAGACCTACTCAGTATTTTGGATACCGCGCCTTTTTTGCCAACCAACCTTATGTCACGGCTGCTTCGGCTTTCGAACCCTCGACCATCTGTTTCATACCAATGAAACTTATCAACGAGATAGTCGCTTCAAATTCTAAATTAGGCAGTTTCTTTATAAAAGAATTGGCTATAGACCTTGGAATAGCAGACGAGCGGGTTGTAAACCTTACTCAGAAGCATATCCGTGGACGTTTGGCCGAATCGTTGATATTCCTTATCGAGAATTACGGACTTGAAGAAGACGGTGCGACAATAAGCATCTACCTTTCAAGGGAAGACTTGGCTAACTTATCAAATATGACTACATCAAATGCCATCCGCACCCTGTCAACGTTTGTTGACGAACATATCATTACGCTGGATGGTCGCAAAATAAAAATTATAGACGAAGAAAAGCTGCGAAAAATAAGTAAAATCGGATGATTACCCGAATCGCTCACAAGTATCTGGATTACCGATACAAAGAGATTGATAGCTTTATCTACAAACCTATCGAAACGCAAGAGAAGATATTGGAATATCTGCTCCGCAACGGTGAGCAAACATTCTTTGGGCAGCAGTTCAATTTTTCGGCTATAAAAAACAAAGACGATTTCAGAAAACAGGTTCCAATCTTCCACTACGAAGATTTGCGCCCCTATCTGGATCGGATCATTGTAAATAAAGAACAGAATGTACTTTGGAACAAGCCCGTACGTTGGTTTGCCATGTCATCGGGCACTACAGAGGATAAGAGTAAATACATACCCGTAACTCACGAATCACTCACCAAAGGACATTACAAGTGCGGAGAGCAAATGCTTGCTATCTATGCACAAGCCAATAAGGAAGCTAAATTCTTTTTTGGCAAAACACTAGTACTAGGCGGCAGCAAGCAAATAAACAACATAGGTGACGGCATATTCACAGGAGACATCTCTGCTATCCTTATAAAGAATTTATATTTCTGGGCAAAGTTTAGCCGTACACCTGAAAGCATCTCCTTATTACCCGATTGGGAAACGAAGTTACAGGCACTGACCGACTATGCTATAAAAAACGATGTGAGGGCTTTTATGGGCGTACCTTCATGGCTACTCGTCTTATTGAAAAAGATAAAGACAGACACCGGACGCGACCTCACTGATATATGGCCTAATCTGGAAGTTTTCTTTCATGGTGGCGTGAGCTTTACTCCATTCGAAGAGCAATACAAGAAACTGATACAAAAGCCCGATATGTACTATTGGGAAACATATAATGCATCGGAAGGTTTCTTTGGGGTACAGTTCTCCAATAATTCTAAAGAAATGCTGTTAATGTTGAATAGCGGCATCTACTACGAATTTGTTCCGATGAGTGAATGGGACAAGGAAAACCCGAAAACATTAACACTGGATGAAGTAGAAACCGGACAGAATTACGCTATAATTATTTCAACAAACGGAGGGCTTTGGAGATATATGATAGGCGATACAATAGAGTTTTCGTCTACTACTCCATATCTGTTCCACATAACAGGACGCACCAAGAACTTCATCAATGCTTTCGGCGAAGAACTGATAATAGACAATGCCGAAAAAGCTCTGGCAGAAGCATGCAAGATCACAGGCGCACAAATAAGCGAATATACAGCCGCCCCCGTTTACTTCGGGGATAACAACAACGGAGCACATGAATGGCTGATAGAGTTTACCGTAGAACCCAACAGCCTCGAAGATTTCACCCATTTATTAGACAGCGAACTAAAAAAGGTAAACTCCGACTACGAAGCCAAGCGCTCTTATAACCTATCGCTGAATATGCCAATTGTAAGAAGCCTACCGAAAGGAACTTTTAACGAATGGTTAAAGCATCTTGGCAAACTTGGAGGACAGAACAAAATTCCACGATTGTCGAACAACAGAGATTATCTGGAAAAAGTAATCACATTTTGCGACACAATGAATTCATAGCCGGATATAAATCAAAAGAAGAAATATAAGACTATTCAATACGCCATCTCACCCATCTTTAACATATAAAAAAAAGAAGCTACCTCTATGCGAGATAACTTCTTACTATCTATATTTTGATGCTTCGTTTATAACAAACTTGCTGCTTCCTCATCTAAGAACCAATAAAGATATCCTTTCTTCGGATTTACTTTAGCAGCGGGATATTTATCCAGAAACTGCTCTCTGTTTTTGATGATATCCCTTACCTTCTCGGCTTTGTTCTTTCCTGTAGCAAGAAAAACTACATATTGTGCATTATTCACTACCTGACCGCTAAGGCTTACACGTTTCATTTTGCTTTCAGGATGCTCACCTATCACACAGAAGTCTTTACTATCCCACAATGATATCTGATCGGGAAAAATAGAGACAGTATGCCCATCGTCACCCAGACCCAGCATTACGATTTCGAAGCAAGGAGCATTACGGCGCTGCATAACTTTTGTTTCCAAAATTTTGCTATACCATTCAGCCTCTTCTTCAGGTTCATTCTCGCCATGAATACGGAAAATGTTATTATTCGGAATTTTGGGAACTTTGTCAAACAAATGATCCTTTGTCATTCCATAATTATTCATAACATTTTCGGGCGGAACACAGCGTTCGTCACCCCAAAAGAAAAACAGTCGCTGCCAGTCGATCGAATCTTTACAGTTTTCTGCCCAATAGTCAAAAATTACTTTTGGGGTAGTTCCACCTGACAATGCAAGGTTTACACGCGGATATACATCCATTAACTTTTGCAAAAATGCCGTAAAACCCTCACTCAGGGCTTTCGCATCCGAATAAATGTTAATCTCTTCTTTTATCATAATTCACAATATATTCCATCATCAGACAGGTTCTTACAAGGATATCTCCATGTGAGGTTTTTACCCTCAATCAGCTCGTCGGCACAATTTGGCCCCCACGAACCGGAAGGATAGCCATGCAAGGGTGCATCGGGGTTCTTCTCCCAGAAGTCGAGCAACGGTTGTACAAATTTCCATGTAGCCTCTAAAGCATCGCCACGGATATACAGTGTAGAATCACCAACCATACAATCGAGCAAAAGACGTTCGTAAGCCTCAGGCAGATAAGTATCCTGTAGTTGTGAATAATGAAAGTCCATATTCACATTCTTAACCTGATAGCCACTTCCGGGTACTTTCATCTTTGTTTTCAACAAAAGACCTTCATCCGGCTGAATACGTATTACCAATTGATTTTCGTCGTTACTCATATCTGCACTTTCGGGAAATAATTTCTGAGGTGCAGGTTTGAAGTGAATAACAACTTCAGAGACACGAGTCGGCAAACGTTTACCTGTACGTATATAGAAAGGAACTCCACCCCAGCGCCAGTTGTCTATAAAGAGCTTCATAGCCACATAGGTTTCGGTACGGGAGTCGGCATCCACATCCTTTTCCTCACGGTATCCCTTGGCATATTTTCCTTTAACGTTAGCTGCTGTGTATTGCCCACGAATAACATTCTTAAACAAGTCGTCGTTCGACATAGGCCGTAGAGCCTGAAAAACTTTCAATTTCTCGTTGCGAATCGAAACAGAGTCTATAGACATTGGGGGCTCCATAGCCACCAAAGCCAGCAACTGCAATAAGTGGTTTTGCACCATATCACGGAGTGCTCCCGAATGATCGTAATAGCCACCTCTGTTTTCTACGCCGATGCTCTCGGCAGCAGTTATTTCCACATGGCTGATATAGTTTCGGTTCCAAAGAGGCTCGTAAATACCATTCGCAAAACGTGTTACCAACATATTTTGCACAGTCTCTTTCCCTAGATAATGGTCTATACGATATATCTGATCTTCATCATAACTTTCCTGAAGCGAAACATTCAGCTCCACAGCAGATTTAAGATCAATACCAAAAGGCTTTTCGATAATAATCCGTCTAAAATTACCATTCTCCTGATTCAACCCTTGCTCTGCCAAAAACTTAGGTATAAGCGGATAGAGCGAAGGTGGCGTTGACAAGTAAAATATATAATTCCCTGCTGTACCCTCTTCCTTATCGAGAGCTTCGAGCCGTGCCTTCAATTTAGAATATTCTGTCCCGTCATCTGTATTGATTGACAGATAATGCAACTTCTGGCAAAACTGCTCTATTTCTTCATCCAAAGCATCTTTTGCCAATGCAAACTGCTTGATACCATCCTTCATCTTATCGCGGAAGGTATCGTCTGTAAACTGACTACGAGCTACACCAAGCACAGCAAAATTCTTGGGTAGTGAATTTTGTTTATGCAAGTCAAATATAGCCGGTATCAGCTTTCGGTATGTTAAATCACCAGAAGCTCCGAAAATAATCAGAGCTTGGTCTTGTATTGATTTTGATTTCATTAGCCCCTCCATTCTCCCCCAAAAGGGAAGTTTTTAAGTTAGCATTTCGTTATATTCTTTTCAATATTTCCTCGGAGATAGTGCGGGGCTTAGTCTTTTTTGATTTCGTGACCACCAAACTGATTACGCATGGCAGCAAGAAGTTTCATTGCATACGAAGTTTCTTGTCGTGACTCGAAACGAGTGAAAAGCGAAGCTGTAATAACATGAGCAGGAACATCAAAGTCCATTGCTGTTTGTACTGTCCAGCGACCTTCACCACTATCGGCTACATAATCCTTGATTCCTTCAAGGTTTTCGTTACCTTCCAATGCATTACCGATCAGTTCGAGCAACCATGAACGAACGACTGAACCTTCCATCCACACACGCGATACTTTTTCCAAGTCTACCCCGTATGGTGAGTTCTTCATTATCTCAAAGCCTTCGGCATAAGCCTGCATCATACCATATTCGATGCCATTATGCACCATTTTCACCATATGGCCTGCACCACTTTCTCCACAACGCATATATCCGTTTTCGGGAGCTAAACTTTTAAATATAGGCTCTGCAAAATCACAAGCCTCTTTGTCTCCGCCATACATTAGACAGTAGCCATTCTGTAATCCCCATACACCGCCACTGGTACCACAGTCGAGGTAATGAACTCCTTTTTCTTTTATTTTCTTTCCTCTCTCTACAGTTTCTCTCCAGTAGCTGTTTCCTCCGTCTACGATTATATCATTCGGGCTAAGTAGCGTCAATAGTTCTGCAATGTTTTCATCCACAGGTTTTCCTGCCGGAACCATCAGCCACACAAGCTTGCGTCCTTCCAGTTTATTTACTAAATCCTTTATGCTTGTAGCCGGAATAGCACCCTTAGAGGCTGCCTCATCAACTTCTTTCTGAGTAAGGTTATAAACTACGACTTCATGTCCATGATTCAAAAGGCGCTCTACCATTTTGCCGCCCATCTTACCTAATCCAACGAATCCAATTTTCATCTTATTCTTATATTATCGTTTGTTATTTTATATAATTAAACAAGCAAATGCCTGAAAAGTTAATTTTCAAATCCTTGCTAAGTTACAATTTTTATAAATAACATCATAAACAACATGCTATTATAATATTCATAGATATGTATTAATACTATAAATCAATACTTTAAACTCAAATTATACAATATAGAATTCTTCTATATCACAGAAACCATAATATAGTACACCTATTAATATAATATTCTTAAATACAGTAATAATTTGATGTTATAAGAAATAGTGTAGAAATGCAGGTCTAAAATAGTGATAGAAACTATAAAATCTACCGTGAGAAGGCTATACCATAAAACGAAAGAGGCGATTATTTTTAATAACCGCCTCTCTGCTATATATAATTTCGATAATTATTCAGAAACTACTTCGAAAGGTATTTCTACAGAAACTTCTTTGTGAAGTTTAGCGATAGCTTTGTAGCTACCTACTTCTTTCACAGCCTCTTTGATTAGAATAATTTTTCTATCTACATTGTAGCCTAATTTTTCAAGAGCTTCTGCTATTTGAATATTAGTTACAGAACCGAAGATAGTACCTGTAGAACTTGTTTTTGCACCAATAGTAAGTGAAATTCCTTCCAACTTAGCAGCCAAATCCTGAGCATCTTGTTTGATTTTCTCAAGTTTGTGAGCGCGTTGTCTTAGGTTTTCAGCTAATACTTTCTTTGCAGACTCTGATGCTATCACAGCTTTACCTTGGGGAATAAGGTAGTTACGTCCATAACCGTCTTTTACAGTTACGACTTCATCTTTATATCCTAAGTTAAGGATGTCTTCTTTTAATATAACTTGCATTTCTTACTCCTCCTTATTTATTTCATTAAGTCTGTTACGTAAGGAAGCAAAGCCAAATGGCGAGCTCTCTTTACAGCTTGTGCAACACGACGTTGGAATTTCAATGATGTACCTGTAATACGACGAGGAAGAATTTTTCCTTGTTCGTTAAGGAATTTCTTTAAAAACTCAGGGTCTTTGTAGTCGATGTATTTAATACCATTCTTTTTGAAACGGCAATATTTCTTTTTCTTCACATCAACTGAAGGCGGAGTCAAATATCTGATTTCTGATTGTTGTGCCATAGCTTAATTCTCCTTTACTTCTTCTTTTTTAGATGATTTTAAACTTCTTCTCTTCAATGCGTACTCGTGAGAGAACTTGTCTTGACGGAAAGTCAAGAAACGGATCACACGCTCGTCGCGACGGAAGTTAATTTCAAGTTTAGCGATAACAGACGGATCAGCTTCGAACTCTAACATCGCATAAAAACCGGTTGATTTCTTCTGAATTGGATAAGCCAATTTGCGAAGTCCCCAGTTTTCTTCACTTACTATTTTGGCCCCTTCATTGACCAAAAGAGTCTTGAATTTTTCTACCGCTTCCTTCATCTGAACATCAGACAAAACGGGAGTTAAAATGAAAACGGTTTCGTAATTGTTCATAAATTAATTAATTATAAATTAAACATACATTTTTACAAATGAGGTGCAAAGATAGGCTTTTTTATCAAAACAACAAATGCTAAACTGTCAAAAATTGTTGTACTTACCAACTTCTTATCTTATTTTTGTGATGAAAATCAGAAAACGAACATGCATGAAGACCGAGGAAACATTGAACTTAGATCAGGATTTGGACCTGATATTTCCCATTATTAACGGTAAAGTATCGATGGCCATAAACAGGATGATGTACAGGAACTTCAAAAAAGAAGGACTGGATATCACTCCCGAACAATGGACTGTCCTTGCTTTTCTGTGGCGCGAAGACGGGGTTACACAACAGACGTTATGTAATTCAACATTCAAGGATAAGCCTAGTATGACACGCCTGCTAGATAATCTTACAAAACAAAATCTGGTGTATCGCAATGCTTCGGTTAGCGATCGTCGATCCAACCTTATCTATCTCACCGATTTAGGTAAGTCGATCAAGGAAAAAGCCGGAAAAGCTGTTTACACGACCATGGAAGCCGCACTCGACGGAATAGACGAAGAGGGACTAAAACAGGTAAGAGTACTGCTTGCCGCGGTGTTCGGCAACGTAAGTCAAGCCTTGGACGACAAATAGATCAGGGACTGATAAGCAGATCCATATAAATAGGTAAATGATCACTGTATCCACCAAGATATTTGAAGCCTGAGTAGGTCCTGAACGGTTTTTGTCCACCATACTTTTTATTGTCTGCCTCTAACAAGAATTCAGCCGAAAAAACGTGTACGGTTTTATCTTTTACAAATACCTTTCCTCCTTTTTCTAACAGGTTTCCATTGACAACTATTTGATCAATAAAACCCCATTTACCCTTATACTTGTAAGAGCCTGCTCCCTTTTTGTCAATCCTGTCGTAAAGAAGGTTATACAAACCTTTAGCTGAGATATCGGATTCGATTCTTTTTCCTCCGAGCACTTCGGACATACTTACATCATTCGGGTAGTCGTTAAAGTCTCCCATAATGATGATGTTAGCGCCTTTACGAAGGTGCAAGACACTGTCTACTTTATGTTTCAACAGTTGGGCGCACTTTATACGGTGCGGTCTGGTCTTGCGGATACCTTCACGCCGTGATGGAAAGTGACAAATAAAAACATCTAACAACGTGCCATTGATTACCTTACCCGTAACATGCAATATATCTCTGGTAGAGCGTACCGAGTCCCCCAAATCGGGCGTATATGATTTCCGGCTCAGTATCTTTATCTGATCACGTTGATAAAGAAGGGCAACATTTGAACCTCTCAGGTCTTTCGACCGAGTGATCACGTATTCATATTTATGTTTCTGTAATGCGGTTCGCTTTGTAAGATGATAAAGAACAGAGTCGTTCTCTACTTCGCACAACCCCACTATGGCCGGAGGATATCCCTCACCTACCGAAGATATGACTTTGCTTATGTTATGCAACTTCTGCCAATAGCGATAATTAGTCCAATGCAACTGTCCGCCAGGAGTGAATTCATCATCATTTGTAGCCGGATTATCTTTTGTGTCGTACAGGTTTTCAACGTTATAGAACATAACCCGAAACTTTTCCTGCGCCGTCAAAAACAAGACGAAGGCACACAAAAGAACCAAGAACAACAGCCTTTTACTCACCCCGTTCATAGCAACCAATATCAGGATCGGTATCCGCAAGTCTCGAACGTCCTTTTAGATCATAAGGCAGTAGCAACGAGTAAGATCTGTCTGCCTTACCGATAGCAGGTGATGTGGCTTGCAGTTCGAAATTATAAGAGTAATCCTTATTATTGTTTATATTTACAAACAATGGATCTGCGTTCCACACAGTATTTACAAAGTGCTCATTCTTTTGTTCACTGGCTTTAATCAGGCAGTTCTGAAATCTATAGTTGTATCCAACTGTACTAACATCACTTAGCAGCAGTTCACCCGAAGCTGAGCCGGATACAATAGAGTTGATAAAATCGCATTTATCCAAATCATAAGCCTTTCCCTCATACACATTCCCGATAGCCAGACACTCCTTTTGACGCATCGACCATCTATAATAATTAGCCAGCGTGCAATGTAAGAAACTATATTTCCCGCCGATCAACGAAACAGCCGCACCTTTTGAATTGGCAAACAAGCAATTCTGAAAGTTTATATAACAGTTTATCGCCAACAAGCCATACTCTGATGTATTCTGTACAATTGTGTTTGCAAATTCAGCTTTCTTGTATTGGATATCTGCCGCCGAAAATGTTACTCCCCGCACTGCATTTTTTACAATTACATTATTGAGGACATTGCCATAACTCTCGGCATGGAAAGTTATCCCGCTCCATTGTCCGGGAGTATTATCGTATGGTATATTTCCGTCTATATTATCAAAGCGGCTTCCCCTGAAAACAATCGGTTCTTGTACCGTTCCTTGCGCTATGACACTACCATATATATCTACAGAAGCATTGTTCCGCAAGAAGAAAGTTGTTCCTTTTTGTACATCGAGAGTCACACCTTTATTTATTGTAAGCGAATTATATATAAGCAGTGGTTTATCATCTGTTATCACCGAGTCGGTTGTCACCACTTTGTCTTTCCAGATATATACATCTTGCCCCACGGCCTCCAACTGCACATACTGTATGTTGCCATTCACAACCAGACGAATCGAATCCCTTATCAGCAGCGGGTTCTTTGTATTGGTGGGATCTACCGTTACCTCAATAAATCCGTACAGACTGTCTTTTTTCAGTATATCCACATTGGTGAGCTTGGTTCCTTTTTCGCCGTCGATGTTCATACGGAAACCGCTTTTTGAAGCGTTCACCAATTCGATGGATTGTATGGTTAGTGAGTTATTGTTTCTGTTATATATCTTAAACTGTTTTGTAGCCGAGCCCAAGGTTGTAAAAACGGTATCGAAACGAATTGTATCATTAGAGAATGAGAGTGTGAGTTCTTCGCTATCCGAAAAGTCATTACCCTCCTGACAACTATTAAATAACATAAGAAACAAGACTAGCACAACAGAAGCTCCGATGGACTTCATAAATGAAGAAAAGATATTAATCTTGGCTAGCTCTACTACTCTATATTTCATTTGTTACAGTTATTAAGTTTGGTGTTACTTTTTGATTATTTCGTATTCGACTGTTATACAACAACTTTAATTTCACTGATTGTTAAAAAGTAACAAAAGTAACACTTTTTCTATTATTTTTATCTGTCACCTTTTACATTCGGTAACTAAGCCTCTTCTACTAGATAATTATAAATATAAAAAATTGTGCGTTAAACAATTAGCATTATCCGACGACAATATTATACAAAAAGTCTTAGTATCACAAGAAAAGAGGCTGTCTTATAGTTTTTCTCATCAGTGCTTCTTTGTCATTATCTTCACTTTCCTCTCCCGATATCCAATTCAAGATGTTCAAGACATCCAATATGACAAAAAACAGTAAAAACTACCAGACAGCCTCTTTTATATATCAGATCTCTACAAGCTGCATACTCCGTCTATCGAGCACGATTGCCCGCTTATGACTTCTCCTTTTTCGGACGAAACTCCGCTGCCTTCCCACTCGGCATAAGCCTCATTCAGCACTTTGAGATAGTCTTCCACAGGGATAGAGCCTTGCACCACTTGCTTATTATTAAACAAATAGAAAGGAATATATTCCAATCCAAGCTCATTCTCGCTGTATTCTATATCCTTCTTTATCTCCGAAAGATATTTATCACTATCGAGCATAGCCAAGATTTCAGATTCTTGCAGACCGATGCTTGTACCTAACTGTACCAACACAGCAGGGTCGCTTATATTCTGACCTTTGACAAAATAAGCATCAAACAAAACTTCTTCGGCCTCAGTTCCCAAACCAGACTCCTTTGCCAGTTTCACCAATCTCAAAGCATCGGATGTACTAACCACAACGAGATTATCGAAGTCATAGTCCAACCCAACTCCCTTAGCCATCTGCGCCACTTTGGCCTGCGTACGGCGAGCCTCATCTTCGGACATAGCAAACTTCTTGGCAAAATAACTGTAAATGGATTGTGTTCCGGCCTTTTTGGGTAAGCTAGGATCTAATTCATAGCTGTGCCACACAAGTTCTACATTCTTACGATGCGGGAATTGCTCCAAAGCTTTTTCGAGTCTACGCTTTCCAATATAGCAATGCGGACAAGCTATATCCGACCATATATCTATTTTCATTTTATCCATAATTCAATTGATTTAATTAATACGTAAGTAATAAAAACAATATACAACTGGATTTGTTACTTGGCTACTTAAAAAAAGAGAAAAAAAGATATGAGCGTGTGTCAAAAGTAAATCTTTACGATCAAAGTCACTTTTTACACACACCCATACTCGTATTCTTAAAACCGGCTTTCCGCTATTATTTAGCCGGAATATTCTTCAACACTTCCAATAAGAAAGGCCACCATTTGGCAACAGAAGGGATTTCTATCTGTTCTTCGGGAGAGTGCGCGTTACGAATTGTCGGACCACATGAAATCATATCCAAATGCGGATATTTCTCCAAGAACAGACCGCATTCCAATCCGGCATGTATAGCCATTATTTCAGGCTCTTTACCATACAGGCTTTCGTATGCCTTCTTAGCTACTGCCAATACTTTAGAGTCCGGATTTGGCTTCCATCCGGGATATCCTGCCGAATGCACAACCTCAGCTTTAGCCAATGTAAATACTGCATTTACAATATTACCAGCATCATCTTTCAACGAATTGGTAGAGCTTCTTTGGCTTGTTGTTATCACAATTGTATTACCCTCCTTCATTTTTATAGAAGCCAGATTTGTAGAAGTTTCTACCAAATCGGGTATTTCATGACTCATCGCCAATACGCCATGGGGACAAGCATAAATTGCATTCAGCAAATTGCCGGTTGTTTCCTTATCGATCACAAAAGCAGGTGTATCAGTCGAAGACACCGTCATTTTTACATTCGGGTCTACAACCTTCAGTTCGCCCTCAATTTGCGGAACCAATGTATTCAATTCTACGATTACATCTTCCTTCTTGCTGTATGGTACTCCGGCAATAGCGTAAGCCTCGCGGGCAATAGCATTGTGAAGATTTCCTCCGTCGATCTCGGCAAGCACCAAATCTTGTTTTTTATTGAGCTCCCACAAGTAGCGGTTCAATATCTTATTGGCATTACCCAATCCTTTATGGATTTCTGCTCCGGAGTGTCCTCCGTTCAATCCATTTACTTGTACTTTGAACCAGAAATAATTGGCGGGTACTTCTTCTTTCTTATATGTAAATGTAACAGTGGTAATCTTACCTCCGGCACATCCTATATATATTTCACCTTCTTCTTCTGTATCCAGATTGATAAGCACATCTCCGGTAAGGAAATCTTTTCCTAAAGCATACGCCCCTGTCAAACCTGTTTCTTCATCTACAGTAAACAAACATTCGAGCTTGCCATGCTCTATTGTATCCGAAGCCAAGATAGTCAAAGCAGCAGCAACACCCATGCCATTATCAGCACCCAGAGTTGTTCCTTTGGCTTTGAGCCAATCTCCATCTATATAGGTTTCTATCGGATCATTGTCGAAATCGTGCTTGGTTCCGCTATTTTTCTCGCACACCATATCCACATGCCCTTGAAGTATTACGGTCGGAAGATTTTCTTTACCCTTGGTTGCTGGTTTTGTTATCAAAACGTTGCCTGCATCGTCTTTTTTGGCTTGCAGGTTATGTTTTTTTGCGAATTCTAATAGGTAGGCGATTATTTTTTCTTCTTTTTTAGAAGGTCTCGGAATTTGAGTTATTTCGTGGAAATAATTCCATATACCACTCGGTTTTAAATCTTTAATTGTCATATTAATATTTTAATTATTACTTACACTTTCATAATAACATATAAAATTAAAGAGATATACCTTAAAATGCAATTTTTTTACAACTTTTAAAGGTTTAAAATTGATGTTGTTTTAACATAAAGATATATCTTTGCCAAGTCGTTAAAAAACACAGGCATAATTGCGCCTTGTTTTTTGCTACAGGATAAGATTAACTAAATGTTTTTATAAATGAAAAATATCTCTTACATTATTAATGGCGTTTTTGCTGTTGCAATAATCGTCCTTTTCATTTTATTTTTCACATCTAATAAGGGAAACACAGGAACTGAAGACTCATCTCTCACATTCACAAAAGGAGACTCTACCGGCATGCTTCCTATAGCTTATGTAAATGTAGATTCACTTTTGATAAACTACAATTATGCTAAAGATGCGAATGATGCGTTGATGAAAAAGTACAATAGTTCAAATGCTACTCTTACCCAAAAGCAAAGACAACTAGAAGCCGAAGGCGCAGAATTTCAGAGAAAAGTTCAAAACAATGCATTCTTAAGCCAAGAAAGAGCACAACAAGAAGCTGCACGTATCCAAAAATTGGAAAGCGACTTGCATGCAATGGCTCAAAAATTGCAAGAAGATTATCTGAGAGAACAGCAAAAAGTAAATACACAGATGGCCGATTCTGTTCGCCTGATATTGAAGGAGATGAACAAAACAGCCAACTACCAAATGATATTTAGCAATACAGGTTTGGATAATGTTCTGTTAGCCAAAGATGGTTATGATATTACACAGAAGGTGATAACCCTGTTGAATAGCCGCTACAAACCTGAAGCTTCTAAGTAATAGGTAAATGATTTAAAAATAGGGTAACACCAAATTGGAGTTATCCTATTTTTTTGCAGTATAGAGAAAAAATTAGCATTATGGACACGTATGGACTAATCGGATACCCTCTGAAACACTCATTTTCCAAGAAATTCTTTACCGAGAAATTCGAAAAGGAGGGCATTGATGCAGAGTATCTCAATTTTGAGATTGAAGATATCTCTCAATTTACTGATATTATCCGCAACTATCCAAACCTTAAAGGTCTGAATGTAACAATCCCATACAAAGAAAAAATAATACCATACCTCGATGGGCTCGACAAAGGGGCTGAAAGTATCGGGGCTGTAAATGTAGTAAAAGTAATCCGAGACAAAAACAATGCAACAAGATTGATCGGATACAACTCCGACATTATCGGATTTCAGGAGTCTATCAGGCCACTTATCAATATGGCTATCCATAAAAAAGCATTGATATTAGGAACAGGCGGTGCATCCAAGGCGGTAAAAGGAGCGTTAGATGCACTAGGCATAGAGTGGATATATGTATCGAGAACTCCGAGTGAAGGACAATTGTCATACAGCGATATCGACTCACAGGTAATGGAGAAATATACCGTCATCGTCAACACATCGCCACTGGGTACTTTTCCGGACGTAGACAATGCCCCCGATATCCCATATACCCTACTCACAGACAGACACCTACTGTTCGATCTGGTGTATAATCCGGCTGAAACAAAGTTTCTGAGTCTGGGCAAAGAGAATAAGGCTAGCATAAAAAACGGAGCCCAAATGCTCGAGCTGCAAGCCATTGCAGCATGGAAAATATGGAATGAATAAATTCCTTCGTAAGACAAATAGAAATGTGAAAGAAAACTTATACCTTTAAAGTCAAAAATCAAGATGAGAATTATAAATCTTTCAGAGCAAAACACTATCCTCAATCGTTTTGTCAGCGAGTTGCGCGATGTAGACATCCAGAAGGATAGCATGCGTTTCAGACGAAATGTTGAACGCATAGGAGAAACAATGGCTTATGAGATCAGTAAAACACTGAATTACGCGCCGCTCGAAACTCAAACACCTCTGGGTACATCGATCACAAATGTGCCTACCGACCCTATCGTTATCGCTACAATACTTCGTGCAGGACTTGTTTTTCATCATGGATTTCTAGAATGCTTCGACAAAGCGGAGAATGCTTTTGTTTCTGCCTACAGGAAATACAGAGAAAACCATCAAAGTTTTCATATCCACATCGAATACATCGCTTCTCCACAAATAGAGAATAAGGTTTTGATTCTCACCGACCCGATGTTAGCTACAGGCGGCAGTATGGATTTATCGTATCAGGCGCTATTGACCAAAGGTGAGCCAAGCCATGTACATATAGCTACTATAATAGCAAGTAAGCAAGCTATTGATTATTGTGCAAAAAACTTCCCTCAGGAAAAGACTACAATATGGGCTGCGGCTATCGATCCCGAACTGAACGAGTCGGCATATATCGTTCCCGGATTAGGTGATGCCGGAGATTTGGCATACGGAGAAAAAGAATAAATACGATATTTATAAAATCAAAAAAGAGGAAAGACTTATCTTTCCTCTTTTTTTGCTATATATCGCTCTACTAATTAGTTCCTTTTGGAATACAACCAAGCTGTTTCGTATTTTGGATTCTCTTTACGGAATGTGTCCAAAAAGCCTTCGGCTTCAGGCTTATCAGAGAATGAAGCTACATAGATACGGAAACGACCTCCTGCCTCTAAGATATTTACACTTTGAAGACCACCCTTCTTAATCTTATCCAACAAACGTTCTGCTCTGGATTGCGTATCCTCTCCCCCTACAATGATATAGTATGTACGTAAAGATTGAGGCTGAGCTTCAGGCTCTTTGCTATCCACCCTGGTTTCTAGGACTTTAACAGAATCAGCTTCCAACAATGGTTTTACTTGTTCTGCAAGGGAATAGATAAAGCCTGAATGCTGAGGTATGGCACCTTGTAAACCTGTATTATTACTTACATTTGCTGATGGTACAGTGAATAAAAACATTGCAACCAAGGCAGCGGCAACACTTCCGAGCGTATATTTAACCGGAAAGTTTTTTCTCGAAGCAGACTCCCGTCTATTTATATCCGACAGATTACTTAACCCTACAGCGGTAAGACCATAAAGAGATGGAAACACAAAAGATGGATTAGCCTCGAACAAAAGTTTACCTTCCTTATTCATATATAAGCTACCCAATCTTCCACAAGTTAAAGGCTTTTGAGTAGAAAGTTCTTGTTTTAAGCCTTTAACAAAATCTTTTATTTTTTGCAATGCAGCATTATATGTCATTTTCCCGTATCTTATATAATAAGAGACGATTACACCATCATCATGCTTCAGATCAGGGTTGAAAGTTATCATATATCCGGGTACGCACACATTAACATCAACATGATGCAATGGTTCCTCCTGATTGACAATAAACCCACCCAACTCCGGTATAATCACACAGTTATGGATTGGCAAGGCAAATTCTAAATATGTAAAGACTTTGTTTTCCATAGAGGCAAAGATAATTATAAGTTGTAGAAATGAAAAAGATGATGTTCTCTTTTATTTAAAAAGTTACTAACAATTAACCGTGAAAATTGTTAAAAAAAAGTTACTTTTGGGACTAATTAGCTAAAACAGAATATGGAACTTGAACAAATTATTACAGAGCACATCCGAAAGTCTATCTCTGTAAAGGAATCTATACTATCCAATCCTGCTATCATAGCAAGTATCAAAGATGCTGCTACAGCAACAGTGGATGCTTATAAAAGAGGTAAAAAAACACTGATTGCAGGAAATGGAGGAAGTGCTGCAGACGCACAACATATAGCCGGGGAGTTTGTTAGCCGATTTTATTTCGATAGACCCGGAATCCCTTCCATAGCATTATCAACTGATACATCTATTATAACAGCAATAGGAAACGACTACGGATTCGACAGGCTTTTTGAGAGACAAGTGCATGCTCAAGGTGCAGAAGGCGATATTTTTATCGGTCTTACAACATCCGGTAACTCCGAAAACATTGTCAGGGCACTACATGCATGTAAAGAAAAAGGTATAAAATCTATAGTTTTGACGGGTAAATCAGGAGGCAAAGCTTCTGAACTATGTGATATTTGTATAAAAGTTCCGTCGGAGGAAACTCCAAGGATACAGGAATCACATATACTAATAGCTCATATTATTTGCTGTATCGTTGAAGAAGAGTTATTTGGAAATCAAAAGTAGCCTCAATCTTGATTGTATTAAAACCGACTCCGGATACCAATATATAATTATCTAAAATTGTTTTAACTTAAAAATTAGCTACATTTGTAACGTTAAAAATAACAAATATTGTATGATCAAGACACAATATCAAAATGGATCACCCCAGAACCATCTGACAGGCACCTAAATACACGCTGATGGTTATTGCAAAAGGATATTTATAGATTATTGAATTGTGTACTAAAATATAAACCTTCAAGACAAATTAACATAGAAAATCTAGAGTCATTGCTTTAAGCCTTTAATATTTTAAATATATGAAAAGAGTTATTCTTTATTTTTTTATTTCATTAATTTCAGGAAACCTGTTGTTTGCCCAGATGTCCGACTCACAGGTCATAGAATATGTTAAAACAGAGGCAGCCAAAGGAACTTCCCAACAAATGATTGCTACCGAACTTTTGAAGCGGGGAGCAACTCAAGACCAGCTATTAAGGATAAAAAGTCAGGTAAATCAGCAAAATCAGAATACCAGCAATATAAACACCCCTACAAGCAGACCAACACTCAGAAAAGACGTAACGAGTGAAACGTATGCTCTTAGGAATGACTCCATAGCCAGACTGTTGGAATACCAACGAGAATATGGCCTTTTAGAAGATAACAAACCTGTAATTTTCGGTAAAAATATATTCAACCAAAAGAATCTTTCATTTCTACCTAATATGAATATCCCGACGCCCGAAGATTATAAATTAGGACCCGGTGATGAAATAGTCATTGATATCTGGGGGGCATCTCAAGCATCACTGCAACAAATAATTTCTCCGGAGGGGAGTATTGTGGTAGACAGGCTTGGCCCTGTTTACTTAAACGGAATGACAATAAGAGAAGCAAACTCTTATATACAACAAAAGTTTTCGAGTGTTTATTCAGGCATCGGTAATGAAGGAGGGTCTTCCCAAATAAAACTTACTTTAGGCCAAATACGTACTATTCAGATAAACATATTAGGAGAGGTCGCTGTACCGGGTACATATGCTTTATCTTCTCTCTCATCGGTATTTCATGCTTTATACAATGCAGGAGGGATAAATGACATCGGTTCTTTACGTTCTATTCAACTGTATCGTAAAGGTAAGCTCATAAAAACAATAGACATCTATCAGTACCTATTGAATGGGAATGCAAGTGGCGAAACCCGTTTGATGGACGGAGATATTATTATGGTTCCTCCATATATATCTCTTGTAGAGATAGTAGGGAAAATAAAACGCCCTATGTTTTATGAGATGACAGTAACCGAAACCCTTTCAGACCTAATCAAATATTCGGGAGGTTTTACGGGTGATGCATACAAAGAAAAAATAGATATTACCAGAAAGACAGGGAAATACGATAAAGCCTATACTGTTAGTTCAAAAGATTTTGAGAACTTCATATTGGACGATAAAGATAGTATCTTTGTCAGTGCGGGATTAAATCAGTTTGACAATAGAGTTGAAATAAAAGGTGCTGTATTCAGACCCGGTTACTATGAAGTGGGCGAACAGATAAAAACAATAAAGAATCTAATCGAAAAAGCCGGAGGCATTAAAGAAAATGCATTCCTCAACAGAGCGATACTCACAAGGGAAAAGGCTGACTTAACTCGTGAAACAGTTCCCATCAACCTGAAAAATCTTCTAGAAGGCCGTACCGCTGATATCAATCTGAAGAAGAATGATATGCTTCTCGTAGCTTCAGATAGCGTATTAGTTGAATTAGGCAGCTTCACCATTTATGGAGATGTACAGGTTCCCGGTGAATACGACTATGCAGAAGGAACAAGTATCGAAGATTTAATCATCAAAGCAGGAGGACTTCTAAAGTCAGCCTCTTTAGCAAAAGTAGATGTTTCGAGAAGGATTGTTGACCCGTTAAGTATTGAGAGCCCAAATGTGATAGCTGATATTTATACATTTAATATAAAGAATGGATTAGTAGTAGATGGTCCACCCGATTTTGTATTGAATCCATACGATCAAGTTTATGTAAGACGTAGTCCGGGATATATCGAACAAAGAAATATAGAAATTGCGGGCGAAGTTCTATTTCCGGGCAAATATGCTTTGAAGGAAAAAACTGAAAGGCTTTCGGATATTGTAAAAAGAGCTGGTAATTTAACCCCCCACGCATTTTCTGCCGGAGCACGATTGTTAAGAGAAAAAACAATAATGGAAATGACTGAAGAAAGAAAAGCTATGCAAGCCCTATCTAAGGGACTGAAAGACTCTATTTCTACAGATTTATTAAACATTAATCCTTATTACTCAGTAGGTATAGAATTGGACAAAGCCATTGCAAATCCAAAATCAGAATATGACCTTGTTCTTCGTGAGGGAGATCAACTGATTGTACCGGAATATGATAATACAGTAAGAATAAATGGCTCCGTTATGTACCCAAATACTGTTCTATACAAGAAAGGACAGAAAGTATCTTATTACATTAATCAGGCTGGAGGATACAGTGATTTGGCAGAAAAGAAAAGAGCATACATCGTATATATGAATGGAACTGTTGCAAAGGTAAAGGGTTCAAATAGAGATGCAATCCAACCCGGATGTAATATTGTTGTCCCATCGAAAGATCAAAAGGATAAAATGTCATTAGGTCAGATATTAAGCATTGGGACTAGTGTTACATCTATGGCTTCTGTCATTGCTTTATTAATAAATAATTTGAGCAAGTAAAATGAAAGAACAAAGACAAGATAATATATCAGAGGAAAAGGAAATTGACCTGCTAGCATTAGGGAAGAAAATTTGGCTAAAGAAAAAGTTTATACTAAAAGTTGTTGGTATAGGTTTTATTTTCGGATTGGTGGTTGCTTTTAGTATACCGAAAGAATATACGACAACTGTCCTGTTAACTCCAGACTCACAGTCAAGCAATACAGGGACAATGGGATCTTTAGCAGCACTAGCTGGAATAAACATTAATAATACTCCCGAAAAAGACGCATTAGCTTCACCGAACCTATATCCGACTATTCTTAGTTCCACTTCATTTTTAAGAGGATTATTAGATGTAGAAGTAAAAGAGGAGGGAACATCTATGCCTCTCAAGACATATATGCGCGAATACCAAAAACATCCATGGTGGAGTAATGTAACAACTATACCAGCGAAACTATTAAATACCTTATCCTCTATTTCAAATAATGCCGGGGCTCTAAATAGTGATCCTAATACAACCCAGAATAGATATCTCTCTCCAATAGAAATGGCTGTGATAGAATCGCTAAGAGGTAGATTCAATGTCAACTCTGATAAAAAAACAGGAATAACAACAGTAGAGGTTACAATGCAGAATCCTGAGATTTCTGCATTTTTAGCAGACACTCTAACATCCTATTTGCAAACTTATATTATCAAGTACAGAACAGAAAAAGCCAGAAGAGATTTACAATATGCAGAAAAACTATATCAAGAATCAAAAGAGAATTATTATAAAGCTCAAGCTAGCCTTGCTGCTTTTGTAGATGGTAATATAAATGTTGTATCAGCAAGTTATAGAACAACACAGGAAAGATTACAAAATGAGGTTAGCCTAACGTACTCCATTTATAATCAAACAGCTCAACAATTACAAATGGCGAAAATAAAAGTTCAAAACACCACACCTGTATTTACTATTGTACAATCTGCTGTACAACCACTTTTTCCGGTTAAACCTCAAAAGAAGATTATAGTTATAGGATTTGTATTTCTTTCTTTCATAGGATCCTGCATATGGATACTAAAAAAGGATATAAAAACTATAATATTTAATAAGAATTAATGACAACGGTTTCTAATAATAATAAACGCATAGCTAAAAATACATTATTCCTATATTTTCGAATGATGCTAACAATGTTCGTATCATTGTTTACATCCCGAGTTATATTAAATACACTAGGTATAGTAGATTATGGATTAAATAATGTTATTGCAGGAGTTATTACTTTATTTGCATTTCTGAATGGAGCCTTAGGTGCAGCCTCTTCTCGCTTCTTAACATTCGAGTTAGCTGGAGAAAACAAAGAACAAGTGAAAAAAATTTTCAGCACCTCATTTAATATTCACTTTTGCATGGGTATTATTATTGTTTTATTTTGTGAAACAATTGGCCTATGGTTAGTAAATAACATTTTAAATATTCCACCGGAGAGACTATTTGCCTGTAATGTGATTTATCAGTTTGTTATAATTTCAGCTTTCCTAACTACAACACAAGTACCTCTATATGCAATAATTATTTCATATGAACGGATGAATATATATGCTTACTTAGGAATATCTGATGTTATATTGAAGTTATGTATAGCTTATTTTATTACGATCTCAACTTTTGATAAACTTATTACACTAGGAGTTCTTAATCTTATTGTTGTTATTGGAGTTTACATCTTTATCCATATCTATTGCAAACGCAATTTTTCGGAATATACAATAGCTGTTAGTCGAGAAAAACAACTTTATAAGGAGATGATTGGTTATTCAGCATGGAGCCTATTAGGTTCATCGGCAGGAATGCTAAAAAACCAAGGAGTAAACATTCTTATGAATATCTTCTTTGGCCCTGTAGTTAATGCTGCTAATGCCATTGCCTATCAGGTAAATAATGCGCTGATCAACTTCTCCAATAATTTTACAACAGCACTAAATCCGCAGATAATAAAATCGTATGCGAACAAAGATTATGATAGAATGAAAAGTTTAGTATTTCGAGGAGGAAAGTTTTCTTTTTTCCTGTTGATGATACTGTCGATCCCTATTCTGTTAGAAACAAAGATGATACTGCATTTATGGTTAAAGAGTGTCCCTGAATATACTGTTATTCTAACAAGGTTAGTTGTTTTACTAACATTAGTTGAATCATTTACATACACATTGGGAGTTGTTATTCAAGCCACCGGGAAGATAAGAAATTATCAAATCCTTGTTTCAGGCCTTATCTTGTTAAATTTTCCGTTATCCTATCTTTTTTATAAATTAGGAGGAGAACCGAGTTCAGCTCTCATAACATCTATAACTTTATCCGTTATTGCTGTTTTTATAAGGATTTTTATTGTAAAAAGAATCATTAAAATGACTGTCAAGGAATATATCAAGGAGGTACTATTCACTTCCATCATTACTTTGATAACAAGCATCCTAATTCCATTAGTATGCCATTTAAAAATGCATGAAAGTATCGAAAGACTCATATTAATTCTAATTTCTTCAACAATAAGCTCTCTCGTTTTTATTTATCTATTGGGTATGAATAAAGAGGAAAGAATATATATTATTTCCTTGATAAAAAAGATAATATAATTTTGTAATGAAAAGATTTTTTGAATGCCTAGTTCCTACAACTGCATGCAATATAAAATGTAGCTATTGCTACATCATTCAGGAAAATCGCAGAAAGAATGAAAAGGCTCATTTTTTATATACCCCTCAACATATTGGGAAGGCTTTATCTCTTGAAAGACTAGGTGGTGTTAGTCTCATAAGTATGACTGCTGCTGGCGAAACCCTACTTCCAGTAGAAATTCCAGATATTACTCATGAAATATTAAAACAAGGTCACTTTGTAAATATTACTACAAATGGAACTATATCCAAACGTTTTGACGAAATATTGAATTTTGATAAGGATTCCCTATCAAAACTGCATTTTTCTTTTAGTTTCCATTATTTGGAGTTATTGAGGACAAACAAAATAACAGCTTTTTTTGAGAATATAAGAAAAGTTAGAAGAGCTGGATGTTCTTTTATCTTACAAATAAATTTATGTGATGAATATATACCCTATTGGGAAGATATAAAGCAAATATCTTTAAACGAAACGGGAGCATTGCCTCAAGTCGCTTTAACAAGAGATGAAAGCTATGTTGGCTCTGGAGGAGAATTTAGGATACTGACTGAAAATATAGAGAATTATAAGAAAATTGGCAATGAAATGAATTCTCCATTATTTGATTTTACATGTAAGAATTTTATGGTAAAACGAAAAGAATTCTGTTATGCTGGAGAATGGTCAGCAAAACTAAATTTAGGTACCGGTGAAATGACTGGTTGTTATGGCAATGGCATACATCAAAATATTTTTGAGGACCTAACCAAACCTATAATATTCAGAGCTATAGGGAATAACTGTTGTTTCCAGTATTGTTTTAACTCTTCGCACTTTATGGCATTGGGGGTCATTCCAGAATTACATATTCCCTCATATTGTGATTTGAGAAACAGGAGAGAAGCTAGCTGGTATTCTAAAGAGATGGCACAGTTCCTATCAGAAAAACTTTATGAAGATAATATTGAATACACATTCTGGAAAAAAGAAAAGATTAATTTAGAGACGAAATTTCGACACCTAGCAATAAGAATAAAAAAGAGACTAATAAAATGAACTCTCAGCAAAAAATATTAGAATTAAGAAATATCATACAGGGGCAACTGACCCCATTAATAACAAACGACTATATTTTCTTAGACTTACCTTATTTCCCCAACATTGGTGACACATTAATTTGGCAAGGCACCATTGATTTCCTTAAAACATTACCATATAAATGTTTATATTCATCTTCTATTGAGAATTACAAGAAACCCAAGATAAATAAAGAAACTATAATTTTATTAATGGGTGGCGGTAACTTCACTGATTTATGGTATAGGCATCAAATATTCAGAAAAGAAATATTACAGTCTTTTCCTCTCAATAAAATTGTCCAGTTACCCCAGAGTATATATTTTAAAGATGAAAATATTCTAAAAGAAGATGCTAAAATATTTGCACAACACACCAATGTAACATTGTGCTTGCGAGACAACAAATCATTAGATATTGCTAATCAATACTTTCCAAATTCTAAAAACATACTTATTCCTGATATGGCATTTTATATAGATTTGTCAAAATGGTTAAAATATATCAAACCTATCAAAAATAAGATATTATTCTTAGACAGAAAAGACTCTGAAAAGAATTATAATCAATCTTATAAGATTATACCAAAAGAAGCTGAAGTTCGAGATTGGCCTACTATGGAAAAAATTTCGCAAGTATTAACTGTATTTTCACAGTTTCAACAAAAACTAACTAGAGTTGACAATATATGCTCAAGTAATCTAAATAATTTTTTTACGAATATTATGTATCAAAAATATTTCCGTAAACATTTTATTAGAAGTGGAATTTCTTTTTTATCTAGTTATTCGTATATTTATACCACCCGTCTACATGTTGGAATTTTATCTGTTTTATTAAATAAAGAATTTTCTTTTTTTGATAACTCATATGGAAAAAATAAAAGCTTCTATGATGCTTGGCTTCATGATGTTAATATTATAAAGTTTATTAAGTGATGATAAAGGTTTCTATCATTGTTCCTATATATAATGTATCAAAATATGTTATTCGTTGCATTGATTCAATCATCAATCAAACATACACTAATATAGAATGTATCTTGGTTGACGATTGTTCTCCAGATAATAGCATGATTTTATTAGAACAAAGACTAAAACTATACCAAGGCAACATTGATTTCAAAATTATTCACCATAAGCAAAATAAAGGACTTTCTGAAGCAAGAAATACTGGAACTTATGAATCAACTGGGGATTACTTGTTTTATCTGGACAGTGATGATGAGATACAACCTAATTGCATTAAAACTTTGACTACATTAGCTGAAAAATATACTGAAGTTGAAATAGTTCAGGGAAACACACAATCACTTCCATGCCCTATTCAAAAATCTGATTGGAGAAATTTACATTATAAAAAATTTCAAGAATATGTAAATGATAATAAATGGGTTTTGAAACATTTCTATAATGTAAAAGAGGAGCATATCCCTGTAAATGCCTGGAATAAATTAATCAAGCGAAACTTTATTTTTGATTATAATCTATTTTTTAAAAAAGGAATAATTCATGAAGACGAATTGTGGATGTTTTTACTTGTAAAAAAATTAAATTCCATAGCATTCACAGGCGAGTACACATATGTGCATTATACTACGGACGGTTCAATAATGCAATCTGGGAGTAATTATAAAAGTATTGAATGCTGGCTTATTATATTAAAGGAAATTTTAACAAATCCTAACGATTCTTTTTTTGAGTATTTTAAGGAGAAATATGCTAGAATATTGTATTTTAAGATGTGTTTAATAAATTTAAACACAAATGAATTGCAATTATATTATTTATATAAGACCTTAGTAAAAGATATTATCAAGAATCTCTTAAAAGAGAAAAAAATAGTTTTTACATTACCATTATTTATATTATTGATGCCTCAGTCTTTTTATAAATCATTTGCTGGAGTTAAAATATTCAATTTATTCATAAAATTAAATCGAAAATGAATAAAGGTCCTTTATTTTCAATATTAATTGCCCAATATAACAATGGCAGGTATCTTCAAGAAGCTATAGATAGTGTAAAGGCTCAAACATATACGAATTGGGAAATCATTCTTGTAGATGATGGGTCTACTGACAACTCTAAAGAGTTATACAAACAGTATAGTGATGATAACCGTATAAAAATCTTTTTCAACGGAGAAAACAAAGGGTGCGGATATACCAAAAGACGTTGTATGGAATTGGCTACGGGTCAGATCTGTGCTTTTTTGGATCCCGATGACCTACTTATATCTAACGCTTTAGAAATAATGGTAAGCCTACATGGACAAAATGAACAAGCATCTCTAATATATTCCAATTATATCCAAGCTGACGAAAATCTCAGAAAAAAAAAGAAATTAAAACCCCATCCTCTTGAATCGGATTTTTTGACATCTCGTTCAGGATACATATCTCATTTTGCAACTTTTAAACGAAATTTATATCTCAAGACTGAAGGAATAAACGCAAAATTCAAACGTTCTATTGACCTGGACTTATATTATAAGCTGGAAGAAGTAGGTTCCGTAATATATGATAATAGTTATTTATACATATATAGAGTACATGCTGGTGGTATTTCTGTTTATAAAAATGAACTTGCAGCTTTATCATGGCGTCTAATCGCTATAGTAAATGCCTGTGAAAGGCGCAACATCGATTTCGAAAATATTATCTCCAACCTTCTATATTATTCATTCATATATAATAGTAGAAATGAAATAAAAATTGGTAAAATTATATTATCGCCCATTCGTAAATTAAAGAAATTATTAAATCTAACTTGACTTATCTATGAGAAGCTTATCAATTATTCTATTAATGCTAATATTTTTTACAGCATGTTCGAAAGAAGAGAATATCTATGCATTACCAACATGGGATCCAATAGATAAAGGATACGAATTAATTTGGGAAGAAAACTTTGATGGAAAAATTATTGATAAAACCAAATGGGATTATAGGATGGTCGGAAGAACTCGTTGGAAAGCTATTGTGGATACAAGTACAGTTTATTTAGATGGAGAAGGACACTTAATAATCGAACTTTCTGAAAAAAATGGAACTTTTTATGTCGGTCAATTAACAACTCAGCATAAACATTTATTTAAATATGGCTATTTTGAATGTAATGTATATCTTAATCAACAACGTGGTATGCATTCAGCTTTTTGGTTGCAAAGTCCCCAAATCGGCATGGGGGAAGATCCTGCTATTTATGGTACAGAGGTTGATATATTTGAATACTTAGCAATAGAACCCTATAATGTTTATACGACCGTATGGTGGGATTATAAAAATATGAAATCAACACAGAAAATAACATCCGTACCTCATATCGGTAATGGATTTCATAAGTTTGGACTTGAATGGACTCCTAAAGAATATGTCTTTTATATAGATAATAGAGAAGTGTGGAGAACTTCAAAAGCTGTATCTCAGATAGAGCAGTATATAATACTTTCTACAGAATATAGCGGATGGGGAGGAACTCCTGACCCTAGATTACTTCCAGATAAAGTTATTTTTGATTATATAAAAGTTTACTCAAAAAAAGAATATAATGAATGAACCTCCTTTGGTTTCTCTGATTATACCAATATATAATGTTGAATTGTATATTGAGAAATGTTTGTTGTCTGTACTAAATCAGACTTATCAAAATATTGAAATAATTTTGGTTGATGATTGTGGGCAAGACAATAGCTTGGCTATAGCTAAACAAACAGCAAAAAACCATCCAAATGGATATAAAGTTACAATATTAGAGCAGGAGTATAACCAAGGCCCTTCTGTAGCTAGAAATAGGGGAACAGAATATGCGAGTGGAAAATATATTTATTTTTTAGATAGCGATGATGAAATTACAATAGATTGTATAGAAATATTAATATCATCTTGTGATAGTGATGAAATAGTTATAGGTAGTTTCTCTTCAGAAGGGAAAGAAAATCAACCGAATGAAAAAAAGCGATATCTAGGAAAAGACATATTGGATGCCTTTTTCCAGGAAAAAATAAACCTATATGCTTGTAATAAATTATTATTAAAGAATTTTATTATTTCAAATAATTTATATTTTCCTAAAATGTTACATGAGGATTTTATCTGGACTTATCGGATAATAGCACATGCTTCAAGCATCAATCTTATACCTGATATAACCTATAAATATACTCTAAGAAATGATAGTCGAACTGGTGCAATGTCTTCAAAAAATATATATGCGTTAATAGAAAGCATAGATTATATAGAAAAAGATATTAGTAAGAAAGGCATTAATAATCATGCTATAATGTACATAATAAATACTTGGTGGAGCATAAAATCTCAAGCATCAAAAGTGTTAGCATATACAGATTTTAAAGAATTACAGTTTAAGAATGAAAAACTCTCAGGAAAAAAGATAAGCCGTAATAGTCGAATTAAGTATTATATATTAAAGAGTTCTGCTAAGATTCAATATATTCTACTTCGGCTTTATTATGAATTAAAAAAGGGTTAATTAAAACAGCCTCGAATCATCTCCATTTATTTTGTGAAACATAATCAATGAGTAAAATTAAAGTATCAATAGTAACTGTAGTATATAATACTGTATCAAATATAGAAAAAACAATTCTATCAGTTATTAACCAAACATATCCTCAAATTGAGTATATAATCATTGATGGAGGAAGCACTGACGGAACCGTTGATATCATCAAAAAATATGAGGATAGAATAACATATTGGATAAGCGAGCGTGACAATGGCATTTATGATGCGATGAATAAAGGTATAAAAAAGGCCACGGGAGAATGGATAAACTTCATGAACGCAGGAGACACATTTTATACAACCAATATAATTGAAGAATTAATAAATAAAGATATTTTTGACAATAGTGAGGGTGGAATTATATATGGAAACCGCGAGGTTGATAATAATGGAATCATCAAAAAGCAACTTAGTAAACTTGATACAATAAAATATTCGATGGAGATATTTCATCAGTCTTCTTTTATATATACGTCCTTACATAAAAAATATTTATTCGACACTTCCTATAAAATAGCTGGAGACTACGATTTCTTTTATAAAATGATTAATAAAAAAGTACAATTTGTAAAAATAGATACAAATATTTGCATGTTTTTGGACGGTGGAATTTCATGCAATAACATAATACAATTAAAAGAAGTACTTCGAGTAATAAGTAATAATAATTCTAACAAAATATATGCTACTTATTTTTCGATACTATGTATATTTAGAAAATATTCTATATCCATCCTTCTACAACAATATTTTCCATATTTACATAAAACCATTAGAAATATTTACTTAAAATTAAAATGAAGGCTCCTCTTATATCTATTATTACAGTCGTTTACAATTGTGTATCGAGCATAGAAGAAACGATCTTATCTGTTATAAATCAGACATATTCCAACCTTGAATATATTATCATTGATGGAGGAAGTACTGATGGAACTATTGATATAATAAAAAAATATAAACATGCAATTACTCTTTGGGTAAGTGAACCGGACAAAGGTGTTTATGACGCGATGAATAAAGGAATTGATAGAGCAAATGGAGAATGGATTAATTTTATGAATGCAGGAGATAACTTTTTTAATAATAATGTACTCTTCGATATTTTCTCCCAAGATATTTCCTACAAAACTTCTATTATTTATGGAGATACCCTACAATGCTTTTCATGCGGTAGATTTATGACTAAACCAGAAGAATTAGTACATCTAAATAAACATATGATATTTTGCCATCAATCAGCTTTTGTTCGCCGATCTTTATTGCAACAATACTATTTTGACACTACATACAGAATTTGTGCTGATTACAATTTATTTTATAATTTGTATAAAGATGGGCTTAAATTCCAGTATATCCCCTTGTGTATTGCAATTTATGACGCAAGTGATGGTATATCATCAATTAACAGGCTAGAAGTACTTAAAGAAGAGAGTAAGATTAATAGCATATCCTCTATCGAATATTTTAATTCCTATATAAAAAACAGGACTCGAGCTTGTCTCTCGAAAATACTCCCCAGAAAAATATTTAATATAATATTAGGCAAATGGTCTGTTAGTAAAAAACATCTCTATATTGAATAAATTATATATTCATAAATTTTATGCAGAGAATACAGAAATTAATATTGTTACTATTTATTCTTACTCCGATTTTCAGTATTACAGAAATATTCGAATATCTTGGAATAGGTGTAGTTCTCCCAATTGATATGTTTTATATAAAGCTACCTAAAGATATTCTGATGATAGTCGTACTATTCTTAAGCTTGACTTATTCTTTAAGGTATAAGCATCCTATAAATTATCATATATGTTTATTTTTACTATCCGCTTTCACTTTTATCTGCTTTTTTTTCTCTTACTCGGTAAATGGAATACAAATAGCACTAGCTGGTATCCGTTGGGCTATCCCACTTTTTCTCATAATTCTTTTATACGATATATCAAATCATGATTTATTAGAAAAAACAACAAAAATATTATTCGCATTATTATTATTACACATTACTGCACAAATATTGGAAATGATATTTATGCCTCCGATATGGGGTTTAAATGCTTTGGGCTTATCGGGAAGACTTCCCGGAATTTTTGTACATCCTAGTGCTAGTGGTACATTTGCTGCTTTTTGTTTTTTTTGTTTTAAATATTTCTTATCACAGAAAAAGAAAATGATAGGCTCTATTTTAGCTATTATTTCTGTATTTTTATCAATGTCCTCTACAGGAGTAATATTACTATCTATCCTATTGTTTATGCCGATATACTTAAAAAGTAAATATAAATTAATTTTATCTTCAGTTGTCATTTTATTCCTATTTCTGATTATAAGCAATCTGGACCTATTAACTGGACGAGCAGTAGGAGATTCTGAACTTTCTGGAACAACAAGAATAGAAATATTACAGGGGATAGTTGATTCTATGGAATTTATATCTACGAATTTCGGAATTGCAACAAATACTGCTATGAATTTATTAATAACATTAGGTATGCAATCCAACGCTTTTATCGCGGACTCATTATACACATCATTTTTAACCAACTACGGAGCCATATTCTTTATATTATTCATCGGAGCCATATTGTATTTACTAATATATCTATTCATAAAGAAGAAGAAAGATATTCCTTTTATCATATTCATATTAATAACTTTACTATCAGGGATATCTATAATTATAATAGAACTTTTCCCTGTAAATCTTATTATTTCACTATATTTTTCTTATTTTCTCAAAAAACACTTATTTTTATCTGATACATTGTTTATAAAAAAGGGAAAGGATAATAATCAGAATTAATATCAATGAAAATACAGTTTATTTGCCATAATAGTCAACTATACGGAGCAAATCGGATATTACTTCCTTTGCTCGATAATCTTCAACAGAAGGGACATAGCATCTTTGTATTACTATCATCTAAAGGCGGAATGGCAGAGGAATTAGAAAAAAGGAATATCCATTACAGGGTTATTCCATATTATTCTCCGTTCCTATATATAAAAAAAACTATAAAATTTATTGCATACCCTTTGCTTCTGTTACTTAATTTAGTAACTTTTCCTATAATACTTTTGCAAATCAATAAATTTAATCCAGATATTATTTATTCTAATACTTCTGCTGAAAACTTAGGTTATTTTGTAGCTAAATTCTTAAAGAAAAAGCACATCACTCATGTCCATGAGTTTATGTCAAAGAATCATGGAGCTATTTTCATTGGAGGTAACAAAAATAAAAGAAAATTTTTAGATAAGAGCACAGCTACTATCTTTGTTACAAAATCAGTTGCAGAGGATATTATGGGAAATAATTTTAATCCAAATAAACATATAATCATCTATAATGGGCTGCCACAACCTATTGTAAAACCATCTAGAGAAAGAACCCCAATCCCTCTCAATTATGGAATAGTAGGTATTCTTTCTCCTGGTAAAAGACAGGATGTTGCTATTAAATACTTCAAGAAAATTATCGAAACATATCCATCATCAAAACTTCATATATTTGGAGACAAGAAGGGTTCTTATAAGAGATATTTATTTCATTTAGTTAACAAACTAGGTTTAGAATCCAATGTTATTTTTCATGGATTTGTCCAAGATACAGAAAAGATATACGAAGAAATAGATATACTTTTAGTCTTTTCTAAATTGGAAGGCTTTGGCTTAGTTACAGCAGAGGCAATGCATAGAGGTATACCTGTTATTGGTTATGATGATGCTGGAACTTCAGAATTAATAGAAGATAACCAATCCGGATATTTATTTACTGATGAAGATTCATTCCGTCAAGCAATAAAATCATTGCATTCTGCAGAGAATTATGAAAGAATAAAAGAGAATGCATATCAAAGGGCAATATCTCTGTTTTCTGAGAAAATTTATTGTTTAAGTATCGAGAGTTTCTTAAAAGAGATAATAAAAGAATAGTATTTTCGGTTATAAGAATATAGCCTTAATTTTCAGGAGATAAATTATCACAGACACCAGAATTCATATCTTGTAAAAAAACAAATAATCACAAACCAATGAAGCATCCTATAATATCTATAGTAACAGTTGGAATGAATCATCATAAATATATTAGGGATTTATATAAATCGCTTTATGATGAGGCAAAGCCGTCTATTTCTTTCGAAGCAATTTATATAGATAACTGTTCCTCCGATGGAAGTGTTGAATACATTAGAAGTAATTTTCCTGAAGTCATCATTATTCAAAATGAAAAAATTAAAGGATTTGGGGAAAATAATAATTTAGGTGTTTCTTATGCTAAAGGAAAGTATATAGCAATCATTAACCCTGATATTATCTTTCAGAAAGATAGTCTTGATATTTTATATAATTACATGGTTAATCAGTCAGTATCACCAGGAATTGTTGTACCTCAATTGCTTAATACCGATCACTCAATCCAGTATTCAGTCCGATCGTTTATTACATTAAGGAAAATAACATTCCGCTTTATTTCTAGAGGAAAAGATAGTTCCCAGAATAAGCATATAAGGAATTATTTGCAAAAGGATATTGACACCTCAAGGATTCAAACTGTCGACTGGGCTATAGGAGCTGCAATGTTTATTGAAAAGGATTTTTTTCTACAATTAAAGGGATTTGATCCTGATTACTTTTTATATATGGAAGACGAAGATATTTGTTTTCGCTCTTGGAAACAAGGCAGACCGGTCATTTATCTTCCCCAATCGAAAATAATGCATAATCATTTAAGGGGAAGTTCTACTATTGGGAAAAAAACAATATTACATATCAAAAGCCTACTTATTTTTTTTAAAAAACATGGATGGAATGTAACTAGACCTACAATAAGTCCTGAATCCTAACCCAATTATTTTAATGCCAGAATCACTTAATATTTCCAAAAACTCTTCCAAAGAAGAAAAATACCTCACTCTCCTACCTCAGCTAAAAGGCTTGCTTGAAGGGGAGACAGACGCTATTGCCAACATGGCAAATATATCTGCTGCCTTGAAAATGACGTTTGGATTTTTCTGGGTAGGATTCTATATCGTAAAAAGAGAAGAACTTGTGCTCGGCCCGTTCCAAGGAACAATAGCCTGCACCCGTATCAAATACGGCAAAGGCGTTTGCGGCACAGCATGGAAAGAAAAGCGAACAGTTATAGTAGAAAATGTTAACGAATTCCCCGGACATATAGCTTGTGATGCCGCTTCGCAGTCCGAAATTGTAGTGCCTCTATTCAACCAGAACGACGTAATCGCTGTTTTGGATGTAGATAGTGAACACCTCAATCATTTCGACAAAACGGACGCTCTCTACCTCGAGCAGATAGTGAAGCTGCTTGAAGATAAAATCAATTAAATCGTTTTAGAAAGGAAATAATAAAGGAAGAGCCAGTATCATAATTATTCCCATAATCACTTGCAAAGGCAAGCCGACCTTCATATAATCCATAAAGGTATAACGTCCGGCAGTCATCACCAATGCATTGGGCGGTGTAGAAAACGGAGAAGCAAAACACATACTGGCCGCAACTGCTACGGCAAACAAGAACGGATAAGGACTTATGCCCATCCCCTCAGCAGCCTTTAAGGCTATAGGCGTAAACAGCACCGCTGTGGCAGTATTACTTATAAACATAGTGAGCAAAGACGTACAAAAGTAAATCCCCGCAAGCAACGCATAAGGGCCCACATCTCCTAAATGATTAACCAAAGAACCTGAAATAAGAGTATCTACTCCTGTATTCTGAAAAGCAGTAGCCATCGGCAACATTGCACCAATCAGTACTACACTTTCCCAGTTTATACTATTATACGCTTCTTCCATATTACGAAGACAGCCTGTTACCACCATCAGCACAGCAGCTAACATAATAGCAATTACCGAAGGGAGAATCTCTAACACCATTGCCAATACCATCAATATCATTATACCGGCTGCAATGGGAGCATTCTGATCCAATGTTACTTTAGCTGCCTCTTTCAGTGGTTGACCTACAAGCACCAGATCATCCTGCCTGTTGTCTAAATTCGCCAAATCTTTCCAAGTACCCTGTATCAGAAGAGCATCCCCCGAATGCAACTTAGTATCTTTAATATCCCGCATCTTATATTCATTCTGACGCTGAATGCCCAACACATTTACGTTATATTCCTCCCTGAAACTAATTTCAGAAATTGTACGATTTATCAATCTGGAATTAGGCATAATAAATATCTCTGCAATACCCGACTCCTGAAATCCTGCGAATGGAGTTTCATCGGTTTTTTTCTCCAAATGGAGATCATTATCAGAAACAAATCTTTCTATATTTTCTATATCTCCCAGACAGTATAATACATCATCTTTCAATATTACCGACTTGGGGCCTGCAACCTCCTCTATAAACTTTTTTCTGAATCTCGAATTACCATTCTTACGTATAATTTTACTGATACTTATATCGTAGGCTGAAGCAATCTTTAGTTCGGCAAGCGTTTTGTTCAACAAAGGCGAATCAGACTTTACCTCTACCTTGTACGATTGTTGTTGCAGTTGGTATTCCTGAGCCAATTCAACCAAAGATTTTCCTTCTTTCTTCTTGCCCGAAGATGAATCACTCTTTGAAACAAGCAGCTTGCTCAAGAAGAAGAGAACGACAACACCAATACCCAACGCAATGAAACCGATAGGCGCAAACGAGAAAAAGGATAAAGCCTCATATCCTGCATCAACAAGCGCATTCTGAATCACAAGATTGGGAGGTGTACTAATCAATGTAAACATACCCATACTACTGGCAAAAGCCAAAGGCATAAGGTAACGACGTGGACTTATATTGGCACTCGCAGCCATACTCACAATGATAGGCATCATCACGGCCACAGTGCCCGTATTACTCACAAAAGCCCCGATAGAGGCCGTAACCAACATGACCAGAATAAAGAGTTTATTCTCATTCTGTCCTGCAGTCTGAAGTATTTTACTACTGATCATCTTTGCCAGCCCTGTGCGGAAAATACCTGCCCCTACAACAAAGAGACCAATCATCATAATGACAACCGAATTGGAAAAACCGGCTAATGCTTCGGTAGGAGTCAACACTCCGGTTAATGCCAATATGAGCAAAGCACATACAGCCACAAGGTCTGAGCGAACCTTTCCCCGCATGAAGAAAAAAGAAGCGACCAACAAAGTTGCTAATGTTATATTGATAGGAGATAGTAAAGACGAAAGTTCCATTTGCGTAATTGTTTATAATTCCTTTCCAGTTTGTAAACAATGCAAAGATAAAAAATACTGATTCATCCAGCTACTTGTTTCTAACAACAACAATAAAAAGATAAGAATTGTTTGTATTTTTTCACTTTCGTTGAGTACGAAGTCTTTTTATAGAAAAAGGGATATTATACGAAGGATTCTCTTACGGATTGCTAAGGAGAGGAATTTAGTTGTCTCCGAACAGAATGAAGCGCCTAAGGCTTAACAGTCTACAAGCAAGACTCCGTTCTGTTCAGAAAACAACAACATACAAACACGCTTCTGTGTACAAAGATACTTATATGTGAAAAAGGAATATCTTTCTATAAATTATACTCTAAAACACTACAAAAACAAGAATGTTCACACATTATGTTATACGCTAATATTTTTTAAATGTTACACGAATGTCAAAAATATATTTTTAATCAATAATACCTCCGATAATACTTCTGATACTTATCCCTGTAAAACAATCATCTTGGCAACCCTTCTCATTATAACCACACAAGGAAATCATTCCATCATTTTTTGTTTCAAAGTAAGTTTCTGTCCCTTTCCTTTTTTTCAACCAGTCTTGTTCCGCCCTTTGATAAACTTCATCAAGAGTTAAAACATCCGATGCCGGCGTATCTTTATGACTACCTAGTTCCAATCCTGTTTCAGTCCACTCCAATTCAAGATTAGGACTTACTTCACTCGGATAGCCGGTATATTTAAAGCTTCGCTGATTTACCTTGCCATTATAAACAGTGATAGTCGTTTGCCACGAATAACCAACCCATGTAGCTCCGGTTGTTGTATATTCGTATGTATTATTAGTTTGTTTCTTAAAACGATTCCAAACTTCCTGACTATCCTTGAATTTATCTTCATATTCAAAATCGCCTTTATCACAAGATGTAAAAGCAAAACCAACGAACAATAGTATAAGTAGCATTTTATGTTTCATAGTCTATACACTTTGGGGGTCTTTATTAGCAATATATTATTTTTTCAAACTAGATCTTTTTATTTTAGCAACACTTTCTGAATAGAAATAAGCAAGTTCATCTCCTATAATATTATGATGCAATACGAGTCTTTTTCGTTGCATTTATTTTTTATATATCTCAAAAAAATAAAACTTGACAATTTAAGGATATATCAATCCGTTCAGCACAACAAAGATACTCTATATATTCTTTGAAGTACAATCGATATTTTATTGAGAATTGAGACTCCATCAGAATTTTGGCAAGCCTTTTGCTATATACTTATCAACATCAATTTGGATACAATAAATTACGCTTGTTAATTTGTTGACAATATCTTTGTTATTAGCTGAAAATAAAATAAATATAAAATATGAAAGAGGATATTTCTGATAAAGATCTTGAAAGAGATGAATTTGTAGAAACAGACAATCTGACAAATAATCAGACAGAAGAAAATGTAGGAGACGAAGCAAGTGACAATGTGACCGATTGGGAAGCAAAATACAATGAGCTCAACAACTCTTACCTGCGCCTTAATGCTGAATTCGACAACTATCGCAAACGTACATTGAAAGAAAAAGCCGAGCTGCTTAAATCAGGTAGCGAAAGAGTGTTGCTTGACATCATAGCGGTAGTTGATGACTTTGAGAGAGCATTAGACAACATCTCAAAAACGGAAGACATAGATGCTGTAAAAGAAGGTATAGATCTTATATACAGCAAGTTTTCAAACTTCCTCACCAAGCACGGAGTAAAAGAGATAGAAACCATCGGTCATGCATTCGACACCGATAAGCATGAGGCAGTAACTACTATTCCGGCTCAGAGCGAAGAAGACAAAGACAAAATCATAGACAGTATACAGAAAGGATATACACTCGATGATAAAATCATCAGATATCCTAAAGTAATTGTTGCAAAATAAAACAAGAATATTTCGATGGCAACAAAGAGAGACTACTACGAAGTGCTGGAGGTAACCAAGACCGCAACATCTGAGGAAATAAAAAAAGCATATCGCAAAAAAGCAATTCAGTATCACCCCGACAAAAATCCGGGAAACAGTGAGGCAGAAGAAAAATTTAAGGAAGCTGCCGAAGCCTACGAAATACTGAGCGACGAGCAGAAACGTGCCAAATATGACAGATACGGACACGAAGCTCCGGGCGGATTTGGCGGCGCAGGAGGATTCTCGATGGATGACATATTCTCTCAGTTTGGCGATATATTCGGCGGGCACTTTGGAGGAGGATTTGGCGGATTTGGCGGGCAACGTGGCCCTAGAACAAACAGAGGTTCAGACCTTCGTGTAAAAGTCAAATTATCTCTGAAAGATATCGCATCGGGTGTAGAGAAAAAAATAAAAGTAAACAAATTTGTTTCTTGTACGCACTGTAAAGGTACAGGAGCAGACAAAGGCACAGCCTACGAAACATGTTCGACCTGTAAAGGCTCGGGTGTTGTTACTCGTGTGATGAACACCATTTTGGGGCAAATGCAGACACAGTCTACTTGCCCGACATGTAACGGTGAAGGAAAGACCATTACAAAAAAATGTGCTCACTGTGCCGGAGAAGGTATCACCCGCGAAGAAGAAGTGATAACCATCAACATTCCTGCCGGAGTAGCAGAAGGCATGCAACTATCGATGAGTGGTAAGGGAAATGCAGCCCGTCATGGTGGTATAAATGGCGACTTGCTTATCTTGGTAGAAGAAGAACCGCATCCTGAGCTGTTCAGAGACGATAATGATATAGTTTACAACCTACTGTTAAGTGTTTCTACAGCCGCACTGGGTGGTAATGTCGTTGTACCTACTATAGACGGAAAGGTAAAGGTAACGATAGAACCGGGAACACAACCGGGTAAGGTTTTGCGACTCAAAAATAAAGGTCTGCCAAGCATCAACAGATACGGCACGGGAGACTTGTTGATAAACATCAGTGTGTATATTCCCGAAAACCTGAGCGACAGCGAGAAAGAGATCCTCACCGGATTGGAAAACTCTCCTAACTTTCAGCCTAGCAAATCGGTAAAAGAGAAGATATTCACTCATTTCAGAAAAATGTTCGATTAATCTCAATATTATTTAGATAAATAAAAAGCAATTCTTCCTTCTATAAGGGAGAGTTGCTTTTTTATTTCTCCTGACCTATATAAATGATGTAATATTTCATTTTCTATTATATCTTTGTTATAACCTAACGTTTATACAAATACAGCGAGCGATGAAGATTAAAGATATTCTGCATGTCATAGAACAGATTGCCCCTATTCCTTTGCAGGAAGGATTTGATAATAGTGGAGTGCAAATAGGAGATATACATCAGGAAGCCAAAGGCGCAATTGTTTGTATAGACGTCACCGAGGCTGTAATCGACGAAGCGATAGCCTTAGGCTGCAATCTGATCATATCGCACCATCCTCTGGCGTTCCGCAGCTTCAAATCTCTCACAGGCAAAAATTATATCGAACGCTGCATGATAAAGGCATGTAAGCACGACATCGTTGTATATGCCGCACACACGAATCTGGATAATGCCTCGGAAGGAATTAATCAGTATCTGGCTGATATGCTAAACCTGCAACATGTAAGGATTCTTGATCCGCAAAAGGACAAACTACTTAAGCTTGTAACCTTTGTTCCATATTCACATGCCGAGCTTTTGCGCAACACATTGTTCAATGCAGGAGCCGGATCGATAGGCAACTACGACTCGTGCAGCTACAATATTACAGGAGAAGGAACATTCAGAGCAGGTGATGAAGCCAAGCCCTACTGCGGCGAAATAGGCGAATTGCACACCGAACCCGAGACCCGCATCGAAATGGTATTGCCTGTATACAAGCGATCGGAAGTTTTGCGCGCACTCATTTCCGTACATCCTTACGAAGAACCTGCATACGATTTCTACGCTCTACAAAACGAGTGGAGTAAAGCCGGAAGCGGTATCGTGGGTACGCTGCCCGAAGAGATGGACGAAGAAGATTTCTTATACTTGCTCAAAGACACATTCCACCTCAATATGCTGCAACACTCGCCTTTGCGTGGCACACCCATACGCGATGTGGCTATATGCAGCGGCAGCGGGGCATTTCTTATTCCGAAAGCAGTTTCTTACAGTGCTGATATTTTCATCACGGGAGAGGCTAAGTATAACGACTTCTATGACGTAGAAGATAAAATATTGCTTGCAGTGATAGGACATTACGAGTCTGAAATTTTCACAAAGAATATTTTTTTCGATATTATTTCAAAAAAATATCCTACCTTTGCAGTATATATGTCAGGGTTTGACGTAAATCCTGTAAAATATTTGTAATCAGGCGGTGACGTACTCCCGCTTATTACGGATGATGTAGTAAGAAGATAGTTGAAACTATTCGATTACTGCATTTTTTTATGATAGAAATTCAATAAACAAAAATATCTTATGGCAAAAAAATCTACAGAAAAAGAAGTAACGGTAGAAGAAAAGCTACATACGCTTTATCATCTACAGCTGAAACTATCTGAAATAGATAATATCAAAATCCTACGTGGAGAACTTCCTCTTGAAGTAGCCGACCTTGAAGATGAAATCATCGGATTGGAAACTCGTATCAAAAAACACGAGGCTGAATTAAAAGAAGCTGATACTGCAATTTCGCATCAAAAGCAAAAAGCAAAAGACAGCGAGCTCAAAATTGCAAAATATAAAGAACAGCTTGATAATGTTCGCAACAACCGTGAGTTTGATCACCTCAGCAAAGAGATAGAGTTCGAAACATTGGAAATTGAGCTTTCAGAAAAACGTATCCGCGAATTTAGCCAGGATTCTAAAAGCCTTGCTGAGCAAATAGAAAAGAGCAAAGCTTTTCTTAGCGAACGTGCTGCCGACCTTGCTCAAAAGAAAGAAGAACTGGATGGCATTGTATCTGAAACAAAGCAACAAGAAGAACAACTTCGCGACGAAGTGAAAGATATCGAGGCCGAAGTAGAACCTCGTTTATTACAAGCCTTCAAGAGAATTCGCAAAAGTGCACGCAACGGTTTGGCTGTTGTATGTATAGAGCGTGGTGCTTGCGGGGGGTGCTTCAACAAAATTCCACCACAAAAACAAATGGATATCAAAATCGGTAAGAAAATTATCGTTTGCGAATATTGTGGTCGTATCATGATTGATCCGGAACTGATAGCAGCAGAGTAACTTATCAGAAAATAACATATTTTACAAATAATCGGAAAGGTTAAAAAGATCTTTCTGATTATTTTTTTTGCTTTTTTCTTAAACATTATCTTCCACATCTTGTTCTATTTACTATACAGTGAAAAACAAAATGGAAAACTTTTCTCCAATATAGAATTTATACACATCTAATTTTCAGATAATTAAATCTTAAAACGGAAAACTTTTTACTTTGTTAATAAATATATATTACAAAATTTGTTTCATCATCACATAATCTGTAATATTGCATTAACAAAAAAAATCAAGAGAAACAGACGAAATAATTTATATAAAAAAAACATAAACAAATGGCACAGAAGGTTTACACTTTTGACGAGGCGTATAAAGCCGCACTTGATTACTTTAACGGTGATGAGCTAGCTGCTAAAGTATGGGTTAACAAATACGCCCTAAAAGATGCGACAGGCAATATCTACGAACAATCGCCCGAAGATATGCATTGGAGATTGGCGAACGAAATAGGCCGTATAGAATCAAAATATAAAAATGGACTCACTACCCAAGAGCTATACGACTTGTTTGACCAATTTAAATATATTGTGCCACAAGGAAGCCCAATGACAGGAATAGGCAATGACTATCAAATAGCATCATTGTCGAACTGTTTTGTTATCGGCATGGATGGATCATCGGATTCGTACGGAGCTATTATCCGCGTCGACGAAGAACAAGTACAACTAATGAAACGCCGTGGAGGTGTTGGACACGATTTATCACACATACGTCCTAAAGGATCACCGGTAAAGAACTCAGCTCTTACATCTACCGGACTTGTCCCTTTTATGGAAAGATATTCCAACTCTACACGTGAAGTCGCTCAAGATGGACGTCGCGGAGCCCTTATGCTTAGCGTATCTATCAAGCACCCTGACTCGGAATCGTTCATTGATGCCAAAATGATAGAAGGGAAGGTTACGGGCGCCAATGTTTCGGTGAGGATAGACGATGCCTTTATGCAAGCAGTAGTAGACGGAACACCGTATACACAGCAATACCCGATAGACTCGAACAATCCGAGTACAGTAAGAGACACTAACGCTACCGACCTGTGGAAAAAGATAGTTCACAATGCATGGAAATCGGCCGAACCGGGAGTATTGTTTTGGGATACCATCATCAGAGAATCTGTGCCGGACTGCTATGCAGACCTTGGATTCAAGACTATATCCACAAATCCATGTGGCGAGATTCCTCTTTGTCCTTATGACAGCTGCCGTCTATTGGCTATCAATTTATATTCATACGTAGTGAATCCATTCAAAGAAGATGCATATTTCGACTTCGAACTATTCAAAAAACACGTAGGACTGGCACAACGAATTATGGACGATATTATCGATCTTGAAACCGAGAAGATAGATAAGATCCTGAACAAAATAGAAATTGACCCTGAAAACGAGGAAGTAAAATGGCCTGAAAGACATCTATGGGAAAAAATCCGTAAGAAAACACTACAAGGCCGCCGTACAGGAGTAGGTATCACAGCCGAGGGCGACATGATTGCCGCTATGGGCTTGCGCTACGGAACAGAAGAGGCTACAACTTTTGCCGAAGAAGTACACCGCACATTAGCTATTGCTGCATACCGTGCTTCTGTGGAACTGGCGAAGGAACGTGGAGCATTCGAAATATTCGACATCGAACGTGAAAGAAACAATCCTTTCATCAATCGTTTGGCTGAAGTTGATCCGAAACTATACAAAGACATGGAAAAATACGGACGTCGCAACATAGCATGTCTTACAGTAGCACCTACAGGAACAACAAGCTTGATGACACAGTCGACATCAGGTATCGAGCCGGTATTCCTCCCGGTGTATAAACGCCGCCGCAAAGTGAATCCGAACGACAAGGAAGTACGTGTAGACTTTGTTGACGAAAACGGAGACTCTTGGGAAGAATATGTCGTATTCCACCATAAGTTTGTAACATGGATGGAAAGCAAAGGATATCCTGCTGCCAAACGATATACAAATGAAGAAATAGACAAGATGGTTGCCGAATCGCCTTACTACAAGGCTACTTCAAACGATGTAGACTGGCTACAGAAAGTAAAAATGCAGGGACGCATCCAAAAGTGGGTAGACCACTCTATCAGTGTAACCATCAATCTGCCATCAGATGTTTCGGAAGACCTCGTGAACCAACTTTATATAGAAGCATGGAAAAGCGGATGTAAAGGATGTACTGTATACCGTGACGGATCACGTGCCGGAGTTCTTATTGCTAACGACAACAAAAAGGAAGAAGAAGACTGCGGAGACTGCTACGAACGCCCCCAGATAGTAATGGAACGCCCTCGCGAACTGGCTGCGGATGTCATCAAATTCCAAAACAACAAGGAAAAATGGATTGCTTTCATCGGCTTATTAGACGGACGCCCTTACGAGATCTTTACCGGATTGTCGGACGACGACGAAGGCCTTGTGCTTCCGAAGAATATCAATCAAGGTGTGATTATCAAAACAATGAACGACGAAGGTCAACGTTCATACGACTTCCAGTTTAAGAATAAGAGAGGTTATAAAACAACAATCGAAGGATTGAACGGCAAATTCAATCCGGAGTTTTGGAACTACGCCAAACTGATATCGGGAGTATTGCGTTACGGAATGCCTATCGATCAGGTTGTAAAACTTGTTCAGGGACTTGAACTCAACAGCGAAACTATCAACACATGGAAGAATGGTGTTGAACGTGCACTGAAGAAATACCTACCGAACGAAACAGAAGCCAAAGGTCAAAAATGTCCTGTCTGTGGATTAGAGACATTGGTATATCAAGAAGGTTGTATGAAATGTACGAACTGTGGTGCATCGAAATGCGGATAAAGCATTTTTCAATAATAATAACAAAGCAGCAAGACAATTTGTCTTGCTGCTTTTGTTTTTTATTGTATTTTTGTAGCAAACTTACAATAACTTCATGTACGCCCAGAACAACAGTTTCGACCATGGAGTATCTCTTTTTCGAAAAATATATAGCAAGACGGAGAGACTCTTATATTCTATCAGCAACACCAAAACAAAGATAAGGGCGTGTTGGATAGTTGTGATACTAATCTGTTTCACAGCTCTATATTCACTAAACAGATTGACTCCTATTATATCCGATGACTTTGCATATCTCTTTATCTACGGAGAAGAAGGTCGTATTACTTCGATCAAGGACATTATACATTCTCAAGTCAACCATTACTACATGTGGGGAGGACGCTCCGTTGTTCATTTTATCGCACAAATACTGCTAATGCTCCCTACCGATGTAGCAGATCTACTAAATACACTAGTTTATTTAAGCTATATATTCTTAATCTACCTGCACATCAAAGGAAGAACAAAAAATAGCATCTTCTTATTCTTAACTGTCAATCTTGGAGTATGGTTTTCACAACCCGTAATTGGCGATACCATCTTTTGGCTAACGGGCTCTGCCAACTACCTTTGGGGAACATGGCTGATTTTACTATTCCTTTTGCCCTTCAGGCTGTATACAGGAAGAGTATCAAGGCCTATATTACAAGCTTTTTACTCTATGTGTATTTTCATACCGGGAATACTAGCCGGATGGACAAACGAAAATACAGCGGCTGCAATGTTAGTGATTGTTATAGGCTTTTTCATATATTACCGTTCGCACAAGTGGTCTATTCCTGTTTGGGCTATTGCGGGATTTGCCGGAGCTATTATAGGCTTTATCATCATGATAGCTGCTCCGGGAAACTTTGTAAGAGCTGGAGAATCTACATCATTCAACCTATACAACTTAAGTTACCGCCTATTTATGTGGACGCTTACATTTTTTTATTATAGCGGACCTCTTTTTCTTATTACTCTCATTTCCGTTATCACTTTCAGTCGTTTCTCGAGAGGAGATAAAAAAGACAAAATGAAGCTTGTGCTTATATATGCAGTAGCTGCTATTGCAGCAGTATACGCCATGCTGGCTTCACCTACATTCCCCCGCAGAGCACTTTTCGGCGTTGTCACCTTCCTTATTATTACCATAGGCATCTGCTTTTATAACCTGGATTATAAAAACGTATTTTTGAGGCAAATAAGACTTATCGTAGTATCAGTATCGCTGATAGCCTTTTTATTTACCTTTTATCTGGGCTGGAAAGAAATTAATTCATACAGCAAGATAGTAGCACAACGGGAAGTTGCTATAAAACAAGCGAAAGAAAAAGGTTTAGATTATTGTGAATTTACACGATACAACGGAAGTTCGTACATACACGGAGAAGACCCATATTCAGAGGAGCTAATGTCTCGCTATTATGGGATAACGATCAAACTAAAAGATTGAAACGGCATTAAGCTAGAAGATATCTATTCCCATCAGCGTACCAGTAATAATACCGGCTACACCGAGACCTACCAATAATACCCCTATGATCTTATTAAATATCTGAAGCCCTCTGGGATTGAAGCGGGATCGCAGTTTATTAACAAAATAAGTGACCAGCAACCACCACAGCATAGCTCCGATACCAATAAAAGATATGGTAAGAAGATCGTACCCGAAAGGCTTATCTGCATCAATCACATTGAAGCGAGCAAACAGGGCTATATAAAGAAATAACGTAGCGATATTGGAAACGGTAAGTCCTAGCGAAGATGCAAAGACCTTCCAGAAAGACATGGCATTTTCTTTTAGTTTAGTAAGGCTTTTCGACGGGTTTTTATTAAAAACTACATACCCGAAAGCAATGAGGACGACACTACCCACAATCTTAAGAGGGCCTTCGTGTTGTTGAATAAATTCGGTGCTGAACCCTAGACCTAAAGCTGCAATAATAGCAAGCAATGCTATCAGCATATCACCCACAGCGGCTCCGAGTCCGGTTATCAACCCTTGCTTCTTTCCTTCATTCAGAGTACGCTGAATACACAGCATACCAACAGGTCCCATAGGAGCAGAAGATAAAAAACCAATAAATAATCCTTTTATAATGATATATACCATTAACTATATATTAGTGGAACACCCTGTCTGTCAACAGGGAAAAACTATAAGGTTTCATTTTTTTATAGTTAAGAGTCCCTCTCAGCTTCACAAAGATAGTATCAAAATCTTAGAATATGACACAAATGCGGTAAAACCGAGTTTGAGATTAAGGATTTTTAATCTAATCGAATCATCATCGGTGGTTTAAAAATATCAATTTATATTTTCTTTTATCTTGTTAAATAAAAAATTGAAAAGTGGAGAATAAAAAAGGAAATTTGAAGAAGAAGGTGCCCCAAGAGTCTTAGGGCACTCTTGAGACACCTTCTTTTTTATATAGAACTTATCTTAAGACCAATAAAGAATGTACGAGGCAATGATGGTCCATAAATATACTCAGAATCCCTGTTAGGGCCTTTGTCGTAATCTTTCTGTATCTGGTTGAATATATTCTGTATTCCGCCATTAATCTCCACTTTGTTAGTAGCATTCAGATTGAAGAAATAAGACAACTTCACGGTCATATCCACAAAGCTGCGTGTTTTTACAGTCACATCTTTATCAACACCCTCTGCACCGGCAAAGTGGGGAGCCAACATAGAGCCTGTATACACACCCGACAAGGAAACGGCATAGCTTTTCTTAGGCGTAGCGGTTGCCGAAAAGAATCCGTACGTATCAGGTGATCGGAGCATCTTCTTCACAGGTTCTACATACGACTCTGACGACCAGCTTACAGGCTCTGTATAGCGGCTTCTCTGCCAAGTAAATCCACCTTGCAGCTCAAGCCAGTCGATAGGCTGTATTGTCGTTTCCATATTTAACCCATATACGTATGCACCATCTCCATTCTTGCGGGTCATTATAATATTACCCATAGCGTCGGTTCCTGTTTCTTCTACTATAAACACCCTGTTTATCTTATTGTAAAATCCTTCGACTAGAAAATAGGAATAAAACTTATTATTAAACAAAGTATAATCAAATCCTCCATTGATAGCATTCGAATATTCACGTTTCAGGTTTTCACCAAGAACAGTAATCGTAGCCTTTCCTCCGATAACAGGTACGTCCAGATCAGAAGCAATTATTTCGGGAGCTCTGTATCCCATCGAATATGCCGCACGTAAATTAACTTTCTCCCCCACCCTGTATCTGATGCTTGACCGGGGAATGATATTTACATTACTCAGCTTATTATGCTTGTCACCTCTTATTCCTACAATGAAAGTCAGCTTGTCGTCACGCCATTCATTCTGCGCATAGAGGCTGCTTACATTCAAAATTTGCTTTATATTCCGGCTATGAATCGTATCATGAAGGTTTGTATACTCTTGTGTAAAACCTACAGTAAATTTAGCAGGCATAAACAGCAGTTTATCGGTGTTCACCTCGTAGCGAACAGTACCTGTAGCTGCCAGTTCGGATGTATTACCGTACCCATTCAGATCACGACCACCACCATAGTAACTATCTCTACCCGTTTTTTGAATAGAGCCATTCACCGTCAGCTTACGCTTGTTATCGTCACTCGAATGCATATACCCCACGCTCCCGGCATGTATACTATAATCTGTAGTCTCGGCTATCTCCGCTTCATGGGGTGGGCGATTGAGATTATCTCCTCCTCTTCTGTACTCGGAGATATAGTGATATTCGAGCGTGAGCTTATCATTTAAAGTAGGCTTTGTAAAACTGCGGAAACCAATAGATGTCGCCTTATTTTTTCCAATTTCGGAGAAACCATCATCATTGGCATCCCATGCATTACGATGGCGCATATTAGCAAATAATGAAATACCCGAAGTCTTCGTCCTGTCTACAAATGAAGAGTTGAGAGACAGGATATTATCCGCCGATTTTCCGTCTATCAAAGACATATTGTATTTTGCCTGATAAGAATTCTTCTCCGGCTCTTTTGTTATCACATTAATAACTCCACCAATTGCATTTGCTCCATAAAGTACAGAACCGCCACCTCTGATTACTTCTACTTGTTCTATCATATTAGTCGGCATCTGTTCTAATCCATACATTTTAGATAGGGATGTAAATACAGCTTGTCCGTCAATAAGCATTTGCGAGTACTGCCCCTCCAAACCATTGATGCGGACTTCTTGTGTACCGCAATTCTGGCAATTGGTTTCTACACGCAAGCCCGGCATATAATTCAAGCCTTGCGAGAGCGATACGGAGTTGGTAGCCTCAAATGTTTTTGTTGTAAGCTCGTTCACCACCACAGGCGAAATCTTCCGATTGAGAGCCCTCAAAGATGCAGTTACTGCAATTTCGCCGAGCTGCTGATTCTCAGGTTCTATGTACATGGTTACATTTCGGGTAACACCCTGCCCTATAGTTACCTCTTGCCTTATTGGAGCATATCCGATATACTGAGTTACCAGAATATATGTCCCTGCGGGCAATTTATCGATATAGAAATGTCCAGTTTCGTCTGTTACGGCAGCATGCTTGGTTTTATCGATATAAACAGTTACACCCGGAAGGTGCTCTTCGGTTTGACCATCGAGGACATGCCCTTTGATTGATGAAGTTTTCGATTGCGCTATAGAACTTATAGCATATAGTATATAGAATGATAAAAGTATAATCTTTTTCATATTGATTAAATATATAGTAATGGTACAATAACAATGCAGTAATGCACCATTTTGTATGATGTATTGGCAACACAAATCTCGTCGAAGAAATTTGCATTACACTTTTTTGGGAATAAGTTAAATGAATAAAGATTGAAGCATGAACACTTCAATCATAAGGAGGAAATCAATTCCTCATAATTAGACTTTATATTGTCTCAGGATAGGAACGAAGGGGGTGCTCTATAGTTGGCAGAATACAGAACAGGAGGAATTACATCCTTTAGTATTACCTGCTTGTATGTAAAGATTATCTCGGGAATATATATATCACCGATATGGGAAGATACAGCCTCAAAAGAAGCTAGATTGGATACCTGATTGAAAGTAAAGAAACCGGCTGAGGTATGATGATGAGTTTCGAATGGCAGTTGCCTGTTATCGTCACCACCTTTTGCCAGTTTTTTGTATGGGTGGGAATGTACATACACCACTCCATTGTAGACGTGGCTATGTACAAAATAAGATACACAGCCCAGATATCCTATATACAATAGGAATAATACTCTGGCTGTGTATCTTATTTTATTTCTCGACACTATATCTTTTTAGCTAATCATTTCGAGGTGCTGTTATAGTTACTGAATATAAGCCCCATCTTCATATTATTAACATCTGTTCTGAATATAGCTGAAGCAGGAGTCATTAAGTTGTAAACATTTGTGTACATAGTAACACTCGACCCTGAAGACGTTGTAGACGATTGAGTCTTAGTCGAAACAGGTATAACCAAATATTTAAGATCAGGAATATTGTCTTTTCCTTTATAATAATCCATATAGTGATTAATCAGGTTAGCGATATTATTCACTGTACTACTCGCTATATTTCCATAGACGAAGTTATAAATATTAGTCGTCGATGACCGCTCCATGACAAAACTGGTTTTAGCATCCGGTCTATTCTTATTCCTATCTGAGAAGAAATTAGTCAAAGAATCTTTATTTATAAACAAAAGAGTTGATGGTCTTCCCAAATTGGTTTTTTCTTCCTCTTCGGTGAATCCTTTAATCTTAAAGTTAGCAGCGTTCAATTTATTATTTTTCTTGCCCGTCTCTTCGGCTTTTTTCATTATTTCAGCCAAAGGTATTGTCAATTCGGTACATACTCCCGCCGGGCTTTTCATGTATGTACGTGTATCATTGTTAGTAAACAAGTAATCAGGATTTTTGTTCTGAATGTGGTTCAACTGTATCACTTCGGGCGTAAATGCCATTCTGAACACCCCTACTCGAACAGAGTCTTCAGTATCAGCTACATTTCTGCCATTATATTTAAGATATACCTTAAATATTGTAGTACTCGCGCTAATCATTGTTCCCGAACCAAAGGTAGATGTAAGATACATACCTTTAAAGAATTTACGGAAAGAATCAGAGTTTTTGAATGTTGCACCTTTCGAGTTCACCCATTCATCATAAAACTCTTGCCCCATATCCTTTTTGAGGCGAAGTGAATACGTCCTTTGACCTCTATTGTTCGGAGCAGAAGTCACTGTAAATATACCTTGTCCCAGAGGTTGCGACATATCACAATATTTCTTCGGATCTATATTCGTAAAGAAATTAGCGGTAAGAGGTTGTGTTGCTTTGTATGCAGCTATACCAAACGGAGCGATACTATCGCCCAGATACTGATCTGAAATCACCTCAAGAAAAGTAGAATCGATAGAAAGCGTCTTTGGTGGAAACTCAGTATTTTCAGGACAATATAGTTCCGATAAATAGTCAGACTTTATGTTCCCGAATACAGGATCCACATAATTTCCTAATAACCCCATTTGAGATTTGGCATATACCGAATCTTCGAGCGATACGGTTCTTGCTGTTATGGCAACAGTATCAACATATACAAATATATCGTCTCCTTCGGGCAGTATAGAATTTCCTATCTTGTTCAAATCGTCATCACAAGAAATAAAAACAACCATCAGGATTGTAATTATCAGACTCAGTAAAGCTTTACTCTTCATTCAAAATTAAGGGTTAAATTAAATTGGTTTCAAATATCCAAAAAAATGCTGTTCTCATGAAATAAAACAGCATTTTTCTATTTTTATTTTAGATACTTTAAAGATTCTCGTAAAAATTATTGATTGCATCAACAGAATTTTCCAGATCTCCTTGATAAGGAAGGAAGTTTTTACCTGATTTGCTTGCGTAATCGAGTACATCTTTATTGATCAAATCTTCACTTTGTATTACTCCGTCTGCATTTTTAATCGCAAATTTAGCCAGAGTTTCGAAATCAACAACACCTTTTAGGTCTGTGATTTCCTTATCTTTTATTCCGTCGAACTTTAATTTGTCGATAAACTTATTGCTGAACGGCTTCTTAAAGTCATCATTATAGAGAGAGTAAACAACCTTTGAGTTTTTGAAACAAGGGTCGTCAGCATACGCTGTCTTAATATAAAGACCTGTAAGTGCTGTCATCCAACCATGACAATCGATTACATCAGGTATCCAACGAAGTTTTTTTATTGTTTCCAATACACCCCTCACATAGAATATGCTTCGTTCGTCATTGTCGTCAAACTCCACTCCGTGATCATCCGCCACAGTATATTTACGTTTGAAGTAATCATCATTATCTATAAAGTAGATCTGCATGCGGGCAGCCTGTATCGATGCCACTTTTATTATCAGAGGATGGTCTGTATCATCTATTATAAGATTCATTCCCGATAGGCGTATAACTTCATGCAACTGATTACGCCGTTCGTTTATACTGCCAAACTTCGGCATAAACGTTCTTATTTCCTGTCCTTTTTCTTGTATTGCTTGAGGTAAGTATCTACAATTAGTTGCTATTGGTGAATCCGGCAAGTAAGGAGTGATCTCCTGCGTGATGTATAAAATCTTTTTAGTACCCATTTAATTATAATCCTCTTCTGTTTCTTGAATTGAAAGTACAAAGATAATAAAAAAAAATCTTGTTTTTTGCAAATTTTACAAGACAAAATCCTGCAACCCTTTAATTTAAGGTCTTTCTTCCTTGTTTTGGTGAAGATTTATTCGTTAAAATTGAAACAAAAAAGCCTGATTGTTTCGTCGTTACACAAATATTTAGTTGCTTTGTATCCGCTTTTGATTTTTGAAAAAGATGAGATTATTAAATACTGTAAAAGAGGTACAAGATGTTGTTGCACCATTGCGCCTGAAAGACAAAAAAATAGGATTCGTACCCACCATGGGTGCACTGCATAACGGTCATATTTCTCTTGTAAAACAATGTATCGCAGACAATGACATCTCTATTGTCAGCGTATTTGTAAACCCGACACAGTTTAACAACAAAGAAGATCTTGTAAAATATCCGCGCAACCTGGAACAAGATTGCCTATTTCTGGAAAAAGCAGGCGTAGACTTCGTCTTTGCTCCTTCCGAAAAAGAAATATACCCCGAGCCGGATACAAGAGAGTTCGATTTTGGACAGATTGACAAAGTGATGGAAGGCGTGCATCGCCCCGGACACTTCAACGGTGTAGCACAAGTTGTAAGCCGTTTGTTCGACATTGTAAAACCTGACAAAGCTTATTTTGGCGAAAAAGATTTCCAACAATTGGCTGTAATCAGGGCTATGGTCAAACAACTGGAGCTGCCGGTACAGATTGTACCAATGCCGATAGTACGGGAACCCAGCGGACTGGCACTAAGCAGTCGGAACGAAAGACTGAACGCAGCTCAAAAACAGGTGGCTGTAAATATATCTAAAACCTTATTCGAAAGTAAGGAATGGATGCAATCCCAAACCGTAAAAGAGGTAATAGACAGAGTTACCAATCAGCTCAATTCAGATGAAGAGTTGGATGTGGAATACTACGAAATAGTAGACGGCGATTCTTTACAGTCGGTAAACAACTGGCAAGAATCTGATTATATAGTAGGATGCATCGCAGTATTTTGTGGCGATGTACGTTTGATAGATAATATTGTATACAAAGCGAAAGCTTAATTATAAAGATAAAAAATGATCATAGAAGTTGTAAAATCGAAGTTACACCGTGTTACTGTAACCGAAGCCAACTTGAATTATATCGGAAGTATCACGATAGATGAAGATTTGATGGACGCGGCAAACCTGATAGAAGGCGAAAAAGTCCAGATCGTCAACAACAACAATGGCGAACGCCTCGAAACATACGTCATCAGAGGTGAACGTGGATCGGGTGCTATTTGCCTAAATGGAGCTGCCGCCCGCAAAGTACAACCGGGAGACATTGTTATTATAATGTCTTATGCCCAAATGGAGTTTGAAGAAGCTAAGTCTTTCAAGCCATGGGTTGTATTTCCTGACACTAAGACTAACAAGATTATCAAATAAGACCTATTTTTAGGAATTTGTATTAACTCTGCTATTGGCAAATAGCAAACAGCTAAACTTATGCATTCATATACATATAAAGATATATGGAAGGTAAGTATTCCTATTATGTTAGGATTACTTGCCCAGAATATTATACAACTCACAGGTACTTTTTTCCTCGGACATGTTGTCAACCCCGATCACCCCGGTTTGGCGGGTATATACCAAAGTGCTTCGGGACTTGCGGGAATATATTATGTAGCCATTTTTACGCTTTGCTTCGGTTTCAGTATCGGTGGGCAGATTATGATCAGCCGCCGCAATGGTGAAAAAAATTACGATAAGATAGGTACTATCGTGATACAGGGGCTTATGTTTTTACAGGTATTTGCTCTTATTCTGTTTTTCATGTCACAGCTACTGATCGATCAGGTGCTGTCTACATTCCTCAAATCGCCAGACGTATTCGACGCTATCGACAGATATTTATCTATACGCATCTACGGATTCTTCTTTGCGGCATTCAATGTAATGTTCCGTGCATTCTATGTCGGAGTCGCCCGCACAAAGGTACTGACATTCAATGCAATCACAATGGCTGTTGTAAATATCATAGCCGACTATGCTCTGATATTCGGAAACTTCGGTTGCCCCGAAATGGGAATTGAAGGTGCTGCCATCGCTGCTGTATTGTCAGAGATAGCCTCTGTGCTATTTTTTACCATATATACATTTGCAACCGTCGACTTCAAGAAATATGGTTTTGCAAAGATGAAATTCAAGCTATCCATTATCCGAAGCATCCTGAATATATCATCCTTTACGATGGTGCAGTATTTTATATCCATGTCTACATGGTTTATCTTCTTCGTTGCCATAGAACAACACTCCGAAGATGCGCTTAAAATAACAAACCTCGTCCGAAGTTTCTATATGGTTTACTTTATTCCGATGAATGCTTTGGCCACCACCGCCAACACACTGGTGGGTAATACGATGGGCGCAGGGAATATAAAAGGAGTTATCCCCCTTGTGAAGAAAATATGCTTGTTAAACCTCGGAATAATCGTTCTCATGATGGGAATAACATTTATTTCTCCAGAGTTTTGGATATCAATCATAGCTCCTATCGACCAGAAAACGCTTATTGGAGAAACGGTAATGCCTCTCATCGTATTACTTTTCTCGCTACCGATATCAGCATTAAGTATTGTAGTATTCAACTCCATATCTGGAACAGGAAACACCAAAGCCGCACTTATACTGGAAATGATAACAATGGTAATATACATTGTGGCTATGTCGTGGATAGTAATATATAAGGAAATGTCTGTAGCGTGGTGTTGGACTGTAGAATACTTTTATTGGGGACCTCTATTAATATTCTCAATCATATATCTCACACGAGCCCGATGGCAAAATAAAGTAGTGTAGGAAAACAGTTATAGCGAAACGTATAATCCGAAAAGTCAATTTACATTTTCAGATAAAAATCTTTCAATAAAGCAGTAAATTCATCTGAATATACATGTCTTGCTTTTTCTATGATCAAATCATTTTCGATTGGTGTTGCTTCTTCTTTCGACAGTTCTATCAGAATACGTTTTGGTACAGAATCTGAGGTAGGAAACACATTGGTAATACGTGACACTGATAGTTTATATTTTTCGGCAAGTTTTATAAGCTCTGCTTTGTAATCAAAAGGATAGATAAAAGACATCCGCCCCCTTTGAGACAAAAGTGAAGCAGACAAGCCGATCAAGTCTGCGACAGGCAAACTATCGGTATGCCTTGCCAAAGAACGTTCTTTGTTTGGCGACTTTAAGGATTGTACAAAAAAAGGAGGGTTGGAAACAATCACATCATATCGTTTCTCAACTTTTGAGCTAAACTCTTGCAAAGAAGCATTCCAAGAATTGATACGGTTACTAAATGGAGAATTTCCAATATTATCCTTTGCCTGACTTACAGCATCGCTATCAATGTCTATTGCGTCTATTACAGCTTTTTCGTTGCGCTGAGCCATCATTAACGAAATGAGTCCCGTACCTGTACCTATATCCAGAATATTATCGCCTGAAACATTGACCCATGCACCAAGCAAAACACCGTCTGTACCTACCTTCATGGCACAACGATCGTGATAAACTGTAAACTTTTTGAACCTGAAATAAGGATTCGGCATATTTATATAAATAACATTTTTATAGTAAAATCAATGTATAATTTCTTATTACATGTGTTATACTATCACTCATTCAAAAAATCTATAACCATTTATGGCATAAATTTTGTTATATATGTAAGCAAAGTTAGTTATTATTCCATATTTTTATCTGCATCTTGTAAAAAGGAGCATAAAAACAAAAACAAGGATTATAAATATGTTTAGTAAAAAGAAAGATTTTCTCAGTCTCGAAGAAAACAATGGACCGGTTATATCGATCATAGCTAATGACTTCGATGATGGAGATTGCTATATAAATGAAAACGACCTGAAAGAAGAAATCGCGATTCTTCCGCTAAGAAACACGATTATTTTTCCGGGGACGAGCATGCCGATATCCGTTGCACGAAAAAAATCGTTGAAGCTGATAAAAAGTGTAAGCCGTCTGAAAGGGAAATACGTGGGACTTGTCTGCCAAAAAGACGCAGACAACGAAGAACCCGAAATCAACGACCTGTATTCAATAGGCGTTATTGGCGAAATTATACGTGTAATCGAGCTTCCAGACGATGAGAACGTGACTGTCATCTTTCAAGGAAAAAAACGTTTTCGCCTGACAGAACTGACACAAACCGAACCGTTCCTTAAAGGAAGATACGAAATTAAGGAAAGTGTTCCTGTTCTCAAGACAGACACAGAATACAAAGCACTGTTAGATTCTATTCGCGACCAGATGATACTCATGCTGCGTATGTATGGCGAACCACCAAAGGAATTCATACAGCGAATAAAGTCGGATAGTGTATCTTCGGTATTGGTAAATTACTGTTGTGCAAATCTGCCTGTTTCGGGATCGGAGAAGCAAGCTCTGTTGGAAATAGACGACGAAAAAGAACGTGCTTACCGCCTGTTGGTTATCCTCAATCGTGAAACACAGATGATGGAGATGAAGCTCAACATCCAAATGAAAACACGTGAAGAGCTCAACCAACAACAAAAAGAATACTTCCTTCAACAACAGATAAAAACAATTCAGGACGAATTGGGCGGAAGCCCACAACAAGCCGACCTCGAAGAGTTTAAACAGAGAGCAGCAAAGAAGAAGTGGGGTAAAGATGTAGCCGCTATTTTCGAAAAAGAAATAACAAAGCTCGAACGCCTGCATCCGCAGTCGCCCGACTACTCTACTCAATATACATATATAGAAACCATACTCGACTTGCCTTGGGGTGAGTACACGAAAGACAATTTCAATCTGAAAAATGCTCAGAAGGTGCTCGATCAAGATCACTTTGGTTTGGAGAAAGTAAAAGAGCGTATTATTGAGCATCTTGCCGTACTGAAACTGAAAGGTGACCTCAAATCGCCGATCATTTGTCTTTATGGCCCTCCGGGAGTGGGGAAAACATCCTTAGGTAAATCTGTAGCAAAAGCACTCAACCGCAACTATGTGAGAGTGTCTTTGGGAGGATTGCACGACGAGTCGGAAATACGAGGACACCGCCGTACATATATAGGAGCGATGCCGGGGCGTATTATTCAGAATATACTGAAAGCCGGTTCTTCAAATCCTGTATTCGTGCTGGATGAGATCGATAAAATAGGAAGTGATTTTAAAGGTGATCCGTCTTCTGCCCTATTGGAAGTACTTGACCCTGAACAAAATTCAACATTCCATGACAATTACCTGAATATCGATTACGATTTATCGAAAGTAATGTTCCTTGCTACTGCAAACAACCTATCGACTATCTCTCAGCCATTGCTCGACCGTATGGAACTGATAGACGTGAGCGGGTACATTATAGAAGAGAAAATAGAAATAGCTCGCCGTCACCTGATACCTAAACAATTGGAAAATCACGGACTAACAAAAGACGCTATCGATATTCCTAAAAAGACAATAGAAAAAATTGTAGAAAACTATACCCGCGAATCGGGAGTGCGTGAACTGGATAAGAAGATTGCCAAGATTATGCGTAAACTCGCTCGTAAGGTAGCTTCTGACGATGAATACAAGAAAGTGATCGATCCGGATGATTTGCAAGAGTATCTGGGAGCAGTAGAATATACCCGTGATCAATATCAGGGCAACGAATATGCGGGAGTCGTTACAGGCTTGGCTTGGACTTCGGTAGGTGGAGAAATTCTGTTTATAGAAACTTCCCTAAACAAAGGCAAGGGTGGCAAACTAACCCTTACAGGAAATCTGGGGGATGTGATGAAAGAATCGGCCATACTTGCACTCCAATACTTACAGTCGCACGGACAGCAATTGCTCGGTATTGACGAAAAGGTATTCGACAACTGGAATGTACATGTACACGTTCCCGAAGGAGCTATTCCGAAAGATGGCCCATCGGCAGGTATAACAATGGTTACATCGCTGGCTTCAGCTTTCACCCAACGCAAGGTTAGACCAAATCTGGCAATGACCGGAGAAATAACCCTGCGTGGAAAAGTTCTTCCTGTGGGTGGCATCCGTGAGAAAATACTGGCTGCAAAACGTGCCGGAATAAAAGAGATTATCCTTTGTAAAGAAAACAAAAAGAATATAGACGAAATCAAACCTCTATATCTCAAAGGATTGACTTTCCACTATGTAAATGACATAAAGGAGGTTCTCGATATAGCTTTGCTAAAAGAGAAGGTGAAACACCCTTTAGACTTAACCATAAAAGAAGAAAAAGAGAACAAAGGGAACTAATAGGTAAAGAAATTTCTGAATACATAAAGAGGCTATCTAATTTTTAGGATAGCCTCTTTCTATAATACACTACCCTCTTACTTATTTCTTGGTAATTGTTTATGGGTCTGCTTTATAGAATCTGATAATTTTCTTACATTTGTATCACTTATGGCAAAAAATCAACGTTTAGGCGAAAGCTTCTCTATAATCAACAGATATGCTATGTTTTATGGTCTGTTGCTCGGATTATTCTGGGTTATCAGATACATATTTCTAATTGTAGCAGGCATAGGTGTATCAGACAGGTTTGCATTCATCTTTTATCTGCTCAACATTGTCACATTGCTGGTAGTATATATTTTCTATTACAGGTTTAAGACTTCCGACCCCGACAATCCGCAAAGCGCATGGCATTGCATCGCCTTTACGGTATTGATGTGCTTTTACGCCTCTTTTCTGGAAGGTGTAATCATGTTTGCTCACTATCAGTTTATCGACCCGGCATTCTTTAGCCGCATGATAGAGCCTGTGATGAAAAGCATAGAAGTTGCCCCTATAATAAAAGTACCTGAGGCAGACTACGAACGGGCAAAAGACATTATGAGAGTAATATTTTCCAACAAACTGACATATATCGTAATGGAATTTATAAAGAACATATTCTTAGGATTTTTCCTTAGCTTTGTTCTCAACTTTGTAGTCAAAATAAAAAAGAATAACTAAGGCATCTATGGATATATCTGTTGTTATACCTTTATATAATGAAGAAGAATCGCTAAGCGAGCTCCATGCGTGGATAAAAAGGGTTATGAATGAGAACGGCTTCTCGTACGAGATCATTTTTGTTGACGATGGCAGCAAAGACCGTTCCTGGGAAATAATATCTGATTTGAAAAAATCGGACGAAAATGTAAAAGCAATCCGATTCAGACGCAACTATGGCAAATCTCCTGCCCTGCATTGCGCCTTCGGACGTACAACCGGCGATGTTGTGATCACGATGGATGCCGACTTGCAAGACAGTCCGGACGAAATACCGGAACTCTACAAGATGATAAAGGAAGACAAGTATGATCTTGTTTCGGGATGGAAAAAGAAACGTTACGATCCACTGTCGAAAACATTGCCTACAAAGCTATTTAATGCCACAGCCAGAAAAGTTTCGGGAGTGAAGCTCCACGACTTCAACTGCGGGCTGAAAGCCTATCGCAAAGATGTGGTGAAAAGCATAGAGATATATAACGATATGCACCGTTATATACCATACCTTGCAAAAATAGCAGGGTTTACAAAAATTACAGAAAAAGAAGTACACCACCAAGCCCGTAAATATGGTAAAAGTAAATTTGCCGGATTCAGCCGTTTTGTAAACGGTTATCTCGATTTGCTAACCCTTTGGTTCTTATCGGTATTTGGACGAAAACCAATGCACTTTTTTGGACTATGGGGTACTGTCATGTTCTTTATCGGATTCATAGCTGCTGTTATTTTAGGTTGCAGCAAATTGTATGCTATGAGCAAAGGGATAGCGCACCCGTTGGTGACTAGTTCGCCGTACTTCTTCATTGCTATGACAATGATGATACTGGGAACCCAGCTTTTTCTTGCGGGATTTCTGGGAGAGATTATCTCACGCAATTCGAGCGAAAGGAACAATTATAAAGTAGAAGAAGAATTATAAGTAAGTCTGAATATCAGCCTATAGCTGTATCCTTTTCATTACATTAAGAATAAAAGGATATCAGTTAAGACTACTACATAAAGCTAATGCGACTAAAAAATCTTATCGAAAACCGCTATTCGGTTAGGGCTTACATGCCTCAACCCATAGAAGCTGAAAAAGTGAATTACATTCTTGATTGTGCACGCCTGGCGCCATCAGCTTGTAACTATCAGCCTTGGGTATTTTATGTTGTTACCGACAAGGATGCAATAGAAAAAATACAAGAATCGTACAACAGAGAGTGGTTCAAATCGGCACCTATGCATATTATCGTGTGCAAAGACTCTGAGCAATCGTGGAAAAGAAAAAATACTGACAATAAAGACTTTGGTGATGTAGACGCAGCCATTGCTGCCGAGCATATATGCCTCGCAGCGGCTGAAACAGGCTTAGGAACGTGCTGGGTTTGTAACTTCGACCCTCATATTCTGCGTAAGGCTCTCGATATACCGGCTCATCTGGAAGCCGTAGCCATATTCCCCCTCGGATATATTGACGAAGAAAAAAGTATTAGACCAAACAAAAACCGCAAGAGACTGAACGAGATTACCAAATGGATATGATCCAGATTATTATATTAGCAATAGGCCTGTCGATGGACAGCCTCGTTATAGCGCTTACCAGTGGGGCTATAATAAAAAATCACGACACGATCAACATTCTGAAAATAGCGGGTATGCTGGCATTCATGCAAATGAGCCTCACTGTTTTCGGATGGTTTATAGGCTCTACATTTGCTGAATATATCGACGAGTACGATCATTGGCTGGCATTTATCATTCTCTTCTTCTTAGGCACAAGAGTAATATACTCGAGTATCAAAAACGAAGGAGAGAGTAAACCATTCAATCCGCTTAATTTCAAAACCATGTTTAGTCTGGGCGTTGCAACCAGTATCGATGCCACAGCCGTAGGACTATCCATGTCGCTGATCAATATAAATATATTCTTTCCGGCAATAGTCATCGGTGTAGTCACAATGCTTGTAGCTTCGTTTGGCGTGATATCGGGAAGCAAAGTAGGACAACGGTACAACCTTAGAATAAATATTATAGGAGGTATTATCCTCATCATTATCGGATGCAGTATACTTATGCAGCATACAGTTTTTCACCACGAAGGGCTGGCTATTATCTGATATTGTTTACAATGCTAAAGTCTTGTTAAATAAATAAAACTATTACATCTAAAGGCTTATATACGTGTTATCTTTAGTAAGGCAAATATTATATTTGCTTTGGTTATAATTTATAAAACTAAAAACAAATGACACTTATATTCTTTCTGATATTTTCCATTGCTATTTTAGGGATAATGTTTGTCTTTTCTCTGATCAGGGGAGTAACGTCTTTTATATTCGGAAGACCATCGTCTTCTCCTTTTTCGGGACAAAGGGCAAATAATACTTATTCATCGAATAATAACGAGCAATACAATCACTCATCAAAAAACGATCAGCGCAAAGTCTTTTCGAAGAACGAAGGCGAATATGTAAAGTTTGAAGAGATAAAAGAATAGGAAAAAGTAAACATAAAAAAAAAGCAGAAAGTCTAACGGTTTTCTGCTTTATTTGTTTATACATTAAATGTCTACATTATCGCATTACCATTTATATTCAATTTAAAGCTGAACCCGAAATAATCTGTCGCCTTACGGCATAGGAGCATACGCTCTATAAAGATCTCAAAATATTCCATCACAGCACTTATCTTCGTATCAATTGTAAGACAAAGAGTTATAGTTTTATTCTCTGTATCGAGTTTTAAATCCGCTTTCTCTACCGCATAGTTTACTCTATCATGTATATCGGTATGTATAGTTCTTTTGCGGCGTACCCTGCTGCGACGTACATCTGTCTTATCGGCAATAATGAGTGCTGCCGCTACAGCATTGACAGGGAAGGCTGTTTTTTCATCATGGTTTCCTATAGCAGTGATAATCGTTGCAATATCTTCGGCTGGCATACCCATTTTTTCTAATAACCTAAAAGCCATCACTGCTCCGCTTTGCGCATGGTCGGCACGATTTATTACATTCCCTATATCGTGCATATAAGCAGCTATCTTTGCCAATTCTATATCCCGATCGTCATAGCCCAGATCTTTTAGTAATTGTCCTGCAACTTCGGCGCATTTGGTTGTATGGGCAAAGCTATGTTCGGTGTATCCCATCACAGCCAATGATGCGTCGGCCTGCTTGATATATGTTTTTATTTCCTGAGACTTCTTTACGTCTGCAAATGTTATTTTAATACTCATATTCAGTATTTGTAGGGTGTGGGGCTACAAATATATTATTTTTTAAGTAATACAAAGAACTAACTCTTCGAAATAAAAAGAGCAGCAAAACATTTTGCTGCTCTTCCATATACTTGATTGCCTGATTTAAAACTCGGCATTGTTTGGTGTACGAGGGAAAGGAATCACATCACGGATATTCGCCATACCTGTAATAAAGAGGATAAGACGTTCAAATCCTAATCCGAAACCGGCATGAGGAGCTGTTCCGAATTTACGTGTTTCGAGGTACCACCAGATAGGGTCTGTATTCATTCCCAGCTCCTTAGTACGAGTAACAAGTTTTTCATAATCAGCTTCACGCTCCGAACCTCCGATAATTTCTCCGATCTTAGGGAAAAGTACATCCATTCCACGAACAGTTTTGCCATCTTCGTTCTGTTTCATATAGAAAGACTTGATCTCCTTTGGATAGTCGGTCAGGATAACAGGACGTTTGAAGTGCTTTTCTACCAAATAACGTTCGTGTTCCGATTGCAAATCAGCTCCCCAATAAACAGGGAATTCAAACTTGTGTCCGCTCTTCTCGAGTATTTCTACCCCTTCGGTATATGTAAGACGTACAAAGTCGTTAGCTGTAACAAAGTTCAGACGGTCTATCAATTCTTTATCAAAATGCTCGCTCAGGAATTCAAGATCATCCTTACAGTTTTCCAATGCATAACGTATCAGATATTTTAGGAAGTCTTCCGCCAAGTCCATATTGTCGTGGATATCATAGAACGCTACTTCGGGCTCTATCATCCAAAATTCGGCAAGATGTCGTGGAGTATTTGAATTCTCGGCACGGAATGTCGGGCCAAATGTATAAATAGCACCAAGAGCCATTGCACCAAGCTCTCCTTCGAGCTGTCCCGATACGGTAAGGTTGGTCTGGCGTCCGAAGAAATCTTCGGCATAGTCTACCTGTCCTTTATCGTTGCGTGGAACATTATTAAAGTCGAGTGTAGTTACCTGAAACATAGATCCTGCACCTTCTGCATCCGAAGCTGTTACAATAGGTGTATGGAAATAGAAAAATCCATTATCATTGAAATATTTATGAATGGCATAAGCCATATGGTGACGTATACGGAATATTGCACCGAAAGTATTTGTACGAGGGCGCAGATAAGCAATCTCTCTCAAAAACTCGAGTGAATGCCCTTTCTTTTGCAAGGGATAAGTTTCAGGGTCTGCTGTTCCGTAGATCTCTACAGAATCTGCCTGAATTTCCATTGTTTGTCCCTTACCCTGCGATTCTACCAACTTTCCGATAACATGGATACATGCTCCGGTAGTTACAGGTTTGAAGAACGTCTCTCCAAATTTTTCCACATCGGCTACGATCTGAAGATTATGAATTGTAGAGCCATCGTTCAGGTGAATAAAATTCACATATTTATTACCACGAATAGTTCTTACCCATCCTTTTACGGCGACTGTAGCTCCAAATTCTTTCTCTTTTCGGAGCAGATCTACAATTTTTGTTCTACGAATACTTTCCATTTTTGTAATGTGTATTAAATCTTCAATTTGTCTATTTTGAACAAACTTGGCATAATGCCTTTTTCAGGTTATGCCAAGTCTTCATTTAATATAATTATTTTATTCAAAAGCTCCCATACGAAGCATGTTCACTTCTTTTTCGGTCAGATAACGCCATTTGCTTCTCGGTATGTTTTTCTTTGTCAATCCGGCAAAGTATACACGGTCGAGTTTCACCACCTGATAACCTAATTTTTCGAATATACGACGAACAATTCGGTTACGTCCCGAGTGTATTTCAATACCCACTACATTCAGTACATCTTCTGCCTGATATGCAATTGAGTCGGCATGTATCTCTCCATCATCCAGCTCTACTCCGTCGGCTATAGCTTGCATATCTTCGATAGCTACGTCACGGTCGAGAGTAACCTGATAGATTTTCTTTTTCTTAAACTTAGGATGCATCAGTTTAGACGCAAGGTCTCCGTCGTTTGTCAACAATAAAACACCTGTTGTGTTTCTATCGAGACGACCAACCGGATAGATACGTTCAGGGCAGGCATTTTTCACCAAGTCCATCACAGTAAGACGGTTTTGCGGATCATCTGATGTTGTCACACAATTTTTCGGTTTGTTGAGCAATACATATACTTTACTTTCCAAGCGTACCGGTTGGTCGTGGAATGTAACCAAGTCACCACGTGTAACTTTTGCTCCCAACTGATCTACTACCTCACCGTTTACCTTCACTACACCCGATGTGATAAACGCATCAGCTTCGCGACGAGAACATACTCCGGCATTAGCCAGATATTTGTTCAAACGTAAAGGTGTACTTGGATCTATATTTTCTTTGTACTTTACAGGCTTAACAAGTCTTTTAACTCCTTCGGCTGCTTTATTATAGCCACCGCCACCACGGTTAGCGCCACCATAACTGCTACCGCCGCTGCGATTACCGCCGCCATAGCTACCGCCACCGCCACGATTGCCACCGCCATAGCTACCACCTCCGGTACGATTTCCGCCGCCATAACTGCTGCCTCCGGTACGATTACCACCACCATAGCTGCTGCCTCCGGTGCGATTACCACCACCATAGCTACCGCCGCCACTGCTGTAGTTGCCACCGCTACGGTTACCGCTATTATAATTACCGCCACGATTGCCCGAGTCGTAGTTACCGCCACGGTTGCCACCGCTGCTATAGTTACCGCCGCTACGGTTACCGCTATTGTAATTACCTCCGCGATTACCAGAATCGTAGTTACCGCCACGACTACCTGAATAGCCACCGCCGTCTCTATCTCTATTATCGGAATAACCGCCACCGCTATATGATCGACGTTCTTCGTTTCCTCTATCGTAAGAAGAGCCTTGTCTGTCGCCACCAGCCTTATACGGATTTCTTTCTTTTCCACGGTCAGGGCTATCGTAAGATTGTTTGCGTAGATCGCCTACACGAGCTCGCTTCTTCTTTACAGGATCATTTCCATTTGATTTGTTTTCTGATGAAGAGTAACCATCCCGGCCGTCTCTATCATTTCCATTTTCTGTCACCATTTGATTTTTTTCTTGTTTAATTATAATACATTCATTTTTTTCAAAACAACCTCACGGTTATTATACAACGTAAAAATTTATACACCAGTGTAAGTATGAGGTGTAATTTTTCTCAGTTCATCTTTCACAGCATCACTGACATTCAGCTCATCGATGAATTCTGCAATTGATTCTGCTGTAATTGCATTGTTCGTACGAGTCAGAGCCTTCAGTGCTTCATAAGGTTTCGGATATCCTTCACGACGAAGAATCGTTTGAATTCCTTCTGCTACAACTGCCCAGCAATTGTCCAGATCTCTATATAATGCTTCTTTATTCAATAATAATTTATCCAACCCTTTCAATGTGCTTTGAATAGCAATCACGATATGCCCCATCGGTATACCGATATTACGCAATACGGTAGAGTCTGTCAAGTCTCTTTGCAGGCGCGAAACAGGCAGCTTATCCGCCAAGTGCTCCAATATTGCATTTGCTATACCCAGGTTACCTTCTGCATTTTCAAAATCAATAGGGTTTACTTTGTGCGGCATTGCCGATGATCCTATTTCTCCTTCTTTGATCTTTTGCTTAAAATATTCCATCGAAATATATTGCCAAAAATCTCTGTTGAGGTCTATCATTATCGTATCGATGCGTTTCAAAGCATCAAACACGGCTGCCAAGTTGTCATAATTGGATATCTGTGTGGTCCACTCTTCTCTCACCAAGCCCAACTTTTCGGATACAAACTTGTTTCCAAAAGCTTTCCAATCATATTCGGGATAGGCTACCGTGTGTGCGTTATAGTTTCCTGTAGCTCCTCCAAATTTAGCCGACAAAGGCACCGATCGGAGCAATTGCAACTGAGCCTGAAGGCGGCTGGCAAAAACCATAATCTCCTTACCCAAGCGTGTTGGCGATGCCGGTTGTCCGTGCGTTTTAGCCAGCATAGCTACGTCAGCCCAAGCCTCAGCCTGAGATGTGAGCTTCACGATCAACTCATCGAGCAAAGGATAATACACGTCTGTCAAAGCATCTTTCAAAGATAATGGTACAGATGTATTATTTATATCCTGTGAGGTAAGTCCAAAGTGAATAAACTCTTTGTATTGTTCAAGCCCAAGCTCATCGAATTTTTCTTTTATAAAATATTCGACAGCTTTTACATCATGATTTGTTACTTTTTCAGTCTCTTTTACACGTGAAGCATCTTCTTCCGAAAAATTATCAACGATAGACTGCAGTTTAGGAAAAACTTCTTTATCTATATTTTTCAATTGAGGTAGCGGCAATTCGCATAGAGCTATAAAGTATTCTACTTCTACTCGCACGCGATACTTTACAAGGGCATACTCTGAAAAATAATCGGCTAGTTTCTCTGTCTTATTGCGATAACGACCATCTATTGGCGAAATGGCAGTTAAGGGAGTTAGTCTCATTTTATGTTATAAGTACTTATGTGTTTTTAATTAGTCTTTTCTTAAAAAATCTCTCTTTCAATATCACTACTTACTTTGAACTACAAATATACAACAAAATATAGTTCTAAAAGGTTTTTATAGACTGTAAATCATCGTTTTTTTTATCTTTTTAAGACAAAACAAAACAGCCTTGAAGTTCTTTACCTGAAGAGCATTTATAAAAACATTGTACCGCATTTCTTCGGAAATAAAAAATTCACTTCGAATTTCTCTATTTGCGTTTACAATTTTCTTTAAAACACGAGAGAAGCGAACACCACACACAGAGGATAAAAACGTAATAATCAAAGAATATCAAAAGCTATTTAAGGTATCAACGATCTTTATCAATTCATCTTCTCGCAAAGACGGATAAAGCGGAAGGCTCAACACCTCATCTTGCAGCAGTTCAGAAACAGGAAAATGCAAATGATTTAGTTCAGCATAAGCCGGCTGTTTGTGTATGGCATAAGGGTAATGTATTTGAGCCTGAATGGAGTTTTGCGATAAATACTGTTGGAGTTCTTCACGATCTTTGCAACGCAACACAAACAAATGAAACACATGGCTATCCCAATCTCTTATTTCAGGCAAAATGAACCTGTCATTTTTTATGTTATCCAAGTAAAACTTTGCAATCTCCCGACGGTGTGAATTATCCACGTCCAAATATTTTAATTTGACTGAGAGTATTGCAGCTTGTATTTCATCAAGGCGGGAGTTCAGTCCCTTGTAGTTGTGTATATATTTTTCATCTGAACCGTAATTCGATAAACTATTCACCACCTCTGCCAATTCTGCATCGTCCGTCGTTACAGCTCCTGCATCGCCTAACGAGCCAAGATTCTTTACAGGATAAAAGCTAAATGCTGCCGCATCGCCAATACTGCCCGCTTTTTTGCCTCTATAAACGGCACCATGTGCTTGTGCAGCATCTTCGATAAGCAGAAGGTTATATTTGAGAGCTAATTGCTTGAGCTTATCCATATCTGCGACTTGCCCATATAGATGAACGGCAATTATAGCACGGCTTTTGTTTGTTATCTTTTCTTCTGCTGAAGCAGGATCGATATTGTATGTTACAAGGTCGCAATCTGCCAAAACAGGAACAAGCCCGGATTGCGAAACGGCTAAGGCCGTAGCGATAAATGTATTTGCAGGAAGAATTACCTCATCACCCTCCTTTATACGCCCCATCACCATATATCCCATCAGAATGAGACGCAAGGCATCAAGACCGTTGCCCACACCCACACAGTGAGAGACACCACAGTAAGAAGTAAATTGAGACTGAAAGGATTCATTCGCCGCTCCTCGTATATACCAGCCTGAGTGTATAATACGAGCAGTTGCTTCTTTCAGTTCAGTTGCATAGCGTTCGTTTTCTCGTTTTAAGTTAAGGAATAAAATTTCGTTCATGCTGTTTAGACTTTTTTGCCCAACATTACTTTCGCATTTTGTATAGCCGCCTCTGTTACCGTAGAACCACTCAACATACGGGCTATTTCCGTTAAACGTTCTTCATCGGACAAGCGCACCAAGTTTGTAGTTGTAGTATGTTCGTCATCCGATTTATAAACCTTGTAATGCGCTTTCCCTTTGGCGGCAATCTGCGGCAAGTGTGTTATTGCCAGCACTTGCATATTCTTGCCAAACTCACGCATCACCTCTCCCATTTTGTCTGCTATTTCGCCCGAAACACCTGTATCTATTTCATCGAATATAATAGTAGGCAATGCGGTTGCACCTGCAATCATGGATTTAAGGCAGAGCATCAGACGGGAAATTTCACCACCCGAAGCTATCTCTGCAACAGGCTGTAGAGGTACATTTTTGTTTGCAGAAAACTGAAATAGCACACTGTCTAACCCATATATATTGGGATGTTTCTCTGTTATAATTTCACTTCTGAAACGAATGTTAGGCATACCCAGATAAGCAACCCGATCGGTGAGATCTTTCTCGAAACTATCGGTTATCGACGTACGACTATCGGTCAACTGCTTAGCTAGAGCGAATACCTTTTCCGACTTTTCGTGAACTTCCTTTTCAAGAGCTTCGACTTGCTGATCGGATGATTCTATATTTTCTATCTTTTGTTTAAATTCTTCATACAAAGCCAACAACTCGGATACAGCATTTACATGATATTTCTTCTGCAATGTATAGATCAGATCGAGCCGTGATTCGATAAAAGCCAAACGCTCAGGGTTGAATTCCACGTCGTTTGCGAGCTTATCCATTTCGGAGGCAAGGTCTTTAAGATCGATATACGCTGTTTGCAGACGCTCGGATATTTCTTCCGAACGGGCATATACCTTTGCCAACTGTTGAGACGTATTGAGTCCTTCTTTGAGACCCAGCACGATTCCTTTATCATCGTCAGACAACAAAGAATGTATCTTGAATAATGCCGACTTTATATCTTCGGCGTGAGTAAGTGTCTCCAACTCGTTTTCCAGTTCTTCCTGCTCCCCTTCCTGAAGAGCGGCTTCTGTCAAGGATTCGATCTGAAAACGAAGATAGTCTTCTTCCTCTTTACTTTTCCTCACTACTTCACGAAGCTCTGCCAATGCCTTTTCCGATTGCTTGTATTGATGGAAAGCTTGTTGGTATCTGCTCAGCAACTCTTTGTTGCCCGCCAAAGCATCTACCACCTGCATTTGGAAACGGGTGTCGGATAGCAACAAGTTCTGATGCTGCGAGTGTATATCGATCAACTGACCACCCAATTCTTTCAGATCAGTGAGTGAGACAGGCGAATCGTTGATAAATGCTCTTGATTTTCCGGTAGAGAGTATTTCCCTGCGCAGGATATAACTATCGGGATCGTACTCTATGCCTTTCTCTTCGCAGAAAGCTCTGAGATCGTATGCCGAAACATCGAACGATCCTTCGATAACACATTTACTCTCCCCCTGCTTGATAGCCTTGATATCGGCACGCTGCCCAAGTATAAGAGACAGTGCCCCCAGAATAATAGACTTTCCGGCTCCTGTTTCTCCGGTAATAACAGAAAAGCCAGGCTCGAAGTCAATTTCGAGACTGTCTATCAAAGCATAATTTTTTATGTATAGCGATCTTAGCATGGCTAATATATCATTTACTAAAGTTGACATTGAGAACTACAATCTCCGACACTGTGCCAATCCTGTATTGAGGTCCCGCCAACCCAAGTCCGGAGGACACATATACATGCGTATCTCCTTTTTTCTTATATCCGTAGGGAATCTCATACATAAATCTCATTTTGGAAGAAATGCTCTCCGGCAATATCCCCGAATTGTATATCATGGACGAAGCAGCCATAATCACATTGTTTGGAAAAAACTGACCATTGTGCGTATGACCATACAGAGCGATATCTGCACCGGCCTCAACCTCTTCCTGCAAGCGATGCGGCTCGTGATTCATCACAATGACAGGATATTGCCTGTCTACCCCTTGCATTATTTCGGGTAATTGTTTACGGTTTTTACACATATCATCTTCTCTGCCTACAAGATAGAAAGAATCTGCGATCATAACAGTAGTATCACGCAAAACATTTATTCCGGCCTTTTGGCTCAACCACAAGATTTTTTCGTCCTTAGGCTCGTCCAGCTCTATATACTCATGATTTCCTGTAGACGCATACACCCCATAAGGAGCTTTGAGCCGATGAAACTCTGTTTCCATTTGCTGCTCGTATAGCGATTTGGCATCATAATCGACAATATCACCCACCAACAATATCAGCTCGGGTTTCTGCTCCATTATCTTATCCACATACATGGAAATAATTTTCTTGTCGATCAGATATCCCGCATGTATATCTGTAGCCACCACTATGCACAAGTTTTTCACATTGGGCGAATGCTTCTCTATCGTGAGGTTCTTCTCCGTTATCACAGGATGCCAGAATCGGTAGTTCCCATTCCACATCACAGCCACTACCAAAAGCAATGCTGTACAAAAATAAACAAGTCGGGGCTTTTTTGCTGCAAAATCGAGCGAAAATGTTTTTTTCTTTTTATTTATATATTTCACTAAATCATACAATAAGAGCAAAGACGTCATATAGATAGTGAACAACATCCACGTTGTACCCGTCCAGGCGAATGTATGAAGCGCATCGAACGATAAGTGTTTTGAGGTAAAGAATCCGATAAAGTATATTATCAGCTCTGCAACATATATGGCAGTGTAGGGAATCTTAATATACTTCTTATCGGGCAATGCCTGCCATCCTCTCCAGTAGATGTATGCACTGAAGAATATCTGAATCATTATGGCATTGAAAAAGACTCTCATTTCTTTTTATTCACATCTATTACAACATACTCGGATTGTGTACCTATACGGAATTTCCCTCCCCAGAGACCAATACCCGAACTTACGTATATATTTGCATTCCCTTTTTTCACAAAACCATGATCTCTCTCATATAGTTTTTTGGTAATCATCGATATAGGCCACACCTGTCCTTGGTGGGTATGTCCCGAAATCTGTATATCGATACCGTTGGCTTCTGCCTCTTCGAGGTGATAAGGCTGATGATCGAGCATTATGATTGGCTTGGTATGATCGAGCCCCGCGACAAGCTCCTCCAATGATTTGCGATTCGGGTTAGACTTATCGTCTCTCCCAACCACGTAAAAACAACTATCTACCTCGGCTACAGAATCACGCAAGAGATGTACCCCTGCTTTTGTAATAAAATCGAAGCTCTCTTTTGCTCCGCTTATATACTCGTGATTTCCGGGGCAAGCATAAATACCCATCGGTGCTTTTATCTTATGAAAGACTTCTGCAAAATGCCCTTCTTTGAGCGGACGCACACTATTGTCGATAATATCTCCGGCAATGAGTACAATGTCAGGATTTTCGGCATTTATTAGGTCTACCCATTTTTCAAACTCCTTTTCACCGATGCCATACCCCAAATGCAGGTCGGTAATGGCAACAATGCGCAACGAGCGTGGCGAAATGGTATCACCAAAGGTTTTATATATCTGAACAGGAAGATCGACTCTTACTTTCCACTGATATTTAAGATAGCCGCAGGTCATCAGCAGTGCAACAAAGCCCACCATCAGCCCCAGACCAACCCAGTTGTCTCTCGTATAACGGGTGATGGAATCGCTCGGCATAAAGTGCAGCAACTTATTACTAAGCCCCAGCAAATCCTTTGCAGCAATTATCATAAGGAAATAAAGAAGGATGAAAAACCATGCTGTGCCCACTTTATATAGCAACGAAGTAAGTCCTACCGGCAAGGAGTCCCCGATCAAGAAGGATATGAAAAATGAAGTAACCGCTATAACCGCAAACGACAAAAGTGCTATACGCCCCACATTACTCGGAGGCATCGCAATCCAAAAGTGCCTGAATACATAAAAATTAGCTAAGAGGTATACTGTAAATACTATAATAAAAAACATCGATTTCATTTATACGTTTATTGTGTGTATGTATATACAGATGCAAAAGATGCATAGGTAAAAAGTACGGGCTATTAACCTTTCGGTTTATGTGAAAAAAGAGCAGTCGCCAATGACCACTCTTTCGAATATCTTTCTATCGTATAGACGATTAGCTACGTCTGCCACTCATGGCTATCATGATGTAATATATAAGCGTAGCCAATGAGCCGATGGCTGCTATCACATAGGTATAAGCTGCCCATTTGAGAGCATCCTTTGCCATATCATGATTGTTTACATTTGTCACTCCGGCAGTATTAAGCCATGCCAAAGCGCGGCTACTGGCATTCACCTCTACAGGGAGTGTAACAAAACTGAATATTGTTGTCATTGCAAAAAGAGCAATACCAATCCATATCAAGGCAGGAAATATATTAATCGTAAATATTCCGGCAAGAATAACCCACATCACAATGCTTGATGAAAAGCTTACAACAGGTACGAGTGCCGAACGCATTTTCAACGGTCCGTACTCGTGAGCATGCTGTACCGCATGACCACATTCGTGAGCAGCTACAGCTGCAGCAGCAACACTGTTGCTGGCATATACACCTTCGCTCAGATTGACTGTCTTATTGGCAGGGTTGTAGTGATCCGAAAGCATACCGCTTGTAGATACAACTTTCACATCATAAATTCCATTGTCATGAAGCATCTTTTCGGCTACATCACGACCTGTCATTCCGCTACTCAACGGAACTTTAGAGTACTTATTAAACTTGCTTTTCAGCATCTGCTGAACTGCAAAACTGGCTATTGCTATTAGTCCAAATAATATCCAACCTATAGGCATAGTCTATTTCTTTTTAAAATGATTTTTTCTACTAATTTACTTGTTAGTAACTAAACAAAAAATGTGCCACCTGAGTTTTTGTCATATAATGTATTTGAATGACAATCACATTTCTTAATTAAATTTGACTTATTTTTCGTTTCAGTCGTTTCTATTAAAAACCTAATGTCATGCAGAATGAAACAAAATCGTCTTTTTCTATCTTCAAGACGCCTTACTCTCATTCAGCATGACAAAGAGGTTGATTTATTTCTTATCAGAAATTATTTACGAATAATGGTCTGCGCTCTGTCCGGTCCGAGCGAAACAATACGAATAGGCACACCTAGTTCTTTTTCGAGGAATGCAATATAATCGCTGAATTCTTTCGGGAACTGGTCTTCCTTCTGCATTTTTGTCATATCGGTTTTCCAGCCCTTCATTTCCTGATATATAGGTTTGATACTATCATCTATCTCGAAAGGGAATTCGGTTACTCTCTCTCCGTTTACTTCATAAGCCACACAGGCTTTTATAGTTTCGAATGTATCGAGCACGTCGCTCTTCATCATTATCAGCTGGCTCACACCATCTATCATTATAGCATAGCGCAATGCAACCAGATCTATCCATCCGCAACGACGCGGACGACCTGTTACCGAACCAAACTCAAATCCGAATTCACGCAACTTATCTCCCGTAGCATCATGCAGCTCGGTAGGAAACGGCCCACTACCCACGCGTGTACAATATGCCTTGAAGATACCATACACCTCACCGATGTTTCGAGGGGCAACACCCAGCCCTGTAGAAGCTCCGGCTGTAATTGTATTGGAAGAAGTAACAAACGGATACGATCCGAAATCGATATCCAGCATTGTACCTTGTGCTCCTTCTGCCAATATTTTTTTGCCCGACTTGGTAGCATTATTTATAAAGTGCTCGCTGTCGATAAAAGTAAATTCTTTGAGCTTCTTCACTCCTTCAAACCACTCCTTTTCGATATCAGCCAGCGCATTTGTATCGTAATTATATTGATTGAGAATTCTCAGATGTTTTGCTTTGGCAGCATTGTATTTTTCTTCAAAGTTGTGAAGAATATCGCCCACACGCAAACCGTTGCGGCTAACCTTGTCGGTATATGTAGGTCCAATACCCTTACCTGTGGTTCCTATCTTAGAGTCTCCCTTCGATGCTTCGTAGCATGCGTCGAGCAAACGGTGTGTAGGAAGGATAAGGTGAGCCTTCTTTGAGATATATAGTCTCGATTTGAGATCATGTCCCGATTTTTCCAATGCTTCTATTTCTCCTTTGAATAAAGCAGGATCGAGCACAACACCGTTGCCGATAACATTCAGTTTATTTCCCTGAAATATACCGGATGGCACTGAACGGAGAACATACTTTTTGCCTTCAAACTCAAGTGTATGCCCTGCATTTGGGCCACCTTGAAAACGGGCTACGATTTCATAATCAGGCGTTAGAACATCTACTATCTTTCCTTTACCTTCGTCGCCCCATTGCAGGCCGAGCAATACATCTACTTTCATTTTTTCTTATTAATACGAGTATTCTTACTTTCTGTTACTTTATTCTTTTTTTCTTCTGTCTTCTTAGCCCGCATACATTTGTTGCATATACCATAAATATACATGCTGTAATAGCTAACCTTGAAGCGTTGTAGTTTTTTCTGTTGTGCAGGAGTGAACAGGTTGCCATTTTTGTGCTCTTTCACCTCGCCGCAACTAAGACAGATCAGATGGTCATGGTTCTCATTTCCATAAGCGCGTTCGTACTGAGACACATTTGCTCCAAACTGATGCTTGACTACCAGATTACAATCCAGCAACAGCTCTATAGTATTGTACAATGTGGCTCGGCTAACCCTAAAACACGACTGCTTCATAGAATTGTAAAGGGAATCCATATCGAAATGCCCTTTAGTAGAATAGATGTGATCCAGTATTGCGTATCTTTCGGGAGTTTTACGATGCTTGTTTAAATTCAGATAATCTGTGAATTCGTTCTTAACTTGGTCTTTTAGTTTAATGTTATCCATTTAAAAAAATCTGATCTGAACAAAAATACATCTTTTTAAAGAATAAACAGTGGTATAACCTCAGAAAAAAAAGAAAGTGTTCATAAAAATCAGTATCTCAAAGACTTTATAGCAGAAAAAAGAAAAAGAGAACTCTCACGAGCTCTCTTTTTCGAAAGGAAATCAAAAAGAATATTAATAAATATTCAGGTTAGTTGTTTTACTGTCGTCGCTTGGTATGTCTTTAGATTGAGCCTCAACCGCACCATACTTGTATTCAATCGTATCTGTCTTGGTTTTCCCACCAAAGTCCATCCATGTTATTTCAAATGTTACTTTATCTCGTCCTGCTATCAAATATGGCGCTAGATCGAAAGATACATAGCCACTCACAGGATAATGCTCCGGATCTTGTCGTTGGTTGTGTCTGAATTCCAGCTTCACCACATCACCTGACACCGACAAGTCGGGCTGTGCTGACACAAGATTGAGCATGTGGGCTGTGGTTCCGCCACTGTTATATCCAAAATAGATATTCAGATAGCCTCCGCTTGCCCATGCAGAATGAACCTTAATAGGATTGTGACCGATGCTGTCTTGCTTTGCCTGATCGTCGGACGGAATGTATACTACGCCCTTTGTCAACACTTCTTTGTAGCCGTTGAGTTTGATCGCATGATCATATCCTTGATATTGGTCGGATAAAATTGTGTAGTTTATAATAGCTCTGTTATATTTTGGTTTCAGATTTAACCCAACAGGAGCTGCAATCCACAGTTTTTTTCCATTGTCGAGCGTAAAATCATACGTATTTTCTCCCACTTTGTTTACGGTTACCATAGACACCCAGTATTTATCGAGTGAGTAACCATCATCGTCCGAACAAGAAGAAAATCCTGCTGTTAAAACAAAGCCGAGAATTGATGCTAAAAATAGTTTTACAGTTTTCTTCATAACTCTTTAATTTTTTAATGTATAGTTTAAAATACTTTTGCCTTACAATATAATAGACAATATTTCGTCCCTCATGTTGCATGAGAAAAATATAAATTAATGTTAAACAATTAGTTATTATCTATAATACAGAAAGTTAACTACCTCTTCTGTTTGAAAAATTCTTTCATCAAAGAAGCGCATTCGTCTTCCATGACACCGGAAACAACTTCAGTTTTGGGGTGTAATATGGATGGGGAAAATACAGAGTAGCCTTTTTTTTCATCTTTTGCCCCATATACAATTTTAGATATTTGAGACCAGAGTAAACCTCCGGCACACATCGGGCATGGCTCTATGGTAACATACAGAATACAATCGGTAAGATATTTACCACCAAGTACATTGGCGGCTGACGTAATCGCCTGCATCTCTGCATGGGCTGTGACATCGGTGAGCGTTTCGGTGAGATTGTGTCCACGTGCAATGATACGCCCCTTGCAAACAACTATTGCCCCTATAGGCACTTCTCCCTTGTCGAATGCCTGACGGGCTTCGTTAAGAGCCTGACGCATATAGTACTCGTCGTTGAGAATACTGGTTGTCATCGGCGCATTTCGTTTTCGCCAAAGAGCGTAGGATAATCCTGTTCAAGGCTTTTGAGCACATGGGTAATAATTGTTTCCCTGCACCATCGAGAACGGTTGGCTATCTTGTATTTTTTGATGTACGAAGATATAAGGGCATACTCTTCTTCGTTGAGCGAGAAAAGCAAATGCTTCGTGCGGTTACTATGTGCCCCTTTCTTCTTTGGTTTCATTGCTGCAAAAGTAAGTACTTATCTGAATATCTGAAAGGATTTTCAGAAGAATATACATTTAGTCTAACCTTTAGCCTCATCTTCTTCAAAATTGATGCGCAACTGAACAGCATCGTACCAACCCATTTCATCATCGCTATTCTTTACCCCCAAACCAATAAGGCGAACTTTAGGAGATAGATCAACGAGCTTAAGCAACTCAAATCCTGCTTTGTAAAACGATTCGTAGTCTTCCACAGCATCTGCGAATGTACGGCTTCGGGTTATTATCTTAAAGTCAGCATATTTGATTTTCAGCGTTACGGTTCGTCCCTTAAACTTCTTCTTCTCTAAGTAATCGAACGTATCACGCGCCACGGCATCCAACTCCACCGCCAATTCGTCAAGCGAGTCGATATCCCTGTCGAAGGTTGTTTCGGAGCTGATGGACTTTCTGATGCGTTGCGACTCTACAGGACGATAATCGATGGCTCGTGCATTCTGATAATAAATATGTCCTGCTTTACCAAAAACAGATACAAGTTCATTCTCCGAACGTTGCTTCAAGTCCCACCCCGTCTTGATACCCATTTGATGCATTACTTTGGCGGTGACCTTCCCTACCCCAAAGAATTGCTCAATAGCTAGTGATTCTACAAACTGCTCAGCTACTTTAGGCTTTACAACAAACAGCCCGTTTGGTTTATCCTGATCGGAGGCAATCTTTGCTAAAAATTTATTAAACGAAACTCCCGCCGAGGCCGTTAGGTTTGTAGCATCTCGTATTTTTTGCTTTATCTCCTGTGCTATCTGAGTGGCTGAAGCTATATTCATATTATTCTCGGTAACATCGAGGAACGCCTCGTCCAGCGAGAGGGGTTCTACCAAATCGGTATATTCGTGGAATATCTCCATTATTTGTTTCGAAACAGACTTGTAGACATCGAAGCGTGCAGGAACGAATATTAGATGCGGACATTTACGCAAAGCCGTTTTGGAAGCCATAGCCGAACGTACCCCGTAGCGACGTGCCTCGTAACTGGCTGCCGCCACTACTCCCCGAGGTCCCGCATAACCCACAGCAAGAGGCTTACCCCTGTATTCGGGATAGTCGCGTTGCTCGATAGATGCATAGAAAGCATCCATATCTATGTGGATTATTTTTCGCATATTCTTTCTTACTCCAACTAAAAAGTAACAAAAGTGTACATAAAAATCTTATTGCAATAATTATTTTAAGACTTTCATAATATTACCGGGAGGACGTTGTGCTTGCAGCTCTTTTTTCATGAAGTCCATATAGGGGGCTATATGTTCGAAGAACTTGTAATAGCCATTACATAGATAATTTATTTCTTCGCCCGATTGAGTTTTTGAAATTCGGTTTTTAGGGCATTCGCCACGACAAGCAAACAAATACTTACATTGCTTACACTTAGATGACAAGGAAGCCGACTTTGCTAACCCAAATTCGGTTTGTTGCGTCGAATACATCATCTCTATCAATGTCTTGTCGTTTATATTACCCAACTTATATTGAGGATATACAAAGTGATCGCAAGAATACACATCACCATTAAATTCCATAACTCCGGCATGTCCGCAATTCTTAGCAAAGATACAAATTCCGGGGTCGACACCAACCCAATTGGCCAGTGCAGAATCGAAGTATTGAACAAAATAGATTCCGACATCTTTCCTTACCCACTCGTTGAATATAGCAATGAGAAAATCGCCCCATTTTTCGGGTGTAACACTCCATTGAGTTACGTTCCCATTGCTGTCTCTTTCCACAGCCGGAGAGAATTGGATGTAATGAGAATCGATATCTTTAAAAAACTGATAAAACTCTAGCGGATAGTTGATATTAAAGTCATTTACAACTCCCATTATATTGTATTCTACTCCATGCTTCTTTAGAAGATTGATACCCCGCAAAACATGATCGAACGTCGGACGCAGATCTTTTGTTGTTCTGTATTTGTCATGAAAGGGCTTGGCCCCATCAATGGAAATGCCGATCAGGAAGTTGTTTTCTCTAAAAAATTCACACCATTCATCGTTCAACAGCGTGCCGTTGGTTTGCAGAGTATTCGATATCTGTTTCCCTTTAGCATATTTACGTTGCAATTCCAGTGCTTTCTTATAAAACGAGATGTCACGCATCAAAGGTTCGCCTCCATGCCATGTAAACAGTATCGGCTGCATGGTTTGTGCCTCGATGTATTGAGAGACAAACCGTTCCAGAAGATCGTCACTCATTATTGTCTTATTACCCTTGTCGGGATACAGCTCCTTCTTCTCCAGATAATAACAATAAGTGCACCCTAGATTACAAACAGCACCTATTGGCTTGAGCATCACATACAGAGGCTTTGCAAAAGGAGCATACGTTTTCGAAGACATCCGGTCTGGTTTTAGATTGTGATATTATTTCTAGTTGATAATAGAAGGACGGAAAAAGTTTTTCACTCACTTAAAACTCATCTACCTTGAGTTTCTTTCTATAATTATCGAGAGTAGTCTGCAACTCCTTCGTTATTTCTTCATACCCTTCTTTTCCGTAGAGATTATGTAATTCAGTCGGATCATTTTGCAAGTCAAACAACTCGTTACAATTGATATCTTCATCATTGCCTATTTCTCCTTTACCGTAAAAATGAATCAGCTTATACCTTTCTGTCCTCACACCATCATGGCGGCGTACATTGTGAATCGCAGGATAGTCATAATAGTGATAATATAAATCTTTTCTCCAATTTTCAGGAGTCTTGCCGTCAAACAATCCTTCAAGAGAAACTCCGCTCATTTCTGTCGGTTTCCCTATTCCGGCTAATGACAAGTAAGTAGGAGCAAAGTCTATATTCTGCACCAAAGCATCGGTTTTCGTCCCTAACTTTATGGCTTTGGGATAACGTATTATCAGCGGTGTTCTGAACGATTCTTCGTACATAAAACGCTTATCGAACCACCCATGTTCTCCCATATAAAAACCTTGATCGGAGGTGTACACAATAATTGTATTATCCATCAAGCCTTCTTTCTCGAGATAATCAATCAAACGTCCGACTTCATCGTCAATCGATTTTATACAGCGAAGATAATCTCTCATATAACGTTGAAATTTCCAATCGAGCAGCGCATCGCCGGACAGGTTACTATTAATGAATTCCATATTCTTAGGATGATAGGCCTTCTCCCAAGCTTCACGCTGAGCGGGAGTCATTTGATCCATCGCTTGTTGCAATCCACCGTCACTCCATTCCTTATTATAGGGTGGTGTATTCTTGAATTCATTTAGCTTCAGATCATAAATAAATGTCATGGTCTTATCGATAGTCATATCCTGAGTGCGGGCAGCAGAGCAACGGCTTTCGTAATCGTCATAGAATGTTTCCGGTTTTGGGAATTCTACATCCTCGTACAAGTCATAGTACTTCGCTTCGGGCATCCAGTTTCTGTGTGGAGCTTTATGATGTACCAACAGGGCAAAAGGTTTGCTCTCATCTCTGTTTTTAAGAAAATCTATCGAATGAGTTGTAATCAGGTTGGTTGCATACCCCTCTTCGCGTATGTATTTGCCGTGAGAGTCTTTCGTTTTGAAGCTCGGATTATAATAATCTCCCTGATCGTTAAGCACGCAATAATAATCAAAACCTTTTGGTTCGCATTGCATATGCCATTTACCTACAACTCCTGTTTGATATCCTGCCTGCGTAAGTAATTCAGAAAAAAAGATTTTGGTTGTATCTATACCTGCACCGAGCTGACGTTGCCCATTCTGATGGCTATACAAGCCTGTCATAAGACATGCACGGCTAGGGGTAGACAGTGAGTTTTCGACAAAAGCTTGCTTAAATAACATGCCTTCGTTCGCTAATCGGTCTATGTTGGGTGTAGGTGCTAACTTGGAGATAGGATGCCCGTATGCACTGATTGTCTGAAACGAATGATCGTCCGTCATTATATGAATAATATTGGGACGAGATTGAGGTGCATCACTCTGTTTATTTTGGCTATAACTATATGGGCTGAGTATTGACGCAGGAATAATTACTAAAGTAAACCTCTTTAAATCTATCATGGAATATCAGGTGTTTGGGTTAAAACAATACTCTAAAATTAATAAAAATAAATTGAATGATAAAACAAAAGTAACACGCCTCAGGCTGTTACTTTTATATTCCTTTCCTAACATCTAATGTTATACTTACTGAAAGATAGAAAATTGCTGGTTCGAGAAGCGAAAAAAGAATCATCACTTATTACTGATACCCATATTCTAGAAGCAATGTTTCTATTTTTTTCCACAGTTGCCCATTTTCGTTAATCTCAATAACGTGGCTATGCGACTTGTCGAAACGTGAAGTTAAAATGAATTCGTCATCCTCTCCCGCCAGATCAGCCATAAAACTATGAGTCAATGCCATTTTAGGATAGTTGTCGCGAAACAGCATTTTTGTTTTGCGATGAGAATGATTTAAATAAACTCCCAAAATAAACTCGACACGCTGATTGAGGCTCAAGGGATATGTTCCCAATGATGGTTTGTAAAGCGTATTGAAGAGTATCTTCTCATCTTCATATTTTAAAGACTGCAAGCAGTTGCAAATATTGTTGGAAGAAAAAGTGATTGTAGTCTCTTTACTTTCATCGTCAGTTTCTGTTTTTACATCTAAGTCTTCTTTTACATTCACCTCTCTGAACAAGCTCTGACATAATTTCTTGAAGTTATCAATTCTTATTTGTTCGGGTAAATCATCAGGTTTTAATGTAAATATCTGAACAATATTTTTATTGTAGTTAAAACTTCCGGGTTGTTTGCTAAACACAAATCCAAAGATACGATAAGCACTTGGAGGATATTTTGAGAAATTCCACTGTTCCTGATATTCTTTCGAAAGGTAGCTCATTCTGTTTGTTTATTTTTACTGAAATGCTCTAAATGATGTATATTTATATAATATACAATAGGGGGTTTTTACTTCTTTATTTCCTTTTTGTAAAATCCATGCCAATTAATAAAAACAAATATAATTGTTTTTTAGCAGACCGAAAAATAAGGGATTTTTAATCGAGTGTAATGTGCTTTACTTCTATCTCTTTGTTCAGAAAAATAGTTGCCGCACCTGAAAACTTTTCGGAAGATTCGGTTGTAAAATAATGCGTCTCTCCGTTTTTGGTACATGCCTCATCCATCTCGGGATGCCGTCGCAGATAATCTTTGAGGCTATGGGCAATGTATTCTCCCTGAGGCAAGGCGGTTACCTCCCGGGGTAGGACTTTCTTTATCTTATTCAGCAACAACGGGTAATGCGTGCAGCCAAGAATAAGTGTATCTATATCGGGATCTTTAGCTAAAATATTATCGAGATTTTTTTTCACAAAGTAATCTGCTCCTTCACTTTCGTATTCGTTATTTTCTACCAAAGGAACCCACATAGGGCAAGCCTCACCGGTTACTTTTATATCGGGAAACAGTTTGTTTATCTCTATCGGGTACGACTGCGACTGTATAGTGCCCACTGTACCCAAGACTCCTACATGCCTGCTGCGTGTTATCTGTCCGATAATCTCGGCTGTAGGGCGTATAATACCCAACACCCTCTTATCGGGATTCATATTTGGCAGATCTTTTTGCTGAATGGTACGCAAAGCTTTTGCCGATGCTGTATTACAGGCAAGAATAACAAGATTACACCCCATATCGAACAATGCCGTTACGGCCTGTTTGGTAAACTCATAGACTACCTCAAACGACCGAGCGCCATAAGGTGCACGCGAGTTATCGCCAAGGTAGCAATAATCGTATTCGGGCATAAGGGCTTGTATCTCCGATAGTATCGTGAGACCTCCATATCCTGAATCAAATACACCAATAGGTCCGGGTTTAAGCATCATCTTTTTGTTTCTGCAAAGATAAATACAATATTGAAGTTATTTGATTAATCTTGATATTAAAAATTAATATGTTCTTGTGTTGAGCTTTCGGATTACAAATAGCAATCAACGGAGTGTAACGTAGTTAAATCCGAAAGGACGAGCAATCTTTCGTTCTTGTGGATTTGAAATCCGCAAGTTAGGTTTCGTTACAGGGGATTTGTAATCACCTGCCATCTACTATAAGGATTTTACAATCTGAAAGAAACTAAACAATAATAACATTTAGCAGACCATTCCCCCCTGCATAATCTATAGCAGAACTATACTTATACTCCTCCGGCTTATTAACAATTTCGGCTACCACTGGATTTTGGTGGATATAATTCAATTTTTGTACTAAATAATCATACATATAAATAGGTTGCATATCGTTCCCATCTTGCCAAAAATGATAATTCTTAATCTTCTTATCGTTTCGTGCAGCGTACTCAAAACGGTTTAACATCCATTCGCAACGCGACTCCTGAATGTCGCTCTCTAACGAATGCATAATTTGCTTATTTGTATGTTTCTTGAAATCACGCAGAATGTCACTCATCGTATTTTCTCCTTCTGCACTTACAATCATATGCAAATGATTACTCATTAATACCCACGCATATATTAATAAACCCTTGTTTTGTTGACAGTATTGCAATGACTCTATTATGATATGTTTATATCGTGAACGAGTAAAGATATCAACCCAATCGACAACTGTAGTTGTTGTAAAATATATATCTTGTGCTATTCGGTTTTGTATATTTATCATGATTCTATTGCGGATTGCAAATCCTGCTAATATATACTTTCGGATTGCAAATCCGAAAGGACGATCGGACAGTAAAATTGGAGAGGAACAAATCTTCTCTTTACTTTTTAATCTTTATCGGGATATAGATATCCTCTTCAGATTCAGGATCATTATTTTTATATTTCTCACCCAACACTTCAAAATGAGGTCTGTTATTATCTAAGAGATATTCAGATTGGGGTAGCCACTCATTAAAAATATATCCAAAGACACGTGTATCTGTACTCAACCCCTTATAATGAATCAGGGCATAAAGTCCTCCTTGTATAGTATAACTTTCCATATTCTGAGGAATATCTTCAACCAGTGAAACCTCTACAGCAGCCCACTTTCTAAAATTTATATTTGGAGAAAAATCAAAAGAAACTGGATAAATTTGCATAGAGATTAAATCAGAATTTATTATACGTTTAATTTCATGCTTTCGAGGCATAAAACTTCTCCACAAATTTGCGGTCAAGTTATTAGCATAAGACATTTCTAAAGATAATCCTACTAATTTTCGTTCGTTTAACTCTATTATTTTAACATTCAAATTTTTCATTATATTTCTATCTTTATCGAATGTAATTAATACTTTCGTTGCAGGGGATTTGTAATCACCTGCGTTCTACTATAAGGATTTGCAATCCGAAAGATTAAGTCATGAGGGATTTGCAATCACCTATTCTAATACTATGCCAGCTCGCTCAACTCCAGCCAACGCATTGTCTTTTCTTCTATCGCCTCTATCAGTTGACTGATACGATTTGATTTCTGTAACAACTCATCGGTAGATAATGTACCGCTGGATAATTCATTTTCAAGGTTCGCTTTTTCTTCTTCGAGTTGCGGTATCAGAGCGTCGAGTTCTTCAAACTCACGCTTTTCTTTGAAAGAAAGCTTTTTCTTTTCTTCATTCTTAGGCTGCGCCTGTTGCACCTTTTCTTCTTTAGGCTTCGCAGCCTGTTCCTTTTCTTTTTCAAGAAGCTCCTGCACCTCTTTCCACTCTCGGTATTGAGTATAGTTGCCGGGAAAATCTTTTATACGTGCGCTTCCCTGAAAAGCAAGTAAGTGATCTACCACCTTATCCATAAAATAACGGTCGTGCGATACCACAATCACACAGCCTTTGAACTGTTGAAGGTATTCTTCGAGAATATTGAGCGTAACGATATCCAAATCGTTGGTAGGCTCATCCAATACCAAGAAGTTAGGGTTGGTTATCAAGACTGTACAGAGATACAGACGACGTTTTTCTCCTCCCGAAAGTTTATAGACAAAATTGTGCTGTTTTTCGGGTGGAAAGAGAAAATGTTGTAGAAATTGTGATGCTGTCAGCCTGCTGCCATTGCCCAAATCTATCACCTCAGCTATATTCTGAACCACGTCAATAACCTTCATCTGTTCGTCAAACTTCAGTCCGTCCTGACTGTAGTAACCGAATTTTACAGTTTCGCCAATATCGAACCCTCCTTTGTCGGGAGCAACCTCCCCCATCAGCATTTTGATGAAAGTAGATTTCCCCGTACCGTTATTTCCTACAATACCCAGTTTTTCGTATCGGGCAAACACATAATTAAAATCTTCGAGTATCTTAATATCTCCAAAGGATTTGTAAACATGCTGTGCTTCGAAAATCTTATTGCCGATATATGTACCTTTCATCTGTAATTGCACATTTCCAGCATCACGCACCTGCTGGGCTTTCTTTTCCAAGTCGTAGAATGCATCGATCCTCGACTTTGCCTTCGTAGCCCGGGCTTGCGGTTGACGACGCATCCACTCCAGCTCTTTACGCAAAATATTGTTTGCACGATCCAACTCGGCATTCTGGGCAGAAATACGCTCGTCACGCTTTTCGAGATAGTACGAAAAGTTTCCTTTATACTGATACAACTGTTGTTGATCTATCTCTATGATTTCGTTACATACACGATCGAGAAAATAACGGTCGTGCGTTACCATCAACAGACTCAAACGTGAACGTTGAAGGTATTCTTCGAGCCACTCCACCATATCGAGGTCGAGGTGATTGGTAGGCTCATCGAGAATAATAAGATCGGGTTCGGTAATCAGCACATTGGCAAGTGCCACACGTTTGAGCTGTCCTCCCGACAGCTGCGATATTTTTTGTTCGAAATCGGTAATTTTCAGTTGTCCCAAAATCTGCTTTGCACGATGCTCGTAGTCCCATGCCTGCAAAACATCCATCTTCTGCAAGATAGCATCAAGCCCCGAATGATCTTTCGAGTTGATTACCCTTTCGTATTCGGCAATGAGGTCTGTAACATCATTCCCCGAATGGAAACACGCTTCTAGCACCGTCAGATTTTCGGGATAGGCAGGATCTTGTTCAAGATACGCAACACGCAAGTCGCGGCGAAAAACAACAGCTCCGCTATCGTAAGGTTCTTTTCCTGTGAGTATATTCAACAAGGTGGTCTTGCCCGACCCATTTTTTGCGATCAGCCCGATGCGTTCGCCTTCGGCTATACCGAATGATATATCACGAAACAAAACCAAATCACCAAAGCTTTTTGTAAGTCCTTCAACTTGCAGGAAAGAAGCCATATATATTTTGAGTTATAAATTGAAAACTATTTTTCTAAACCGAGATTGTATTTCTAATCATCGCAAAGGTAACCAAAAAAAGAACTGCCTGATATTATAAGTAACCTAAAACGTTATCTCTACATATCACGTACACTCAGTCATACTGACGACAGGGAGTATCTTTTGTCTTTAACAAGTAAAATAAGACAATAATATTTTCAAATCCCCGGTATAAAAAAAGTGATTTTTCCTTTAGGGTTTTTCTTTTTTCAACGATCATATTATGTATACGGTCATTTTAGTCTATCACTTTAAAGTATCGACAATCATCATGAAGACACAATTTCTTAGCAGCTTCGTTGCTCTGTTTATTTTTGGAGTCATTCACCTGAATGCTCAATGCGATCACCAACATCATGGGCATATCTGTACAAAAGCTTATGCTGCAACAGACCCCTCCGCTCCTCTTACCCCTTACGAATTTGAACGCAGAAATCTCAACGATGATGACATACTGATAGAGATACTGTATTCGGGTATCTGCCACTCAGATATACATACCGTTAAAGGCGACTGGGGGCAAGTAGCCTATCCGCTTGTTCCGGGACATGAGATTGTGGGCAAGGTAGTGAAAGCAGGCAAGAATGTTACTAAGTTCAAAGTCGGAGATTATGCAGGCGTGGGTTGTATGGTCAACTCGTGCGGAGAATGTTACTACTGCAAAGCAGGTGAAGAACAATATTGCACCAAAGGGGCTACTTATACCTACAGCAGCAAGGAAGGTGACGGATATACGCAAGGCGGATACTCAAATAACATCGTTGTCAGAGAAGCTTTTGCGATAACCATACCGAAAGGTGCTCCTCTCGAAAAAATAGCTCCTCTCCTATGTGCAGGCATTACTACCTATTCGCCGTTGAAATATAATAAGGTGAAGGCGGGCGATAAGGTTGCCGTTGCGGGTTTTGGTGGATTGGGACATATGGCTGTGCAATATGCTGTAAAGATGGGAGCCGAAGTTACTATTTTCGACATTACCGAAGATAAACGTGAGGCTGCCGCCAAACTGGGTGCGGTAAGATATGTAAACACAAAAAATGCAGACGAATCGAAAGGTCTGGAAGGAACATTCGATCTCATTTTGAGCACGATCCCCGTTTCGTTCAGCGTAGAATCGTATCTGTCGATGCTGAAAGTTGATGGTACAATGGTTCTGATTGGTGTTCCGGCTATCAAAGACATGCCATCTGTGCAAACGTGGGCTCTGCAAGGACGCAAGAAAATATATGGAACGTTGATTGGCGGCATACGCGAGACACAGGAAATGATGGATTACTCGGTCGCTAACAACATTTACCCGATGGTAGAGATTATACCGATACAACAGGTAAATGAAGCATACAAAAATGTACTCGCCGGAAAAGTTCAATTCCGTTACGTTATAGACATATCATCTTTGAGATAAGAGTTTTGCTGAATTCAATAAGCTTTTTATGCTTGGAGGCTGATAAGGATTTTTCATCCTATCGGCCTTTTTCTATAATGAAGCAAACAGCTGGTGCAATATAGGTATCAGCAATGCAGTCATTACCCCCATCAAGCCGATGGCAAGCCCGCTCAATGCGCCCTCTATCATCCCCATTTCCATTGCTTTGGCTGTACCTACTCCGTGTGAAGAAGCTCCCATAGCCAAGCCTCTGGCAACACTGCTTTTGATACCCAGCAAACGTAATATAGGTGGTCCGATAATACTTCCGAATATACCGCAGAAAAGCACAATCACCGCCGTAAGCGATACATTACCGCCCGACTGTTCGGCAATACTCATCGCAATGGGTGTAGTCACCGATTTGGGTTCGAGAGAATGGATAAGCATCTGATCGGCTCCTGTTATTCTCGCTAATAGTACCACACTGAGTATCCCCACAATGCTACCCATAAAGATAGAAGTAAGGATGGATATTACATTGCCCTTAAGGTATGCCAACTGCTCGTATAGTATATAGCCTAACGCCACAACGGAAGGCCCGAGCATGAAGCTAACAAACCGGCTACTCTCTTCAAAAGTCCGGTAATCGATACCTGTCACCTTTAAGAATGCTATAATAATAGCAATGGCAACAATCATAGGATGCAACAAAGCGATGCGTGTCTTCTTAAAAACCCATTGTCCGAACAGGTAACTGCCAAAAACAAGGAGAAGCGTAAATTCTGTGGATTCAAATAGTGCTCTCATTTTCTTCTTTGTTCCATTTGCTGTTGAACAATAGCGACAACCACAATAACCAATACCGTACTCACCGAACAAACGATGAGTATAGACATCCAGAATTTACTGATCACACCATACGCACCCAATAAGCCTGCTCCGGCAGGAATAAAGAATATTGCCATGTTGCGGGTAAACACATTTGCTACGTCTTTTACATTGTCGGGAGAGATAGCCTTGAAGTAAAGACTGAGGAATAATAAAATCATTCCGATGATATTCCCGGGAACGAATCCTTGAATAAGATAACTGATTCCTTGTCCCAAGAAATAAAACAGGAGAATGATAAAGATACCTTTTATCATTTTCATAACGATAACCTTCTAATTAACTCGGGTACAAAGTTAGATGTTTTTTATTGATAAGCTATCAGACCTCACTTTAATTTTTCAGACAGAGTAAACTCCCTAAGTATTATTTAACTATGTAGATTTTAAAGTCATTTCAGAAGCTGTAAATATTTATCAAAAACGCTTTTATTTAGAAAAAACAAACCTAAAAGCACAAATATTTGTGAACTTTATATTATGTTTGTGCGTTTGTTTGTTAAAAGGGATTTAAAAAGGACACAATAATAACATTAAATAAAAAATTAAAACCAGAACAAATTTTTTAACCGTAGCACATTACAATCTGAAAAAATAATCAAATCTTAATTTTAAATATTTAAAGTATATTTTATTGTATAATAATTTATTAAATAATTGTATATGAAAAAAGTATTATTCGTTTTTATGTTTGCCTTATTGGCAATCGGAGTGCAAGCACAACAAGGTGAAAAATCAGGCGTTCTTCAAGCCGGTTATCAATCAGACCCGGGTCGTTTGATGATTGGTGCTGAAGGCAGATACAACATCACTAACAATATTCGTATTGCACCGGATGTAATGTTCTTATTTCCTAAGAATAAAGTTACAGGGCTTGATATCAACGTAAATGCACATTATGTATTTCCATTAGAAGGTAATGTAAGCGTATTCCCTTTAGCTGGTTTGGCAATGTTGAACAATCGCTATTCTGGTAGTAATGGTAGTGGCAGTAATGGCTTCACAAACTGGGGATTCAATCTTGGTGGAGGCTTGGAGTATAATCTGAGCAGCAATACTTTCTTAAACCTCGAAATGAAGTATACATTCAGCGATGCTGACCATTTCACTGTAGGATTTGGATATGGTGTTAAGTTCTAAATATCTATAAATAATAAAAAAGGGAGAATAAAGATTCTCCCTTTTTTTGTGTCTATTATTTAACCGTCTACTCTTCAAACATCTCTAACGAAAAGTTCTCACCATCGTATACGCCATAAGAGAAAAACTTAATCCAATCGCCCAATATCACGACCCTGCCGGTAGCAGAAATCATCAGATCGAGCATTATATGCCGATGTCCGAAGATGAAGAAGTTGATATTCGGAGCCAGTTTCAAATGATTTTTGGCATAGACCACCAAGTGCTCTTTATCTTCACCAAAATAGTCCGGCATCTCGTCGTTCTCACGATTGTGGTTCGACCACCATTGCGCAAAGCCTACCGTCCAACGGGGATGAATAGCGGCATAAGCTTTTCTGCATATTTTGCTATGGAAAACAGACCGCAGGATTTTAAATGATGCAGAATCATCACCTAAGCCATCTCCATGTGCCAGAAAAAACTTTTTGCCGAATATTTCTTTCACCAAAGGCTGAACATGAACAATCATACCACACTCTTTCTGTAAGTAGTCGGTCACCCAAATATCGTGATTGCCGATAAAGAAATGCACCTCTATACCCATATCTGTAAGCTCGGCTACTTTGCCCAAGAAACGGACAAATCCACGCGGAACCACATTCCGGTACTCGAACCAGTAGTCGAAAATATCACCCAACAGATAAACAGCCTGTGCATCTTGCTTTACCATGTCAAGCCAACGACACAGCTTGCGCTCCACCTCATGTTGTGGGAAATAACTTTCTTTGATTTTTACAGATGGCAATGTCATCATCTGTTGCTTATCCATTCTTTTCTTATGAAAAGCAGAACCCAAATGGGTATCGGATAAAAAATAAACTTTCTTTCCCACCGCCTGTGTTTTATAAAAATCCTAACTCAAGTTTTGCCTCTTCGCTAAGCATATCTTTGTTCCACTCGGGCTCGAAAGTAAGATCTACGATCACATTATTGACTCCCGCAACCGACTGTACTTTATATCTTACATCTTCGAGTATAAAATCGGCTGCCGGACAGTTTGGAGCTGTCAGCGTCATTGTGATGGTTACATTTTTATCATCGTCTATATCCACTTCGTAGATTAGTCCGAGATCGTAAACGTTGACTGGTATTTCCGGATCGTAAACAGTCTTCAACATGTTTACTATTTTGCTTTCTAATTGTAATAAATCACTCATAATTCATTTTTTGTATGTGAGTTATAAACATTCTTTGGCATATAATGTTTACAATCACCCTCTGTTAGAGGTACAAAAATAATGAAAAAAGATGATTATACGAACATCGCCCGGTTCAAGTCGTATGCAAAATTAGCAACCCAAGAGCCAAAAGATGGTGCTTGCCTGAATCGACCGGTATCGTCGTGCCATATACGAATTATCTGACCCCGCGATCCCCTGTTTGCAGGAGCCATATCCAAGCACAAGTGATTACCCAAACCGTCGTCGGTAAAAGGTATCCACGAGCGACTATGCCACACTTCTTGTACGCCATCGTCTGCATTTGCCATCGCATCATCAAAGGCTCCGGCAGTAGCCAGACGTTGCCAAATAACCCACTCTTCTACAATACGCTCAAGACTCATCAACTCTTCACCGTTGACGATGCCATACGCATTAGGTATCTGCCCGTTATGTATTTTATAAAATTCGAGAAAATCGATGGGTAACTTTACACCAAGCACAGACTCGGCCCAGCCTATCTGTTCTTGCGTTGCCCCGGGTAGTAATACTGCATCAGGTCTCACGCCTCGTTTCAATAAATAGCTCTCTATACGAGGCCAACTTTGCTCTACAATTGAGTTTTGTGTAATAGCGGTTTTCATCTTAATACTTATTTTGCTCTTCTATAATCTCCCAGTATCCATATAGCTGTAGTATGAGTTGTCACAAACAATAATATGATCGAGCAGGCGGATATCCATAATATGTCCTGCTTCTTTGAGCCGCTTTGTAATCTGATCATCATCGTCGCTCGGTTGAGTGTTTCCCGAGGGATGATTATGACACAGTACCATAGCCGAGGCTAAGGATTGGATACCTTCTTTCATTATCAGACGGATATCCACTACTGTTGCGGTCAAACCACCTTTACTTATCTGTATATTTTTCACCACTTTATTAGCCCGGTTAAGGAACAAAACCCATACTTCTTCATGCTTTAGGTCTGCTAATATCGGATGAAATATATCATACACATCTTTACTGGACGTAATTTGCGGACTGACAAGGGCTTCAGACAATTTCCTTCTTTTTCCCAATTCCAGTGCCGCCACTATTGTTATTGCTTTCGCTTCTCCTATTCCTTTAAAATCCTTTATAAGGTCTTTTATTTCCAATTTACCCAGAGTGTTCAGGTTATTGGAAACGCTATGTAAAATCCGTTGGGACAGCTCAACCGCTGTTTCGCTTTTATTGCCCGAACCGATCAGTATACCTAGCAATTCAGCATCAGAAAGTGCCGATACCCCTTTTAACAACATCTTTTCGCGGGGTCGGTCTTCTTCAGCCCAATCCTTAATGTTTAGTTTCGTATTAAGTTTCATGTAGGTTATTTGTCTCCTAGATCCATTCAACTTCAAAAATATACATAAAATTTGAATATAAAATATTTTTCATAAAAAAAATAAGGCCAGTTTTGAAAACTGACCTTATCCTCTATAAAAGTAATAATTACTATGCTTTTACTCTTTCTACATACGAGCCGTCGGCTGTATTAATTTTAATTTTGTCTCCTTCGTTAATAAAGAGTGGAACACGCACCTCAGCCCCTGTTTCTACAGTAGCCGGCTTTAACGTATTGGTTGCAGTATCACCTTTCAGTCCGGGTTCGGTATACGTTACCAAAAGTACAACGTTCTGAGGCATTTCGGCTGTCAATACAGTTTCTGTTTCGGCATGCACCTGTATCTCTACCATATCTCCTTCTTTAAGAAAAGCCACCCCGGCTATCATATCCCCTGCAAGAGATATTTGTTCGAAAGTTTCGGTATTCATAAAGTTATACCCCATATCGTCCTGATAAAGGAATTGATACGGACGTCTTTCGATACGCACTTCATCCAGCTTCACTCCGGCATTGAATGTTCTTTCAAGAACACGTCCGGTAGTTACACTTCTCATTTTTGTACGTACAAATGCGGCGCCTTTACCCGGTTTCACATGAAGGAATTCGATTATTACATAATATTGTCCATCGATATCGATGCACATACCGTTTCTTATATCTGCAGTAGTTGCCATTGATTGTATTTTATTGTTATTATTTTTTTCGAGTTGCAAAGATAATAAATTACATTTATCAGCCAACAGTTATCAGTTAACAAACAACTTAGAACTTATTACTTTACAAATCCCCTGTTCTTCAACAGATAAATCGGATTAGGTTCTGCGCCCCTGAACTTTTTGTACAATACCATTGGCTCTTCCGATCCGCCTTTCGACAATACGTTTTCACGGAACGATTTTGCAGTTTCCTGATCAAAAATATTTCCTTTTTCTACAAAAGCCTGGAATGCGTCAGAGTCCAAAACTTCAGACCACAAGTAGCTGTAATATCCCGAAGAATAGCCTCCGCTGAATACATGTTGGAAATACGTGCTTCTGTATCGAGGTATTATTTCGGAGATCAAGCCGATTTCTTTCATTGCATCTGCCTCAAATTTATCTACGTTCAGTTTTTCAAGACCTTCGCCATGTTTAGGGTCAAAGTTTGGAGAAGAAGCGGTCAGCGTATGCCATTTCATATCCAGAATTGCAGCAGCCACAAGCTCTGTGGTAGCAAATCCCTGATTGAAGTAACCCGCATTCTGAATCTTTTGTATCAGTTCGGCAGGAATAGTTTCGCCTGTTTCATAATGCTTTGCATACATCTTCAATACTTCCGGCTCAAATGCCCAGTGCTCCATGATCTGAGAAGGCAGCTCTACAAAGTCGCGAACAACCGATGTACCCGACACGCCGTTGTAAGTACATTTAGATAACAATCCGTGCAATCCGTGTCCGAATTCGTGGAACATAGTTTCCACCTGATCGAGTGTCAACAGTGCCGGCTTGCCATCTGTTGGAGGGTTGTAGTTACCCACATTGTAGATCAATGGATAAACAAACTCACCTTTATATACTTCCTGTTTGCGGAAGCTGCTCATCCATGCTCCCGGACGCTTACCCTGACGTGCAAAATCATCGAAATAAATGATTCCTATAAATGAACCGTCAGCATCACTTACCTCGTATGCTTTTACGTCTTGCTGATATACAGGTATATCTGTTTTCGGCTTGAATGTAATGCCATATAGTTTGTTTGCGACAGCAAATACACCTTCACGCACATTATCTGCTTTGAAGTAAGGTTTCAAAGCCTCTTCATCCAATGCGTATTTTTCTTTACGAAGCTTTTCGGCATAGTACCACCAGTCCCACGATTCTATTTTTATATCATGTCCTTCTTTTTTAGCAATAGCTTGAAGTTCGGCAGCCTCTTTTTGAGCTTGCGGCAGAGCATACTTCCATATATTGTTTAGCAGCCCCATCACATTTTCAGGAGTCTTAGCCATTGTTTCTTCGAGTACATAGTCGGCGTGCGATTTATAGCCAAGCATATTTGCTTTTTCAAGTCTGAGACTTACTATCTTCTTTATGTTTTCTTTGTTGTCGAATTCATTTCCGTTATCACAACGCATATACATCGCCTTATATAGTTTTTCGCGAAGCGCGCGATTGTCGGCATATTGCAAAAACGGCTCCCAGCTTGGTTTGCTCAGACCAAACACCCATTTACCTTCCAGCCCTTTGTCTTTTGCTGTTTTAGCAGCAGCGGCAATCACATCCTCAGGAAGTCCCGAGAGGTCTTCTTTTTTGTCTATTACCAATTGGTAGCTATCTGTCTCTTTCAACAGGTTCTGATTAAAACTAAGCGATGCGTTGCTCAGCTCTTTGTTGATCTCACGCAAACGTGCTTGCTTCGAACCATCGAGCAGGATACCCGAACGGACAAAGCCTTTGTATGTTTTATCCAACAACATCTTTTGCTCTGTTGTCAGGGTCTTTACTTGCAGGCTATCATCGTACACGGTTTTGATGCGAGCAAAAAGCTTTTCGTTGAAGTTGATATTATCATAGTGCTCGGTACGTAAAGGCGTAATCTCCTTTTCTATATTCTGATACACAGAATCGGACATTGTGCCTGTCATTACAGAAAATACAGAACCTACCCGATCAAGCATCCGGCCCGACTCGTCCAAAGCCACTACTGTATTTTGGAAAGTAGGTGCTTCGGGGTTATTGATGATAGAATCAATCTCGGCATTATGACGCTTCATTGCTTCTTCGAAAGCAGGCATAAAATGTTCTGCTTTTATTTTATCAAAAGGAGGAACCCCTTCCGGAGTGTCGAATTCGGAAAAGAAAGGATTATCTTTCCCATCCTTATTGCTTGTAGTGTTACAAGAATAAACCATAATTAGAATACTAAGAATAAATAAGATTTTCTTCATACAAATAAGTTAATCGTGTGAATGATTAGATTTTATGACAAAAGTAAGTAAAAATAACGTTAAGGAGAAACATTTAATCGGCTTCCACAATAAAAAACAGCGGAATTAACAGATAATCCGATTAATTTTCTTAAACTTGTATGGTTTATAAAATTTAAGAATCCATGAACAAACTTCTAAGTAGCCGAAACCTCATTTGCACATTTCTGCTAATTAGCATTTTTTCATTCACCCGGTGTGCAGGCAGTATCGAAAGCAAGTTGCAGGCAATAGCTGCCGAGACAAACAAAGATTGCCCTAAGACATTGGATCAGTGGACTCGCCTAGATAAGTGCGTTGCTGTAGGCAGTAGTAATTTTGAGTATCATCTTACCATACTACAAGTGGTGATAAGTGATACCACCACTTTCAAAACACAATTGAAGCCGCAGCTTTTGGAGGTATTGAAAACAAATCCCGACTTAAAAATATTCAGGGATAACGATATTACCGTAAAGTATATATACAACGACCAAAATGGAAAGTATATATTTTCTACAATCATAACACCTCAAGAATATAAGCAATAAAAAGGATTACAAAATAAAATATGGAAGACAAACAACGCATGTTTCAAAATCCATTTTCTGCAAAAGGACGTATCCGCAGATTAGAATATGGACTTAGTTATCTTATTTATGTAGCATACTATTATACGATTGCCCTCATTCTTGCCTTGTCTGGAATACTTGAGGATGTAAACTGGAGTTTTCTTATCATTTTCCTTCTTTTGATACCAGCCTATTGGTTTTTGATTGCACAAGGAGCGAAAAGATGCCACGACAGAGGTAATAGCGGATGGTTTCAACTCGTCCCTTTTTATGCTTTTTGGATGCTTTTTGCAGGAAGTGATTATGGCGAAAATGAATATGGGTTTAATCCCAAAGGCGAAGGCAACGAAAGTGTAGAAGATATGATAGACAATATAGGAGTACCCGAACAGGAGTAAAAGAAGATAAAAAAATGATATTAGACAAATTAGAAAACTCAGGAAAATACGAACATCTACACCCGCTGTTTAAAGAGGCATTCGACTATCTGAAATCAATTGATTTCTCGAAAGCCGAACCGACTAAAACAGAGCTGAAAGGTAAAGACCTTTTTGTAATGGTAAGCGACAGCGACCTGAGAGCAGCCGACAATGCGAAGCCGGAGGCACATAACAAATATATAGATATACAACTGCCAATAAGCAGGCCTGAAACCTTCGGGTGGAAAGCTCACCAAGACCTGACGCATCCTATTGGCAACTTTGATGAAGAAAAAGACATTCAGTTCTTTGACGACAAAACTGAAACACAGATAACAGTCTTACCCGGCAACTTTCTTATATTCTTCCCAGAAGATGGGCATGCCCCTTGTATAGGCGAAGGACAGGTAAGAAAAGTAGTGGTAAAAATAAAAATATAAGTTCCTCCCCCACTTTGGGAGACGAACTGTAATTAACAATTGACAGACATGCTTAAACTCATTAAAAACGACCCTTGGTTAGAACCTTATGCAGCAGCGATAGAAGGCCGTTATGAATATATCCAGAAAAGAGAGGCCGACCTTACCTGCAACGGAAAGGTCACTCTTTCTGAATTTGCCTCAGGACACCTGTATTTTGGGCTTCACAAAACAGAAAAGTCGTGGATATTCAGAGAATGGGCCCCGAATGCAACCGCTATCTATATGATAGGCGATTTCAACGGCTGGCAAAAAACTGAAGAGTTCAGACTGCAACCAAACGGTAACGGTGAGTGGCAAATAGAACTGCCTCTGGACAAAATAAAACACCACGACCTATACAAACTTATTGTATGTTGGAATGGTGGAGAGGGCGAACGTATCCCCGCATGGACAACCAGAGTAGTACAAGACCATCATACACATATATTCAGCGCACAGGTGTGGGATCCGTTGCTACCTTATGAGTTTC
>NZ_MKVC01000022.1:0-10812 GCF_001899125.1 Dysgonomonas sp. 37-18 | reverse complement strand
AGCAGCGTGTTATCACAAATGCTACGCATAACCATATACTGAGCATAATGATGCTTATGCATCACTATTCATAAGCACCATTGTGTCGGTAGTTATCACTCAAAAGAAGATTCGCTGATCTTATCGGCTTGTATAGATGGAAAACGGATTGAAACAATTGAAGTGTCAATTTCTCAGCTAAAGGTTATTCAATCAAGGGGTGTTTGTAATAAGAATACCAAGTACCACAGCCGAATAGTAAATCTTGTAGAGCAGAATATTCCACTTATCGAAGAAAGACTGGCTGCATAAATTTCATTAAACTAAAATAGACGAAGTATGTATCGATTATATATAGGATTTAGACTTTTGGGTGAATTTAATAGTATTCGAGATCCTAAACAGTTTATAATTAAAACTAAAACGAAAAATAACATTTGGGCAGATTAAATCTCTGCCCGCTTCTTTTTCATGAGCCTAAGCAAGTAAAAGAAGCAAAAACCAATTTTAGATATTTTTATATCTAAACACTTATTTTTCTGGTATTATGTATTCAGACCATCTACAAGATTACAGTTATCATATTCCTCAAAATCTTCAAAGAATAGTTCTTCGATATTTTGTGTTTCATTTTCGTATTCATCATAGTAATATCTTGCATCCCAGTCTGTGTAAATAAAAGCTAATGGTCTTTCTTTAAGATGAAGATAGAGAGATTTAAATCTTTGTTTGTAATATTCCTTTTGAGTTTTTATAACTAATAAATTTGCAACTCTTATAGCCTCTCTATAGTCGTAAGCAAAATAGTCTATTATTTCATTAATGTACTTATATTTGAAACGAAGAAGCGAATTTGATTCTAAATTATTTGCATCCAGTAATTCAAGATGTTTTCTATACCATTCATCAATTGTTTTAGGTTTACAAATATTGAGGTATCTCCCTATTAAATAGAAGTTATTATAATGTTCTAATAATAGATATTGCATAGTGGCAGAACATGTTTCATTTTCGGGTTTTCTTCTACACATCAATATAAATGGTCCAAAGGATGTAAATGACATTAAAGCTTTCTCCATAGCAGTCTCGACATCAGGCCATCGTTTTTCTCTAAGATACATTAATTTAAAAAGGTTAGCCTCTGAATTAATTATTTTAAAATCTTGACTTAATATCAAAGATACAGTTTTACTATCTTTGATAAAACGGCCTTTTCTATTCTGCTCTCTAACACTCACAAAATAAGGAATTTTAGCATCTAAATCCACAACTACAAAAAAAACAGGAACTGGCAAACCTAGCCAATAATTAATTGTAGTTTTTTTGATCCCAGAGTATATACATTTTCTAGATTTATCAAACTTGACTTTATTTTTTCCCTTTATCTGTATAGCTAAAAGATCACCGGTGATCCTATTATCTGTTACGATCTCAATATATAGATCTATTCCATAATCCCGCTCTGTCATTTCTCTTATAATCCATTCATTGGGGAGATGTTCGAATAAGATTTTTAACGATGTGCTTTCTTTTATATGATTAATATCTCTACTGGGATAATTCATTTTCGCAAGTTTATTCTGGTTTATTTAAATATTTTTTCAAAATCCAACCTGTTTGAGGCAAATCATCTATAGGGTCAAAATAACTAACATAGACCCACTTATGATGAACTTGAATAACGATAACTTCAAAAGCTTCTGGTAAGTTTGTTATTGTTATGGATTTAAGTTTGGGTTTAATCATAACTTTACAGCTTCGATTCGTAATCCTATACTCTTTTACATCTTTCAGATGTTTATTTAGTATTCGAATAAAATGGATAGTCGAATCTTGTTTATGAGATAGTTGATCTATACTTAATTGAGTTGCTGCCACTGGCTTATCTTCTATAAAATCAAGGTATTGGTGTATGTCTGTGCAGCGTAAAAGAATATCAATAATCAGCATAGCAGATATACCTGCCGATTTATATTTGTTATAAAAAGATAGTACTGAGGCTAATAAAGTTTGAAACAGCCTTTCATTGTGTTCTGCAGATTCATTGTGTAGAGCTTCAGTGAAATCCAAGGTTTGCTCTGTTATGGATTCGTAATCATCAAGTACCATCCAGTTGTTTTGTTGAATAGCTATTGTTGCAATATTACTTGAAATATGACTTAATGCAGAATAGAGATTTTTAAACTGAGATATCCCATGAGGTTGAAGATGAATTGCTTTTGATATATAATTAAAGTTTTCAAAGATTTTTTTATGTTGACGATTAATTGACATAATAGCCTCAAGTGCTGTACTAGGCATAAGTAATCTTGATTGCCTATTCATTGACTTTATTATTTCAAATGTTGATGATATACCAGTATAAGAATATAAAGGTTGTTCCATGCTTTTTATAAATTCTGAGATTACACTAGCTCCTGTCAAGTTATTTATTAGACCTTCTGTATTGAGTATTCTAGGTAGTTGGGAGCTTAGGCTTAAAGAATTAGCAATATTATCTATCATTTGTCCCTTTTTTATAAAATCCTCTAAATTTATCATTGAATTCTTTTGTTTAAAACTCTTTCTTTCTATTTCAAAAATACAAAAAAGACCAAGAAAGAAGTATATTCTTCTTGATCTTTTTAACACTTACTAATCCGTATTCTCTTTTAATTTATCCACTCTCGTTCATCTTTTAATATCAGTAGAAGTCTTCCCTATGAATAAATAATACTTATCCAAGTGTACACATACGAAATTACCATCATTGTCATCATTCTATTTCCTCCTCCGAATTATCGTTATTAAACGAAAAAGAAAGCTGATAAGTATTTTGATAATTATCCTCAAAGTAAATATCAACTACCTGCTGATCCTCCGATTCAGAAGTATAATACAGCCGAAACGTTTCCTTAGTCAGCTCATAAGTGTCATTCGGTAGAAATACCGTTCCGTCATCCATTCTTAGCTCTCCTTTGCCATCCGGTTGAAAATACCGCAGATAATACTTAGCATTATCATATCTACCTGATCGTTCCAACTGACAGCGAATCTCAGCAGTCTCCCCAATTCTCAGCTTTTTCGGCACAGGCAGGTGAGTAACCTTGAATTCATAACTTTGGCGAATATCAATATCGTCGCTACAGGCACATGCGATACATGCGATCAGTATCGTGTAAATTATATATGATGCTATTCTTCTCATATCGATTTCTATTTTTTAATTTTACATCAAATTTGAATGTTATGTTTATTTTCGTTCTAACCTATCAGAAACCACTTAGCGAGGTTGAGAAATACCTGGGTATGCACCGCACTTATCTGGATATAAATTATAAAGAAGGCTATTTCATTGCTTCAGGACGACAAGAACCCCGTAACAGAGGTGTTATCCTTTGCAGAGCAGCAACAAAAGAGCTTGCTTTAGAAATTATGAAAGCCGATCCGTTCTATATCAATAAGGTTGCCACCTATGATATTATCGAATTCCTCCCTACCAAATGTGCTGATGGTTTTGAACGTTTTATCTAATTGATCATGATCTTAATTCCCATACCGATTTGTGTATGGAATTTATTGATGTCCGAACCGAGTAATACCCGTTCGCGGGCATTAAACAGTAGTACAAGTCGATCCGTCAGATAAGTTTCTATCTCAAAGCTGACTGCACCACCGTATAAGAAATTATTATCTGTTGTGATGGTTGCTCCATCGAACAGTAATTCCTTCCCCCAATTAATCGTTTCATAACCTGCAACAGCGGAAAAACCTACAGACAAGAATACTGTTTTACTTGGATCAGATAAGAATTTCAGATAATAACCACCTTCCACTGTTATCTGAGATATGGGTATCTGTTTATCCTTATACTCATAAGACTTTTGCAAGTATTCTCCACCAAAAGTCCATCGGTTGCCATTCTTGGTATAAGTAGATAAAGCAATGCCACCAAAGAAAGCCTGTCCGTCTTTCTTTTCCAGATTAAATCCATCCACAAAACCACCTGTTACCTGAATACCTTTTTGTCCGGGTAAGTAACGTTGGGCATGAGCCTGTCCAATAAGGACAAGGCTCAATATGAATACTAAAGCTATTTTATATTTATACATTTTGTTATTGTATTCGTGTGTAATAAAAGAGTCTGTAACCCTGATTTTATTTAATCTTTAGCTCATTAATCTGTTCTGCCCGTATCAGGTCATTGTTCTCTATGACAAAGGTTTGATTGCGTCCACCGTTCTTTTCAAAGAGTTCAATAACCAACTGCTTATCATTAGGAATCGTTATCTTATCAATGGTGAAAACTGTCCTTTCTGTCTGATTAGCTCCAACCTGAGAGATAAAATTATATACCCGTAGTGGATGGATAACCGTTTCCTGAACAGCCGTTTGTTTCACCATCTTCTTATCGATTATCTTGAATCGGATAAAATCAATATCAAAAGGTACATTCGTAGAGTTCTTGATCTGTGTATGCAGATACAGAAGGCCATTGTGACTGTAAATACCTTTGAGTAGATATTGGATACCGAATCGCTTCGAGCCGATATGTTTTACAATTCGTTTGTCATTCTGATAGATGGAACGATTAATCAGGTAAACGATACGGGGTGATTCACTTCCGAGTTCTTTCAGGTAAATCTCCATCGAGTTATTCGGGCGATTCGTGGCTATACCATCGTGCATAAAGTCTTTCATTTCAATGTTTAGCTTCTCTGGCTCATCGGCATATTTAATATTGAAAGTGTAATAACTTCCTTCTTCGGTTATTACAGCCATATTTGTCTCAGTTTCAAAACTGCGAACAGCTGACTTTATCCGTAATACATTCTCCGAGCTTCCCGCTTTTCCTGCAATAATATTATTTGATCCCAAGTCCACATACCGAATCGCAGCAGGGAAGATAACATGCACGGTCTTCTCAAAAGTCACTTCTAAACCATATGGAGGAATCATTCGATCAAAGGTGATCTTCTTGCTCAGCCCTTCATAATAATCCCCATAAGTAGGTTTTAATACCTGTTGCAGATCTTCCTGCATATCTTTTGACGTTGTTTCATTCTGTGCATGAGCTACAATCGTTGTCAGTACCAATGCGAGTGCAATAATATATTTCTTCATTGTTTATTTCTTTGATTAATAAATACTTGTTTTTATTCAGTTGGAAACCCTTCATGATTTAGGCATCAGCATAATGCGATAGCCCGATTTAAGAGTAACCTTTACCTGCCGTATCTTTTTCTGCATATATGCCGATACACCCTGTATAGCTCCCTTACTGAGATCGGATGCCAGTTGTGCTCCAGTACTCTGAGTCATCGTAAAGCTTGTTCCTACACTGTTTCCCATATTGGCGACAATCTCTTTGGCTGCATTCATCTCCAATGATCCCGGTATATGAATACCTTTCTGTCCGTCTGTGTCGTAGGTGACCATTTCTACAGGAATGATTGTACCTTCATACTCAATAGATGATATCAGTATATCCAACCGTTCTCCCTGAATCTTGGCAATACCTGTCAGAATCGTGTTTTCGGGAATAAGAGTAGTTCCTGCCACTAATGGTTCGGTCAATCGCAAACGGGTAGTTTGTCCATCAATTATCGTCTGGTCATCGTGGATAACTGCAGAGATGGTATTTTTACTATTTACTCCAATCTCTCCATCCATTGTATTGAAACCTGTATTTCGTGGCTGATCATACATCTGATACAATTCTTCGTTACTGATATTCTGGGCCAGTGATGAAACCGTATTCTTTTGTATCTGACGAACTGGGCTGATTGTAGTCTTTCCATTTTTAGAAGAGCCATCTTTCCCATAATTCTCAATCTTGTTTTTCAAAGAATTGGAATTTGTTATTGGAAACTCAGGCTGATTCTGTGGCATATACTTGGCTGCCATCTCGTAGGATTTTTCCATCAGTAATAGTTGTTCATCGACTGCCGACTGTTTATTGTCCTTATCCTGCATCTTGGCTTCCAGTTCCTCCAGTTTCTTTTTCATCTCTTCCTTCTCTGAATCGTCATTGGGCTTCTCATAGAAATTACCCAATGTACGGTTGATATCCCTGTAAGCTGATACCGAATTATTAATCGGTGCCTTTTCTTTCTTCACAGCTTGCTGAGGCTCATCATCCAGATTAATAGTCACCCGTTCACTTTTGGAACTTTCCAGCATATCGGCGTAACCCTGTAAGGATTGCATCCGCTCTTTCTGCCGTTCCTTCATCTGCTCCTGTTCGTAGGCATCTTTCTTATCTCCAATGATACCGTCTCCTTTGGGATCGGGTATATCGGCATTGAAACCCGTACCTATCTGCTCTTTGGCTTTTTCTTTCTCCGATGGGGAGACAATCAGCCAGATACATCCTGCACAAACAATCGCCATCAATGCGAAAATCGCATATTTCTTCAGCTTTTGTTTTTGCTCTTCACTTAGTTTTGGTTTATCTGCCATATGATTGATCTGTTTTGTTATTAGTACTATCCGAAACATCAATATCTGAGTCTAGAATATCCGAATCAAATACTGAATCTGTCGGTTTGGTCTTTTCCAGTTCCAACTGTTTGATATGCTCTATCTTTAACTGATCCCTGCGTTCCTGTTCCCGTCCCCAATTACTGATAGCTGTAAATGTGAAATACAGGTTCAGGATTGTAAAGAATAAAAGCATAATGACAATTACAGTTAGTCTCTTGTCAGGAGTAATCTCCCCACACAGGTCTTTGAGCTTATCTTCCAGCCAATAGCCAAGTTCTTTAATTCTCTCTTTCATGGATCAGCGTCTTATCGATCCAATACCCTTAAATCCTTATTCTCCCGTATTTCGAAAGCTTCGATACTAAATCCATGTGGATTATTGTCGGAACGGACAGAGTTTAAGAGTTTACAGGTTGTTATAAGACTGCGCTCCGTGATATTACTTTCCCTGATAATCATCTGACGGGCATAAGTAATAACCTGATAAGGATAGACATCCAGATTACAGGAGATACTATCGACTTGTATAGTCTGATTAATATTCCCAGAGATAATCCGATTGTAATATCCTTTCTCCGATAGGTCTTTGTAGTAATTGAAAGCGGATTTATCCGACAAGAGTAATGCCCGTTGTATATTACTTTCAATGGCAGATTTATCGGGAGACAGCGTAAAGAACAGTTCGTGAAAACGTCTGACATGTTCCCGGGCTTCTACAGGACGGTTCTGTGATAAGTCCTGCGAAAGAGCGAGCATCAGAGACTTTCCGTTATCCAGCACATAGATCTTCTGGCGTTGTGCTTCTGCAAAATTGTAGGCACTCCAAACGGAGTAGCCTGCAACAGCAGTACACAAACAGAGAAACACAATGCCAAAGATGCGGAGTTGCTTAAAACTCGATTCGATATTTTTTAATGATTTAAATTCCATTGTTTTTTGATTTGATAATTGAGATTAGACATCTATCGCCCTTTTAATCGTCCTACGATATTTCCGGCAGCAGCTCCTCCAGCACCGCCAACCATTGCCCCTGCTTTGGTTGCTGTATTGTTTACATTCTTACCGAAATTGCCCATGCCACCTGCGGATATAATCCATCCGGCAACAGTCGATATGGTGAAATAGCCGACAATACCAATGATGAGAAATACGATATAAATGGCATCAGAACTATCCAGAGAGAAATTCGGATCGGTCTGCATCCGTTCAATATCCGATTGGAGCATCAGGGATTGAAGCCTTGCCAGTATTGTACTAAACAGATCGGAAACAGGCAGCCACAGGTAAACCGATATGTATCGTGTGATCCACTGTGTGAGTGTCGATTGAAAGCCATCCCAGACAGATATCGCAAAAGCCAGTGGACCAAGAATCGAAAGGACAATCAGAAAGAAGGTACGTATCACATCGATAATCAGAGTAGCAGATTTAAAGACTATTTCCAGAATCTCGCGAAAAGCTTCCCGTATCCACTTCTTCGCATTGTACAAGCCACGCTCAATGTACATACCTGCTATTTCCCCGACATCGGTAATACCCAATTGATCCAGCTTCTCTTCAAAGATTTCATTATCTACTAGGTAGGCTGTTTCCGGATTACGCTTCATAGCCTCGTATTCCAGTTTGTCTTTCATCTCTGCATATTTCTGCATATCCAGCGTTTCGGATTGCAGCATCCCGTTCGTTCCCTGTACGACAGGACTCATAATGCTGTTAATAGTTCCAAGTACGACAGACGGAAAGAACATAATACAAAGGCCAATGGCAAACGGACGAAGCAACGGATAGACATCTATGGGTTCAGCCCGAGAAAGGGATTGCCATACACGATATGCCACATAAAATAAGGCCCCCAGTCCTGCTATTCCTTTGGCTATACCGATCATATTACCGCATAAGGGCATCATCTGATCGTAAAGCGTCCGCAGGGTTTGATGAAATTGATCGAAATCCATATTTTTTCTTATTTAGGATTTTACCAATAACGATCCGAAGGATTACCATACAAAGCATTGACACGGGCTGTTTCACCTTTCTTCTTAGCACGTAGGTACGAAACACCGATATTCTTATTTGTATAATATCGAACCAGATTACGAAAATCAAGCATCGCATCATAGCAGGAGTTAACCACATCGATTCGGTCTTTATCCGAAAGAGATAGTGTACTGATATTCACAACCCCTTTTAGTTCGCTCAGTACATCGTTGCTTTGTTCCAACAGACGTGTATATCCGTTGGCTATGGCATTGAGTTCTTCGATAGAGTAATTTGGATCAGACAGCATCTTTTGAAAACTGTGTACATAGATATCGGATATTTCGCCTACCATCAGAATGGTTCTTTGTACCTTCTTGGCATCTTTGACCAAGCCATTTACAGCTTTGAGTGCATCGTAGTATTGTTTACCCTGATTATAAACCTTTTGAACTTCCTGAAAATTTTTGACCATATTACTGGCAGTCGAAGATGTCTGTACGATCTGTTTGCTGGTATTGACAATACTCTGAGTGAAGTTACTCGGGTCCCAAACTGTCCATTGGGCTGATATATTTGAAGTGAAAAGCACAAGGCTCACGCACAACATAAAGAATTTTGTTTTCATATTTCAATGATTTTTAATGATGTAAATTGTATAAATAAGAGAGAAGTAACAGAGTAAGAACAGAAGAGTCAGTGTTCTTACTCCCTGTGTGAGATTAGTCCGTAATAGTAAGATTAGCCGAAATACCTCCTGTCCAATCCGAGATATTTACATTCCCGATTTTCAAGCTCGAACCATTTATTGTTACTGCATAGGTGTTTTTAGTTCCACTTTTCCAAGCAGTGTTAGCAGGAACTTTCCATGTATAGATACGTCCGTCAATAGTAAAGTTAAAAACAACATCTCCTTCGCCTCCGGTCGATTTTATAGGCAGTACAAAGACTTTTAAGAAATCGGCTTCCGATTGAGATGGTTTTTCAGGAATAGTCAACAGCGGATAGATATCTGAATATGCTTGAATAGATACCGGTCTGTTCTTTCCTTCAATATTCTTTATCGTTCCTGTTGAAATATCCATTAATCCTTCATTGAAAAGAATAGTCTTCTTATCTGCATTGGCTATCTCAATACGGGTAAGTTTACCTTGCCAGGGATAATTGGATTTACTGATATTAAACTGTACCAAAGCCATTGCATGCTTCATGGTCAGGCTTACTGCCGGATTATCTTTGTTGATAGCAGCCTGTCCCGGAGTATGCGTTCCATACATATAATCCTGTTGCGTAGCGTGATCCACAAAAATGGATCTGCCATCGGTATTGTTACTGCCGTAAGGATAATAGGCATAGACCGTAGCGTTATCCCCTGTAAGCCTGATCTCAGGTGTCTGATTCCAGATTCCGTTTCTAAAAACAGATAAGGCATTGTCATTTTCTTTATACGAATTATTGTTATCCCCCAAACTACCCGATGTAACAAACAAACCGATGTTTGTTCCTTCAGGAAATGCGGATACAACTGATGCCTTTGTACCGACAACATCTATTGCCGTGATACCTGCCTGAATCTTTAAGACGGCATCATGATTACCCAGATTTACCGGATCGTCATCGTTACTGCAACTGTTAAGACTAAATAAAGAGACAGCAATGGCTGTCAGAAAAAAGAACTTTTTCATATAATTTTTTTTACGTTTGAGATTAATTTAAAATTGTTGGTAAGCCTGTTTACGAAAGAGGCTTATCCGAAGTGATTAGCTTGATAGCCTGCTCAATATCCCCTCCTAACTTTTCCGAGAGTTTTTGCACCTGCAGTTTCTCTGTCTCTTCGGTGGTATAGGTGTAATACTCGGATGGACTGACTTCTGTAGCATATACAGCCGATTGCATACCGCCCAATCCGATCCAGACTTCTTTGTAGATACGGCTTGGATTATTGGACATGTTAATGGAAAGTATCTGGGCTTTTTCTTTTTCAGTCAAGCCTAATAAAGCCTGTATCGAATCGAACTTATTCATATACTTACGCTGATCAAGCAGTATCTTGCAATCAGAGTTATTGATGATAGCTTCCTTGACAATGGGTGATGAGATAATATCATCCACTTCCTGAGTAACAACGATTGCTTCACCAAAAAACTTACGAACGGTTTTATACAAATACTTCAGATATTCAGCCATATTGGGAGACGAAAGGGCTTTCCATGCTTCTTCCACAATCAGTTGTTTTCGGATACCTTTCAACCGACGCATCTTATTGATGAATGCTTCCATAATGATGATCGTTACCACAGGGAAAAGGTCGCGGTTCTGTAGGCTAAGCACCCAGCGCCATATCATATTACTATGATTGGTTTCCAAGCACTCGCCTCCGAACCGTACGTA